>NZ_JACHDC010000036.1:0-59966 GCF_014200875.1 Paraburkholderia sp. HC6.4b
GCAACGTCAAATATGACCTTATAAGCAGCGACAATTACCCCGTTGACCGGCCAAGATAGTTGTCGCTGACCGGCCATGCTGCTTGACGCTGTCTATGAGGACGAGATCGGTAATCGTGACGATCGAAGCAGCGCACGCGAACCCCGCCAGCCACGACGGCAAGCCGGGCCAATGCTCCATCGCCCACGACGATAAGGAAAAGCCGCCGAGCAACGTCACGATCGAATAAACGAACTTGCGAAACCACGACGGCTCATGCGAGCGCATCATGAAAACGCACGTCCCACACACCACACCTACGACGAGTTTTGGATCAACCTGCGAATGCAGAAGCGTGATCAACACGCCGCTCGTCATTCCTGCGCTGATCGCAGCCCCCGTCGATGAAACAGGCTCTGTCATTGGCTCTCCGATAAGAAAGCGGCCACCAAATGGTGGCCGTAAACGAAAAACCCGCCCGAAGGCGGCGAATCTGAAAGCGTTAGAACAACATGCTGCTAGGTTGATGTTTGCTCCGCCGGCCATTCGATCTGCGGCATCCCCGCAGTGAACACCGCGAGCGCCGGCAGCGACTTCTCGCCGCTCCGCGCTGCTGCGATCTCGGCAAGGCCGTATCCCCACATTGCGTCGCGCCAGTCGCGCATTGCGCGGGCCTCAGCGGCAAACGTTGGGATGCTGCTCTCCAGATACGTGATGCCCGACTTGATGTCGTCGTAACCACGGCTGCGCGCCGCGGCGTCCATCGCCCGCTGCAACGCGTCGACGTAGGCGCTTGCGATCGTGTCATCGTCCGTGACTGGTTCAGCGCGCGCTGTGCGAACCACATCGCCGTCGAGGTAGGGTTCGACGTCGACGCATTTAGTTAGCGCGTCGAACTGGACATCGTCGGCAACGGGATAGACGTGGTTATCCGCGAGCCAGGTTGCAGACGGCGCGCCACCGGCAAAACTGACATTCGGGAACAGATTCCCAAGCAAATCAATCTTGAACGAACCATCGGGATTCTGTATTGCGTATCTCATGGAGTTCCCCAGTAAGCCTGCTGGTTTTGATAGAGGGCGCCTTCCGCTCCGGGCGGGAGGAGGATCGCCTCAGCGAGAAAAGCGGTCATGATCGAGCCGAAGGTCCCGGTTCCGGGCTCATATGGGACGCCCAGCACCACGCTGTTCACCGTAACTGCTGCCGACCCGCCCGTGCTGGATGTGTACTGCGAGCCGTTAAGCCAGAGCGTGAGCGGGCTTTTCGAGAGAAGTGCGCTCGCGCTATTGAGATTCGTCGGTGACGCGTTGCTTGAACTGATGACGCCGTAGCTACTCGATAGCGCTGTGCCATTGATCCGTTGCGACGCGACGGTACCGGAAGTGACGAATCCGATCTGGTATCCAATCGGGTTGCTCACGACGGGCGTCTGAAGGAATGGGTATACGACGCCAGTGGCACGCTGGAGCGTGCAGTTGAATACGGTGTTCAGCGTGAAGGGATTCGCGGCCGTGTTGATATTCGGCAGCGGCGCGCTCAGCGTCTGAGAGTTTCCACTGTCGTCGTCAGAATACGACTGGACCGCCGGTTGCCCGTTGACCGCGACCAGCACGCCAGCTTCGACGATGTGCGGTTGCGCCCCCGCCACCGCCGTCGCGTGATACCCCTTTCCGCTTTGGTCGTACCAGGTGCTGACCGTGGCGTCGCTCACGCCTACAAATTCCATCAGCGCCGCGATATCCAGATCGCCCTGCGGCGTAAAACGGATGTTCCGTACTGCGCTATCCGATGCACGCACGACTGTTCGAGCTGATAGCAAGCACGCCCAATCTCGACTGGCTGCTGCTGACCAAGCGCATCGGCAACGCTCGAGAGATGATCGTCGATGCGCTACTACAGAGGAAAGGCCTAAAGGCTCACGCCCCTTGGCCGTGGCCGAACGTCTGGATCGGCGCGACGGTCGTCAATCAGGAAGAGGCCGACCGGGATATTCCGAAGTTGCTCGAGGTGCCAGCTCGCGTGCGCTTCCTTTCGGCGGAGCCGTTGCTCGGGCCGGTCGATCTCAGGCGGTGGCATCTGTCGGATCGGTGCGGCGGTCGCTATCCGTCCCCGACGCTGCCGGATGAACATCGCACGACGCGGCTGGACATGCTCGATTGGGTGATTGCCGGCGGTGAAAGCGGCCCGGGCGCGCGGCCGATGAATACGGATTGGGCGCGCACGCTCCGCGATCAGTGTGGTGAGGCCGTGGTGCCGTTTCTATTCAAACAGCACGGCGAATGGGCCGATGCGTCGGTGGCAGCGTTCGGCTCCTCACCCGGCGAAGTACGTTTCATGCGCGCCGACGGCACCCTATGGGCCGCGCCTCCTAGCGATGAAGACGCCGACTGCATCACGATCAGACGTGTGGGCAAGAAAGCAGCTGGCCGCGAACTTGATGGCCGCACGCATGACGCATTTCCGGAGAAGCGGTGATGTCAGAGATCGGGGAAACCGTCATTGATCGCCGTACGAGCGCGCACTTCTGCGTCTCTGAGTGCATCCTGAAGCTCGTCGAACCACGGACCTTCTTCGAGCTGGTAGTTGAGGAAATTCTTGTACACAGGTTGACCGTCCAGCCTCGTAATTACGGCTCGCGCCGAAAAGCGGCCATTCGGATCGGCAGCGCCGGCAAGATATTCCCGGTCAGCGTTGACAATGATTCGATACGGATCGTATTCAATTTCGCGATGTCGGTCCGACATGTTCAGCTCCGGTTTTTCGCTTTAGGAATCCTAGCATGAGAGCGCTTTCCATCCGCCAGCCCTGGTGTTGGCTCATCGTGCGTCCAGATCTCACCGATGCGGCGCGCGCGGCAGCGATCGCCGCTGGCACCCTGAAGGACATCGAAAACCGCAGCTGGCCGACAAAGGTCCGCGGGCGCGTGTTGATTCACGCTTCAAAGGGTATGACGCGCGCGGAGTACGAAGCCGCACAGGATCCGCTGTGGCCGGTCGGCGGCCCGACGATCGAACTGCCTCCGTTCGACCAGCTACAACGCGGCGGAATCGTCGGCGTCGCAACAATCGACGGATGCGTCGCGCCCAGCGATCGCACGTCACCGTGGCACATCGAAGGCCAATACGGCTTTCATGTCGTCGAGTCGAAGCCGCTGCCTTTCGTTGCCTGCAAGGAGCACTCAACTTTTTCGAAGTTGCGCCAGAGGTCGCCGCGCAGTTGCGGCAACTGCTCGAACTTGGAGTCGTCGCATGAGCGCGATTATTAGTCCCTGCGGCACCTATCGATATCTGCTCAGGCGGCCGGCCCCGGTCGGGCCCGAGTTCGAACAGCCGTGCCTCGGAACTGCTTTGTTCGTGATGCTAAACCCGAGCACCGCAGACGCAACTGCCGACGATCCCACGGTGCGCCGCTGCAAGGCGTTCGCATACCGATGGGGATGCAACGGAATTGCCGTGGTCAACCTGTATGCCCTTCGCTCTCCAAGCCCGGCTGACCTGTGGCGCCACGCTGATCCTGTCGGACCCGACAACGACATGTGGCTGCGCATCGCCGCGCGCGAGCACGAAACGGTCATTTTCGCCTGGGGAGCGAACTCCAAACTGGACCGCGTGCGTGAGGTGTACGCGATCTTTTGCGGCGCCCCGCACAGGCGGATTCTGAGCCTTGGCACGACGAAAGACGGATCGCCACGCCATCCGCTGTATGTGCGCGCCGACCAGCGGCTTACCAATTGGAGCCCGGCGCAATGACGTCAAGACGAAAAAAAGCCTCGCTCGTCGCGAGGCTTAACATCGCGGGAGACGCGGCTGCCAACGTCTGCATCTTATTCCGCACGCACCGTCGCACTTATCGGACGACTCCGAAAGTCGGACTCAGACGTGAGAGCGAAATGATCGCCCAATCTAACCAGCTCGACGAAACGATGGTGATAGACGAACAGATTCTCGATGAATTAGAGCGCCAGCCTCTAACTTTTTGTCTTCAATGCTTGTTGCGACCGGTGAAGGCTTTTCAAGCAATCGAGGATCATGTTACGGCTGTATGGCCAAGATTCCGGAGAATCTATTTCGGATTCGAAAATAATCTCGTTGAGATTGCGAAGACAAACTCGAACACTCAAGGCGACTCCCAACAAGTCCGTCTCGGCAAGATCTTCGACCGGGAGCGACGCCAGAATCTCCAAGTACTCGTCAAGTTGGCGTTTTCTGAATATTTTGTATTGACTCCATGTGCCAACTTCTTTAAATCGATCGCCGGGTTCGTGCGCCTCCTCCGCAAGCGTAATACTCAGTCGGAGAGTGTCATCGACAGCCCTTCGAATCGATGCCTTGCGTCTGCGGTCGCGACGCACATCTCGGCGGCGCTGCGCCCAGTACAAGCCAATCGTCGCGAAGATAGCGGCGACGGTTCCGACCGCTTGCCCGAAACCAAACCAGTCACCACGATGATATGCGTCCATGCGTGAGCTCCCGATCCTACTTTCCGGTGGAATATTTCATGTGCGCTGCCGCAGCGAATCGCGGGTGCAGCGGCGATCAACAGCCTTGAAGCAGTCAATGTTGACCCGCGTTCACCAGCATCCAGATTTGCTTTCGGGTTTCGCCTGCAAGGATGCGAGCGAACACGGCGCCGCAGCGAATGCAGGTGTAATGCTCCTCCGCACGCACCGCCTGCACGGTCCCTCTACCGTTGAAGTCCAGGTTCTCATGCGGGCCGATGGCGGCCGGCTGCCCGTAGAGGTCGCTGCAGGCACCGCAAGGCTGAATCCAAAGTCTCATCGCGAAACATTCGGGCGGCTATCGAGCAGAAGCGTTTTGCAGTTGCACGATGATTTCGCGCATTCCGCGATGCGTGCATGGGCGACCGGGCGCCACCGATTCGATAGCGGCGTTCAATTCAGCCACCGAGAGGCCGCGCTTGCGCAACAGCGGATAGAGCGATTGAAGGTGGAGTTCGTGGAGGAATTTCCCGCTTTTCTCGTTGAAGCAAATACGCAACAGCCCGCGCGCTTCGCCCTGTGTGACTGCATCGACGCGCAGGCCCATTGCCTTCGCAATGTCGAGCGAGCGCTGGACAAAATCTTGTTTGGTCATGGCCAGTCTCCATTTTCAGCCATGGTACATCACGCCGCGCCGTGCGCCGTGGGTAGCGTCTCTCCCATCGGTGGAAACCAGATGGAGGTAATCCAATGATCGGATCGATGTTCCGAATAATCCGAATCCACATGAGGAGCGAGCGATGAGCGACTATCTCACGGCTCACGAACTGGCCGACCTTATCAACTGCAAACCCAACCAGCGCACCGCAATGCAGCGCTGGCTGAGAGATAACCACTGGAAATTCGTCGTCGACCGAAACGGCCTGCCGAAAGTGTCGCGCGCATATCGCGATATGAAGCTCGGCGTCACGCCGACGGATCACAGAAACTCGAAATTTGATGCCGCGCCAAACCTCCAAGCCTTCGCCCGATAAGCCCGCCGCAGTCAACGAATCGACTGGCATAGACCGGCTGTACAAGCGCACTGGCGTCCGCAAGATCTCGTTCTGGTACAAGTTCCCAGACGGCCGCAGCGAGACCTTTGCAACCGTGGCGCGCGGCGACCGGGCCGCACTCGCCACCGCCGAGCGCAATGCGATGCGTAAAGCGCTCGACATTCAGGCCGGCCAGATCGTCGCTGGCTCCGTTGCCGCCATGGTCGAGCGCTTTCGCGACGAGGTCGCGCCGACGCACTTCCGCGATCAATCGAAAGATGGTCTCGCCGTCCGACGCGGCGCGTACGAGCGTCTCATCAAGTTCTTCGGCCGGATGGCCCCGATGGCCCTCGAAACATTCCACGGTTATCAGTTCCTCGACGCGCGAGCGAACGCGGGCGCGCCGATCGGCGCAAACAAGGACATGGCCCTCATGCAGACCATCTGCAATTACGCGGTGCGCTGGGGCGTCATCAAGCAAAACCCGTTCATCGGGATGATGCTGAACACCAACGACCCGGACGTGCGCACGATCGAGCGGCATCAAGTGCTCGCGTTCTACGTTTGGGCGCTTCGCCAGAAGCAGTCCTATCGCACAATGGGACTCGCAGCGATGTTTTGCTACCTGACCGGCTTTCGCGCGGCAGAGATCCGCCCTTTCCACTTCTCCGGCCTGACCGAGGCCGGCGTGCGCGTCGTCGGCGCGAAGCGGAAAAAAGGCGAGGCTGAAGTGCACAAGCTTCGGCAGTGGTCGTGGCGGCTACGCGCTGTCACCGAGCGTGCCAAGCGCGATCGAGCGGTCGACAGCCTCTTCCTCTTTCCAACGCGGACCGGACAGCCATATTCGAAAAGCGGTTGGAATGCTGTCTGGCAGGACGCCATGTACGCCTACATCGGCTCGTTCGACAAGAACATCGCGCTCGAGGCCGAGGCGAAGCGCATGCATGAGGCTGCGCAGCGCATCGCGAACCGGATCAACGCGCCAATCCGCGGCGGCATAATGGAACTGCAGATCACCAAGCATCCCGAGTATTTCGCACTCTCGGACGTTCGGCCGACTGCAATTAGTGCAAAGCTCGAGCAGCACGACGCGGATGCGTACGACTTCGCCGCCCACGCGAGTCCAGGCACGACACACCGTCACTACGACCGGCGTCGCGTCAAGGTCGCAAAGGCCACGGAGTAAGTACATCGTAAGAAGCTGGCTAACTACCCGGATTTGCGTCGCGAATTCCTCGCGACTTCCGGCATGGGAAACGGCGCAGTTCGGCCATCTGCTGCCGATCCCTCACCGGCTCCTAACGTCACTCCTATGACCTTTGAACATCCGTTTGCGGACGCTCATCAGCGCTCGCAGCCACGGCCATGAGCGGTAGCAGCGGCGAGCGCAAGGTGGCATGTTCAGAGATGCCGCACGTGTCACCACCGCCGAAGCGATTTTCAGATTCGCGAAATCCGTTCCTCTAATTTCATGGCGTCGTCGAGCCGGCCAAGTCTTCCGTAGCAGACGGCGAGGGAGCTCAAGCTAGACTTCAGGCTGCCGTGATCCACGCGGCCATGCTTATCGCCCTGTTCCTTTTCCGTGACCGCGCGCTCGAACCACGGTCGCGCCTCGTCGAATTTGCCGACGCTAGACAGGCAGGAGCCGACCGAATTCAGGCTCTCGCCCAGGCTGCCGTGATCCACGCGGCCATGCTTATCGCCCTGTTCCGCTTCTGCGACCGCGCGCTCGAACCACGACCGCGCCTCGTCGTACTTGCCGACGCCTGACAGGCAGGAGCCGACAAAGTGCAGGCTCGTGCCCAGGCTCTCGTGATCGACGCGGCCATGCGTGTCGCCCTGTTCCTTTTCCGTGACCGAGCGCTCGAACCACGGTCGCGCCTCGTCGAATTTGCCAACCCTAGACAGGCAGGAGCCGACCGAATTCAGGCTCGCGCCCAGGCTGCCGTGATCCACGCGGCCATGCTTATCGCCCTGTTCCGCTTCTGCGACCGCGCGCTCGAACCACGGTCGCGCCTCGTCGTACTTGCCGACGCTCGACAGGCAGTAGCCGAGAGAGTGCAGGCTCGTGCCCAGGCTCTCGTGATTGACGCGGCCATGCGTGTCGCCCTGTTCCTTTTCCGTGACCGCGCGCTCGAACCACGGTCGCGCCTCGTCGAATTTGCCGACGCTAGACAGGCAGGAGCCGACCGAATTCAGGCTCGCGCCTAGGCTGCCGTGATCCACGCGGCCATGCTTATCGCCCTGTTCCGCTTCTGCGACCGCGCGCTCGAACCACGGCCGAGCCTCGTCGTACTTGCCGACGCTCGACAGGCAGTAGCCGAGAGAGTGCAGGCTCTTG
The DNA here is from genome assembly GCF_014200875.1 of Paraburkholderia sp. HC6.4b. Classification (NCBI taxonomy): domain Bacteria; kingdom Pseudomonadati; phylum Pseudomonadota; class Betaproteobacteria; order Burkholderiales; family Burkholderiaceae; genus Paraburkholderia; species Paraburkholderia sp. HC6.4b. The sequence continues at coordinate 7,793 of NZ_JACHDC010000036.1, forward strand.
CTCAGGCTCTCGTGATCGACGCGGCCATGCGTGTCGCCCTGTTCCTTTTCCGTGACCGCGCGCTCGAACCACGGTCGCGCCTCGTCGAATTTGCCGACCGTAGACAGGCAGGAGCCGACCGAATTCAGGCTCGCGCCCCGGCTGCCGTGATCCACGCGGCCATGCGTGTCGCCCTGTTCCTTTTCCGTGACCGCGCGCTCGAACCACGGTCGCGCCTCGTCGAACCTCCCGATCGCGTACAGACCGGCCCCTACTGCGTGTTGGTCGACCGCTGTCATGCCAAGTTCGCCGTCCCAATCTGCCGGATCCAGCCGGTAGCACAGGATGGCCCCTCCCAATTTCGCGTCCCCCGGCGCAGCAACGACCTGCCGTACCAGAGTAAGAAAACGGGCCTTCTGCCGCAGCCGAACCCCCCGCAAGCTGGCAGCTAGTGCCTCATCCTGCGCCGAACACTGCACCAGGTACGAGCCGAGCAGCTGATGCATGCGCAATTCGGCACTGCCTTCAAGTAGGTGCAGGTCAAGGCACACGTCGAGCTTTCTTTCAAAGTCGGTCCGTACACCGGCGTACTCGAGTTCCAGATGGCCGAACAGTTCATCGCGGATAATGCGCTGCTGTGCAAGGAATGCTGCCGCATATAGCAGCAGGCGCACCGAAGCATCGACTGTCCTGAGGACGAGATCGAAGCTGCTACTCGCCTCCGGTGCCATGTCCAATCTGGCGTCATCCAGCCGTCCGCGACGCTGCTCGTACGCCAGTGCACGCGACGCCGGCACGATCTGCACCGGCAGCCCGCCAGATAGCGCCGCGAGGTCTTGGCCGAAACGCTCAGCGACGACCGCTCCGCCGACCTTTTCGACGAGTTCGAGGGACATCGCCGGCGAAAGCGGTGCGACAGGGAGGCTCGGCCACTCATCGCACCAGCGCTCGTTGACGGTCGTCACGAGCACGTGGCACGGCATGCCGCTGCGAGGAAGCCAGGGCTCTATGGCTTGTTTCGTCGACGGGTTGTCGAAGATCAGCAGCGTCGCGGCACCGTGCATCGTCAGTAGCGTTCGTTCGCAGCGATCGGCCAGCGGTAGGTCGGATGTGAATTCCAGCCCAAGGCTGTTGGCTCCGATGCGCGCCAAGTCGGCCATTTCCGTACCCGCGTTGATGAAGAAACGGCCTCCCGGGTACCTGTCACGGCCGAGCCGCGCGTACTCGCGCGCGAGTTCGCTCTTGCCAACACCGGGTGGTCCGTACAGAACGACGACACGCTCGTGAGCGGGGTTCCCGAGTTCACGAGCGATGTCGCCCAGCAGTTCCTCGCGGCCGAGAAACGGGACGTCGCCACGCGCCGCGACGTTGCTGCGAAAACGCGCTGGCTCCCGCGGCTCCATCGCCGGTGCAGGTGCAGCCGGCGATGCCGGATGGGCCCGTGGGCTCGGCAGTCGCCTTTCGTGCCCAGGATCGTGGGGAAATACGCTCGGGTCGACTGTCCAGACTTCGACGGGACTATCCTCGTAGCGAATCGGAAACACGCGCAGCGAACCGCTGTTCTCAAGAGTCACGTAGAGTGCCCGATTCGGCCATTTGCGCGTCTGGTATGCAGCACCGGCGGCGAAATGCAGTGTCGTTCCTGTAAGCGACGTGACCGTGTCGACGTCAGTCTCATGCAGGTGACCCCGCAATATGACGTCGACATGGCCTTGCAGGCTTGCCCTAACGTTCGACCGTTCGACATCGCTGAGCCAGTCAAGAGGGTGGTGGATCAGTGCCAAATTCAGATCGGCCGAGTGCGTCCCCAGCTCGGTGAGCGCAGCATCGAGGCAACGACGACCAAGCAGCAGCTTCGCATGATCATTGTCGTCCTGGCAGAACAGTGAGCTGTTCAGGCTCAGCACGGCAATGCGACGCCCACGTACTTCCACTAACTCGACAGGTCCGCAGGTCGAAGTATCCGGGAAGCGCCGAACCCCTGCGAAGTACTGCTCATGCCATTGGCTGAAAGCGCGCAATTTAAGGCTCAAGTGTGGCTTCGGCATATTCGGCGCAAAGTACGCGTCGGAGTCTTCCCGCGAACCGAGCGTTCGCGCGAGTCCCACACCCTGGCTCCGATCGACGTCGTGGTTGCCTGGAACGACGAACAGAGAGCGCCGCTCGACGTCAGCCGCGTCGAGTAACGCGTCGAAGAAGCGGGTCGCCTGCTCATATTCCTGCGGCTTGCCCGCCTGTGCGATGTCGCCGGTCGCAAATATCAAGTGGCAGCGCCGGCCGGCGTTGCGGTAATCGCGCACGGACTTGATCAGCGCACGCAACACGACGTCACTGTCGTACGTGTCGCCGCTTCGAAAGTGAAAGTCGGAAATGTGCAACCAACACAGGTCCATCTGGCACCTTGTTCGCAGAGCGAGAAAGTGAATGATCATATCACTGTGAATATGACCACGGCATCGGCCGCCAGCGAACGTCATTCAGCGCAGTCTCAACTGCTCGAAGCCCGTATTGACCTTCGCAATAGCATTGACAGCTGCTTCAGCGTCAGATGCTGCAATTGCGGTATCGCGGTCGAAAGGTGGGCTTTGGGTCGAAGCCGGGGGAAAACGAAAAACACCCTGTTTTCGGGGGTCGCTTTACCCTTCCCGCGTCGCTTCCAAGCTAATACAAGACGATCTGAAGGGTCGAGGTTTTAGACTCGGGCGGGTGGCTTGAGTTTTCACACGGCCTTGTTCGGTAGCGAACATATTTGGATGTCGACTAACACCTGCCGTTGGAGCCACGACGACCCGACCGTCGCCAATGGGTCGATCTGAGCCTGTGCTCGTCGTTGCAATTCACAACGAGCGGGCCACCACCACAACTGTATGCACATACAGTCCCAGAAGCGCAATGCACGGTCCGAATTTTCGGAACGACTCACCGCGAACCCGCATGCCACCGTGCGTGAAAGGGCGCGTCTGTTCCGAATTTAGTTTGTGAGATCCTTGTCTGACGCGGCTGCGAGGCGTTTTGACGGCTGGATTGTGATTCCTGTCGTCGTGGGTTCGAGTCCCATCAGCCACCCCACAGAATTCAAGCAAACGGCGTTGTGAGCAATCACAACGCCGTTTTTGTTTTGCTGACGGCCTTCTGCGTTTTCCACGATGTCTGTGCGGTTTTCCGCCCCGCAATCACCCCTTCCCGCCTTCTCCCGCCTCTCAAAAACCGCTTGGCCAATAGGGCCGGTTCACCGGTCCGCCTTGCGGCGCGTACGTCTGAACGATTGTTTCTTCATCGGGAAGAGTAATTTCAGATTATCGGCACAAATTCTCAATAGTAGGGGTATACACTCGCTTCCATCGACGTTGCAGACACCTGGTTCACTGGCTCCTGCAACATCTTCCTGAAATGCAGTCGAAACGTTATCGGAGTCCTACCATGAAGACCAAGTTTATCGCCGCCCTGCTGGTTGCCGCTTCCGCCTCTATCGCCGCTCCCGCTTTCGCCAGCGGATATGGTCCGGCACCGTACTACCGTCCGTCGGTTGGCGCGCCGGCTTCGCAACAAGGCCAGAACGCGCAGACCGTCGCTGCCGAACGCGCCAACGCGCAATCGAATGCATACGGCGGCGTGAATAGCGTGTCGACGCAATCGGGCACGCGCAGCGAACCCACGTCGGGTCCGCAATCGGTGTTCTTCGGCCACTAAGCCGCCAGCAGTACCGTCAGGTCCGCTGCCTCTGAAGGCAGCGATCAAACTGGGCGCCGCGCCTGCAGTATCGATGCCGGCGCCCAGTTGCATTTACGGCAGCCGTGGTACCCGGTACGTTGCCCGGGTAGCCTTCGGTTTGCAACCGTTGTCTCGTGCGCCTGCGGCTTCCTTGCCTCATCCGAACACGACGTCCCCTTCCGTCGCGACGCGGCTATCCGCGTCTAACTCGCCAGCCCCGCATCGATCAATTCGCGCGCCGCGCGAAAAGCCGCCTCGGCGGCCGCATGCTCGGTGGACCACAAGCTATCGATATGCACGAGCTGCCAGTCGACCACCGTCGAATCGTCGCGCAGCACCCGGAAATGCGCCTTGACGCCGGTCAGTACCTGTTCCACCGCCACCTCGATGTCGTAGTCGCCATAGCGCGCCTGATAGTCGCCCATGTCGACGCCCTTCGGCTCCATGCTCGTCTCCGTGGTTTCGCTGATCGCGGGTAGGCGGACGCGCGCGTCCCGCTGGCGTCGCGCTGGCCAATCACCTGCTCGCGACTCACCCGCGACGCGCCGCCTCGCTCTCCGCACCGGCCGTGCGGCCGGCCGCCGATCAGCGGATCAGTTGCAATCGCCGGAAAGATACTGCCGGCCGTTGCAGTTGATTTCGACCCCACCACTGCCCGCTTCGGCAACCAGGTCGGATGCCAGCAACTCCGCCGCAACGGACTGCGCGACTTCGGGCGCCGTCTGTCCGACGCCGACGTCGTTCAGACGCCGCAACGCTTCGACCGCTTCAGGACTCAAGGACTTCGACATGGCCGTCTCCGTCGGAATGCTCAATTCATCGTAGCAAGTTTCATCGGCGGATGCAGGTGTGCGCGCCTGACGAGCCTGCTCCCCGGAGCGTCGAGCCTGGCAATTGGCGTCTGAAACCGGCATGACCGTTAGGAGCACGCCTCAACGCGCCACCAGCGGCCCCGGAACGCGGCCTGCTACTAGCTAATTGTGCACACAGCCGCGTGTCTGCAGACGGCACGCGACATCGAAGGAGAACGACATGAAGCGAGGCAATTGGGCCACGTTGACGGCCACCGCCGCCGCGCTGGCAGCGCTCTTTGCGAGCGGCGCGAGCGCCGTCGCGCAGACGGCGCCCAGCGCGCCGCCGGACAGCCATGCGCCGATGGCCAAACCGCCCGAGGCGGCATCGGGCGCCGGCAGTTCGAGCAACCCGGACAACATGCCGATCAAGCGGCCGGCGAAGCCAACCAACGACCACATGTCGCACGAGCCGCCCGCAAGCGGCGCAAACGCGAAATAGCCGCTGCGCACGCCGCTCGCATTGGCGGAGCGTCATCAAAGCCGCGCGATCGACACCTCGGTCGACTTCACGAGCGCGACCACCTCCGAGCCGACTTTCAGTTCGAGTTCGTCGACCGAGCGCGTCGTGATCACCGACGTGACGATGCCGAACGGCGTCTCTACGTCGACCTCGGACACCACCGAGCCGCGGATGATTTCCTTGACCTTGCCTTTGAACTGATTGCGCACGTTGATGGCGGAAATGCTCATTTCAGATCACTCCACAGAAGCAGTTGATAACGGAATCGGATCGATTTGCCAGGAAAACTCAGACGGCCCAGCGCACCTCGGTCGGCCGCGTGAGACGGCCGGGTTCGGGCAAGCCGTACGGGTCATAGGGCTGATACGCGCAATGCGCCAGCGTGTCGTCGTTCGGCGCGTTGTTCAGCACGCGTTGCAGCACGTGGTCTTCGAGTGCGGCGAAGCCCGCCGACGCCCGCGCGCGCGGACGTGCGAGCGCGACCGGCTGATCGAGCGCGATGCGGCCTTCCTCGATCAGCAGAATCCGCTCGCCGAGCGCGACGGCTTCGTGCACGTCGTGCGTGACGAGCAGCGCGGTGAAGCGATGCTCGCGCCACAGCCTTTCGATCAGCGCGTGCATTTCGATGCGCGTCAACGCATCGAGCGCGCCGAGCGGCTCGTCGAGCAGCAGCAATTGCGGACGATGCACGAGCGCCCGCGCGAGCGCGACGCGCTGCCGCTGACCGCCCGATAGTTGCGCGGGCCAGTCGTTCGCGCGTTCGAGCAGGCCGACTTCGGCGAGCACCGCGCGCGCATCGTCGCGCGCGCCGCGGCCGAGGCCGAGCATCACGTTTTGCAGCACGCTTTTCCACGGCAGCAGACGCGCATCCTGAAACATGATGCGGGTGTCGAGCGGACCGCCGTTCCCAGCGCGCTTTTCGAGCACACCCGAACTGGCTTCCTCGAGACCCGCGACGAGCCGCAACAAGGTCGACTTGCCGCAACCGCTGCGGCCGACGATCGCGACGAAGCTGCCCCGCTCGATTGACAGATCGAAGCCCGACAGCACCTCGCGCTCGCCATAGCGCTTGCCGACGCCGCGCAATTGCACCGCGTAGTCGCTCGCGGGGCGCGCGTCGCTGCGGGCCAGCGCGGTGGCGGGTTGCAAGCCGGCTTGCGAGCCGTGATGAGTCCCGGCCGCCCCGTCCCGCTCAACCAGCGCAGCCTCGTTCGCGTCGTGATCCGCGAGCCGCGGCTGCGCGAGTTCGGTCTCGAGATCGCTGCCCGCGATACCGCCGAACGTCGTCGATAGCGTCGTTGCGCTCATGCTTTTGCTCCTCGCTGATAGGCCGGATGCCAGCGCAGCGACACGCGCTCGAGGCTCTTCGCGAGCATGTCCGCGAGTTTGCCGAGCGCCGCGTACAGCAGAATGCCGACCACCACCACATCGGTTTGCAGGAATTCGCGCGCGTTCATCGTCATGTAGCCGATGCCCGATTGCGCGGAAATGGTCTCGGCGACGATCAGCGTGACCCACATCAGACCGAACGCGAAACGCACGCCGACCAGAATCGACGGCAGCGCACCCGGCAGAATCACGTGGCGGTACAGTGCGAAACCTTTGACGCCATAGCTGCGCGCCATCTCGGTCAGGTTCGCGTCGACCGAACGGATGCCGTGAAACGTGTTCACATAGACCGGGAAGAACACGCCGAGCGCGACGAGGAATACCTTCGCTTGTTCCTCGATGCCGAACCACAGGATCACGAGCGGAATCATCGCGAGCGCGGGAATGTTGCGGATCATCTGTACGGTCGAATCGAGCACGATTTCCGCGGGTTTGAAGAGACCCGTCGCCAGTCCGAGCACGAAACCGATGCCGCCGCCGATCGCGAAGCCCGACACCGCGCGCCAGGTGCTGACCTTCACGTCGGCCCACATTTCGCCGGACTGGATCAGCGACCATGCGGCCTTCACGACCGCGAGCGGCTCGGGCAGCACGCGCGTCGACAGCGCGCCGCTGCGCGCGGCGATTTCCCACGCGAGCAGGATCGCGATCGGCGCGAGCCACGGCAGCAGGTGCGCGCCGAAACGGCGCAGCGCGGCAGCGCGCGCCGTGGACGCGGGCTGCGGGGTTGCCGCCGTTCCCGCGCTCAAAGTGGTGTCACTCATGTTGGCTTTTCTCCTTGCCTGTCGATCGTCGCGCGCGTGTCGCGCAAGCCGCGCGACCCATGCTATGGGCGCGCTCAACTCGCGCTCGCCGCCTTCGGCAGATAGCTGGTGCAGACGATTTCGCCGAACGGCCCCGACAACGGCCCGTTGGCAACCTTGCTGAAGCGTTGCGGCAGCAGCGGAAACACGAGTTCGGCAAAACGGTAGGATTCCTCGAGATGCGGATAGCCCGACAGGATGAACGTCTCGATGCCGAGCGCCGCGTACTCCTTCATACGCGCGGCCACCTGCTCCGGATTGCCGACCAGCGCGGTGCCCGCGCCGCCGCGCACGAGCCCCACGCCCGCCCACAGGTTCGGATAGACCTCGAGCTGCTCGCGCCCGCCGCGCTTGCCGCCGTGCAGCGCGGCCATACGGCGCTGCCCTTCCGAATCCATCTTCGCGAACGACGCCTGCGCACGCGCGACCGTGTCGTCGTCGAGCTTGCTGATCAGCTTGTCGGCGGCGGCCCACGCTTCCTCCTCGGTCTCGCGCACGATCACGTGCAGACGGATGCCGAAGCGGATCTGCCGGCCGCGCGCCGCGGCGCGTGCGCGAATGTCGGCGATCTTCTTCGCGACCGCTTCGGGCGGCTCGCCCCACGTCAGATAGGTGTCGATGTGCTCGGCCGCGATATCGTGCGCGGCCGCCGACGAGCCGCCGAACCACAGCGGCGGATGCGGGTTTTGCACCGGCGGATATAGCGCCTTGCCGCCCTTCGACCGCAAATGCTTGCCGTCGAAATCGATCGCTTCGTTGCTGTGCGACGCGGCGAGCAGCTTGCGCCAGATATGCAGGAATTCGTCGGTGATTTCGTAGCGCGTGTCGTGATCGACGAACACGCCGTCGCCGGCCAGTTCGGCCGCGTCGCCGCCCGTCACCACGTTGATCAACAGACGCCCGTTCGACAGCCGGTCGAACGTCGCCGCCATACGCGCGGCGAGTCCCGGCGACGACAGCACCGGGCGAATCGCGACGAGGAACTTCAGCCGCTGCGTCGCGGCAATCAGGCTCGACGCGACGACCCAGGCGTCCTCGCACGAGCGGCCGGTCGGCAGCAGCACGCCCTCGTAGCCGAGCGTGTCGGCGGCGACGGCGATCTGCCGGAAGTAGTCGTAGTCGGCTGCGCGTGCGCCTTGGGACGTACCGAGATAGCGGCTGTCGCCGTGAGTCGGAATGAACCAGAACACATTCATGTTGTTACTCCTGTCTGTCCCTGACGTAATGAAAACGGTGAGCGCGAGCGCCGGCCGCGCGCATCGAGCCGGCAACCGGCAAGGCGCTGCGACGCGTTGAAGGATTGAGAAACGGACGATGGACTCAGGCCATCGGCAACTGCGTCAAATCGATGAAGGCTATGCGCCTGGCGGACGACACCGCGAACACGACCGCGCGTGAGCCCTGCGACAACGGAGATTCGGTGTGAGGCTCGACATTGCGACGGCTTTCCTCGACCAACGTGCGCGTGATGCGCTCGATTTATCGGATGACGGCGACACCCGAGCCGTCTGCATGAGGAAACAGTCTATGGAGCGGTCCGCGGCTTTTGAACGATTTTATTGAGCTTAGGATTTCCGCTTTCGTGATTAGCCCGGTTCTACCGCATACGGTTGTTGCGCTTTATACACGCGGCCCCGGCCGCCCAACCCCGGTCGATATAATGGCGCTCGTTTCCAATCACCCGGTACAGGTCTTGCGAGTTGCCTGTACGTTGCCGGTGCAATGCATGCAAAAAATTATTCTGCCGTTCGTCGCCGGTTTTCTGGCTTCTTTGTTCTTTCGCGAATCGACGCTGGCGCTGATGCACGCTGCCGGCATGATCGACCCCAGCGGTTTTTCGACCGCGCCGTTTTTGCCGCTCGGCCTGCCTGAGTTCATCGCGAACGCAATCTGGAGCGCGTGCTGGGCCGTGCTGATGGCCTGGCTGCTGCGCGTCGCGCCGCATCGGCGCGCGCCGTGGGTACCCGCGTTCGTGTTCGGCGGCATCGTGCTGACGGCGGCGAGCGTGTTCGTCGTCGATCCGCTGCGCGGCATCTGGCCGAGCGGCAACATGCTGCCGCGCCTCGCGGTGGGCTTCACGGCGAACGCGATGTGGGGCTGGGGTGCGCTCGTGTTCATGCGCGCGTTCATGGCGAGCGAGGCAGAGGAATAAGCGCGGCGAACATGAATTCGCGCAACGCGTAGATTCGCGCGGGCGGGTTCGCGAGGCCGCGCGTTCAGCCGCGCAGAGCGCCCAACGGGTGCTCGTTCGCCGGCCACGGGCTGTCGAACATCTGCTCCACATCGGCCCGGTTGACGTCCTCGATGCGCGCGAAACGCCAGCGCGGCGCGTTGTCCTTATCGATGATGCGTGCGCGAATGCCTTCCACCGTATCGCCGCGCAGAAAGCTCGAGCGCGTCAGATCGAGATCAGTGCGCAGCACGTCGGCCATCGACCCTTCCGCGCGCGTGACCACTTCGAGCGAGACCGCCATCGACAGCGGCGAGCGCTCGCGCAGCACCGCGATCGTCTGCTCGGCCCACTCCGCCGCGTCGCCACCGCGCTCGCGTTCCTGTTCGAGCGACTTGAGTATCCGCGCGACGTCGGGTAGCGCGAAATGCCGGTCGATCAACGTCCGCGCCTTCGCGAGCGCGCTCTCCTCGGGCCGCGGCGCGACCTGATACGCGAGCGTCTCGCGCTCGACGCACGCAAACACATCAGCACCGCGCTCGAACGGTTCGCGGCTCAACGTATCGACGAGCGCGGGCAACGCCGCGTCGTCGATGTAGGCATCGGCGAGGCCCGCGTACAGCGCGTCGGCCGCGCCGATCGTCGCGCCGGTCACCGCCAGATAGCGGCCGATCGCGCCGGGCGTGCGCGCGAGAAACCAGCTCGCGCCGACATCCGGAAAGAGGCCGATACGGGTTTCGGGCATCGCCATCTTCGTCGATGGCGTGACGACGCGCAGGCCGCCGGTGCGATGTGCGCCCTGCGAAATGCCCACGCCGCCGCCCATCACGATGCCGTTCATCAACGCGATATACGGCTTCGGATACACGAAGATCGCGTGATTGAGCCGGTATTCCTCGCTGAAGAACGTATCGCGCGCCTCCTGGTCGCCGGTTTGCGCCGCTTCATACATGAAGCGGATGTCGCCGCCCGCGCAGAACGCGCGCTCGTGCCGGCTGCGCACGACGACGGCCAGCACCTCGGGGTCCTCGCGCCACTGGTCGAGCGCCGCGTGGATCGCGCGGATCATGCCGGTCGACAGCGCATTCAGCGCTTTCGGCCGCTCCAGTTCGATGAGACCGATGCGGTTGGCTACGTGGGTCGCGATTTCGTCGCTAGTGGCGGGCAAGGCGGACGTGGACATGGAGAACTGGGCGCGGCGGCGCGGCATGAGGTGGAACCGAACGTTATCACGGGCCTGCCGCTTTGCGTTTGGTGGGGACCTCGGGGGCCGGGTCCGTGGAGCCGGCCGACTTGGCGTGGCGCCGCGCGACGGTTTTTTTGCCGCGGACTGCGGCGCTGTTCGATGCGCCCGCCGCCACGGCCTGCGGCACACCGAGCCATGCGTCGAGCGTCACGCCGACGAGCGTCTCGAGCGGCACGCTCGGAAACACCGGGCACGTGAGATTCAGCGCGACGATGCCATGCAGACTCGCCCACAACGCCTCGGCCCAGATGGCCGGCTCCATCGATGCGACCGACGCCGACAGATGCCCCGCTGCTCGCAATTCGTCGAGCGCGTCGATCATGATGTGCAGCGCGGCGTCGCCGGGATCGTCGTCGGCAACGCCGCCGGCGGCGTTGCCCAGGGAGGCGGTCGAACCACCGGTCCCGGTGTTCGCGCTTGTGTCGCCCGTGTTGCCGTCGTGTTTGCCAGTGCCCACCCCGCCACCGAGCGCCGCGCCGGTATAGCTCGGGTCCTCCATGAAAATCAGCCGGTACGTTTCAGGATGCTCGACGCCAAACGCGACGTACGCGCGCCCGAGCGCCTTCAGCCGTTCGGCGGGATCCGCGATCTGCACGAGCGGCACGAAGGTCGCGAGCAACTGCGCGTAGCCTTCGGCGCACAAGGCCCGCGCGATGTCGTCGCGACTCGCGAAATGCAGATACAACGTGGCGGGCGAATATTCGATCGCGTCAGCGATCTTGCGCATCGACAGCGCGGCAAAGCCCTCGCCCACGACGATGCGCCGCGCGGCATCGAGGATGCGTTCGCGCAGTGCCTGCTTCTGGCGGTTTTTTCGTTCGGCGATTCCCATGACTCGCAATTTTCAGATTGACAAACTGAAAAGTCAATTTAAACTGAACATCGTTTACTGAACAATGTTCAGTAAATTTTCATCTGTCAAATCGAGCAGCCACGAGCGCGCGACGATGTCGCGCCGCCATCTGAGGGAATCGTCATGCAAGCCACGGGAAAGGTCGGTTTATTCGGTGCAGCGGGCGCTGCGGGTCAAAGCATCGCGACGGCGCTTGGCGCGGCGGGCCGCGATTACCGGGTGGTCGGCCGCTCGCGCGAGGTATTGCAACGGACTTTCGGTGACGACCCGCACGCGGAGATTGTCACCTGGAACCCCGACGACCCCGCCTCGATCCGCGCCGCGGCCGCCGGTCTGCAGACCGTGATCTACCTCGTCGGCGTGCCCTACGACCAGTTCGCGCAGCACCCGCCGTTGATGGAGAAAACGCTGGCTGGCGTGACGGCCGCCGGTGTCGAGCGCTTCATTCTGATCGGCACCGTGTATCCGTATGGCCGCGCGCGCGGCAACCCGGTCCGCGAAGATCATCCGCGCGAGCCGCACACGTTCAAGGGCCGCATGCGGCTTGAACAGGAAAAGCTCGTGCTGGCCGCGCATGGCCAGAAAGGTCTCGAAACGCTGGTATTGCGACTGCCCGATTTCTATGGACCGGGGGTCGAGCGCAGCCTGTTGCACGGTGTCTTCGTTGGCGCCGCTACCGGCAAGCGCGCGCAGGTGCTCGGTCCCGTCGACGTACCGCACGAATTCATCTATCTGCCGGATATCGGTCCCGTGGTCGAACGACTCACGCGCACGCCCGAAGCCTACGGCCGCTGGTGGCATCTCGCGGGCGCCGGCACGATCACGCAGCGCGAGGTGGCGCGCGAGGCCTACGCGCTCGCGGGCTCCAGGCCGAAGCTGATGGTGGCCGGCAAGGGCATGCTGCGCGTGCTCGGGCTATTCAATCCGCTGATGCGCGAGTTGGTCGAGATGAACTATCTGATGACCGAGCCGGTCGTGCTCGATGATTCGGCGCTGGCGACGTTGATCGGGCCGCTCAGGAAGACGTCGTATCAGGAAGGGATCAGGCGGTGCTTCGAAGCGGCGCGCGAGGTAGTGCCGGCACGCGACATGAATTAGCGGCAAGGCGTTGGCGATGCGTAGGTGAAGTGAAAACCGCAGAGATGGACCTGCACCCGGCCTCTGGCGCCGACGGTCCGTCGGCAGGTCCGCTTAGCCTGCCATCTGCCCCGGCGGAAAGTGGCCACTCTTGAGCAGCACGGGTGTGCCGTTACTGATCTGCAGATGCTCACGCGCAACGGCCTCGATGCGCGGCCGGCCCGCATCGAACGCGCGCAGCCAGCCGTCGAGGTTCTCGCTGTAAGCGCCGAAATGATCCTCGAGCGCTTCCACCGAGATCGCGCACGGCACCGGCTCACCGTCCACCAGCGCGGAAAACACGACGGTCAGGTTGGAGTCGCGGTAAGCAGGCGCGTCTTCGGGAAAACGGATCTTCATGGTCGCCTCGTCAGAAGTTGGCGGCGGGAATGTAGCTCGCGCGGAAGGCCCTGCGCGCCGCCGATCCTCGCAAGTCCCGCTATGGTACTCGCGCCGCCGGATCACGGTCCAGCGCGCGCGGGCGCCTGATTCAGGGCATCGCGCGCTGCCTTGGCGAGCCCTTTGCACGGAAATCGCCGACACGCTCACGGCCCATCCAGCAATCGGTCGACATACTCGCGGGCCGCCCGTTCGACGAACGCGAGCGCCTCTTCTTCACTGTCGAAGCGTTGCCGGTCGCCGAGCTCGAGCAGCGTTTCCATCCGGTGCGGATCGTCCGGGCCGAGCTCGGCGAGGCTGACCGTGCCGACGTAAGTACCGTCCGCTTTGGTGTGCGCGTCGCCCGACGTGCCCGACGTGCTGCCCCCTGGCACGAGGCGCGCGGCGGCGCTGATGTAATAGCCGCGATAAGGGCCACTGACCCGTTCAGCCATCTTCGTCCTCCTGTTGCGGTTGCAGAGCTGGCGCCAGTCGCAACGGCGCCGCCCTGATGCTTCAGCATGCGGCGCGCCGCTGCACTGGGTGTGTGCGGGCGGCCCGTCCCATAACGATAAGGCGCGTTGCAGCGCGATAAGTTCTGCTCGCGAGACGCCGCCCCCCGCGCCGCGCCAAAAGAGCCGCGCCAAAGAGCCGCGCCGCACTTCAGCCGCGCGCGCTGGTCGAACGGTCCATACCGGCATGCTCCATGCTGTCGCACGGTACCTGTTACGACGCCATTTCGAGGCCAGCGAGCGCAATATGGGAAAATATTTTCTGCAGGATCATGAACTGCCCGAGCCGGATGCGGCGAACCGCTGGTTCGAGTACGCCGAAAGTCACGGCATCGACATCCCGAAAGCGATCGGCATCTGGGAAGACGCAGCCACTGAAGAAGGCGCGGAAGCCCGGCGGCTCCTCAACGCAGCGGGCATCACGGTCGAAATGACCTGAGCCGTGACGCGCGCCCTCGCGCTCCACAGCGGCCGACCCGACCCGGCAGCCCCCTCTATCTGAATGAAAGGACACAACACGATGCAATTCACGACGCAACCGCGACGCGCCGGCCGATTCCACCGCCTCCGATCCAGCGCCGCGCTTGCCCTCGTGCGTCGCGCGTCGCTGTCGGCCGCCTTGCCCGCCGCGCTGCTGCTCGCCGCGGGACTGGGCGGCTGCGCGTCGTCGAACACGACCACGCTGATCAATCTGCCCAACGGCCAGACCGGCTTCGCGGTCAACTGCAGCGGCGCCGACGCCGGCTCGAGTTGGGCCTCGTGCTACGTGCAAGCGGGTAAGGCCTGCGGCGCGACCGGCTACGACATCGTGTCGAAGGATAACGACGAAGGCGGCATTGCCGGCGGCAGCGTCACGAACGTGGCGTCGGCGAACGTGAAGGGCCGCTCGATGATCGTGCGCTGCAAGTAAGCCGATTTACGTGCCTGGCGGCAATCGCGGCGGCTGGCGCGGGCGCTCAATGCGCCTGCATCTTCGAGAAGAGATTCAACACCGCGACGCCAGCGACGATCAATCCCAGCCCGATGATCGCCGGTACGTCGGGTACCTGCCGGTACAGCACTAGCGCGACCAGCGTGATCAGCACGATGCCCGCGCCGGACCAGATCGCGTAGACGATGCCGACTGGAATGCTTCGGAGCGTCAACGACAGGCAATAGAACGCGATGCCGTAGCCGAGCACGACGACCATCGACGGCAGCAGCCGTGAAAAGCCGTCCGAGGCCCGCATCGCGGAAGTCGCGATCACTTCGGCGACGATCGCGATCGCGAGCAGCGCATACGGGGGTACGCGCATCGCGTCAGTTTTTCGCGAGCGCGAGCTTGCCGTAGTCGTGACCGAGATGCGCGCACAGCGCTTCGACCACGAGTTCATGATCGGCGCGCTGCGGCAGACCGGACACCGTGATCGAACCGATCACGCCCGCCCCTTCCACCGCCAGCGGAAACGCGCCGCCGTGCGACGCGTACTCGGTGGCCGGCAGTCCGTGCTTGTCGGCGAGCGTCGCGCCCGCGAGCTGCATTTTCAGACCGATCGCGTACGAGCTACGGCGAAATTGCGCGACGGTGTTGCCCTTGCGACGCGCCCAGTCGACGTTGTCGGGCGTCGCGCCGTCGAGCAGGCTGAAGAATAGCGGCTGGCCGAACGTTCGCACGTCGATTGCAGCGGCAATGCCGCGCGCTTTCGCGACTTCGTGCAGATACGCGCCGACTTGCCACGCGCGGTCGGCATCGAAGCGGGGAAACACGAGGGTTTTTTCCTGAATGGCGATGACCTGCAGGTCGTGAGCGATATCCATGGGGTTCAGAACGGGTCGGGGCATCAGAGTCAAAGGGGCCGCCGTCGTGAAGATCCGGCGAGCCGCGTGGAGAATCTGAATTCTAGCGCAGCATCCGCGCACGGCTTTCCAGAGCCTTTCCGATAGGCGACGTCGCGCGGGCAGAGCGAAGCGCAATGAAGCCAATTCTTACATGGCTATTGCGCTGACCGTATGGCTGGTCTATAATCTTTTCTTCGACGGACGCGGGGTGGAGCAGTCTGGCAGCTCGTCGGGCTCATAACCCGAAGGTCGTAGGTTCAAATCCTACCCCCGCAACCAACCGAAATCATTGAAGGGTTACAACGCATCGGCGTGTAACCCTTTTTTGTTTTTGTGGCCTTGGTCTGGTGATCCCCTTGACCGCCCCTCCCTCAGGCGAAAAAAACGCGTCAACTGAATGACGCGCCAAGCTACGGGGCAATGTACAAGAGAGAAAAGATGACTGCGGTGGACGCGGTGGCCTCCATCTCAACCATCAGGACCGATGCCATCAGCGCATCCAAAAATCGACTGTCAATCAATGTCGGACACGACGGCGCTCGCCGCCTTGGACGTCGTCTCGCGCAGCCCCTGTCGGCGCCTCAGTAATCCCTCGCCCCGGTGATAAACTCCTATCACCCTTTCTCGTCCCCTTTCCAATGAAATTCTGTTCTGTCTGCGGCCACGGCGTCAGTCTGAGCATTCCGCCGGGCGACAATCGCGAGCGCTTCGTATGCGGCAGTTGCGGCACCGTGCATTATCAGAATCCGCGTAACGTGGTCGGCACCGTTCCCGTGTGGGACGACAAGGTGCTGCTGTGCCGTCGCGCGATCGAGCCGCGCTACGGTTACTGGACACTGCCCGCCGGCTTCATGGAAATGGGAGAAACGACGGCCGAAGCCGCCTCGCGCGAAACGCTCGAGGAAGCCGGCGCCCGCGTCGAGGTGCAGAACCTGTTTTCGCTGCTGAATGTGCCGCACGTGCATCAGGTACATCTGTTCTACATGGCGCGGCTGCTCGATCTCGACGTCGTCGCCGGCGAGGAAAGCCTCGAAGTGAAGCTGTTCGAGGAGCACGAGATTCCGTGGGATGAGATCGCGTTTCCGACCGTCGGCCAGACGCTGCGCTTTTTTTTCGCCGACCGCGCGGCCGGCAGTTTCGGCCTGCATACCGGCGACATCTTCCGCTCCCTGCGCGAAGGCTGAGCGGCGCGCATGGTTCCCTGGCTCGGAGCTGACGACCCGTTTCCGCCCGTCGAGCGCGCGCTCGGCGCCGCGAGCGGCGCGCCCGGTCTGCTGGCGGCAAGCGGCGATCTGCTGCCGTCGCGCCTCATCGACGCGTATCGGCGCGGCATCTTCCCATGGTATTCGGACGGCCAGCCGGTGTTGTGGTGGAGCCCCGATCCGCGCATGATCCTGCGCCCCGCCGAGTTCAAGGTGTCGCCATCGCTGCGCAAGACGCTCAAGCGCGTGTTGCGCGACGACGCGTGGGAAATCCGCGTCGATCACGATTTCGCCGCCGTGATGCGCGCCTGCGCGCAGGCGCCGCGCCACGGTCAGCGCGGCACGTGGATCACCGCCGACGTCGTCGAAGCCTATTCGTCGCTGCACCGCCTGGGCGACGCGCACAGCATCGAAACCTGGCTCGAGGGCAAGCGTGTAGCGGGATTGTATGGCGTGTCGCTCGGGCGGATGTTCTTCGGCGAATCGATGTACACCGACGTCACCGACGGCTCGAAAATGGCGCTGGCCGCGCTGGTCGGCCACTTGCGACGTCACGAAATAGAAATGATAGACTGCCAGCAGAACACGTCGCATCTGGCGTCGCTCGGCGGCCGCGAGATAGCGCGCAAGGCGTTTGTCGCGCATGTTCGCGCGTCTGTCGGCGCGCCGGCTATCCCGTGGCGCTTCGACAAGACCGCCCTGCTCGACATCCTCGCGCGGGCGGCGTAGGAAAAATCAGGCCGAATCCGGTCCGCCGCCCATCGAATAGCGGCATCAACCGCCGGGCGTGCCGGGTTTGCATTACCAGAGACGCTTCGAGAGCTGCCAACGTGACTCATCCCAACGAGCTGCCTCTTTCTCCGCTTTCCGCGCTGCAATTTTATGCAACGGCGCCCTATCCCTGCAGTTACCTGGACGGCCGCATCGCGCGCTCGCAGGTCGCCACACCCAGTCACCTGATCAATTCGGACGTCTACACCGACCTCGTCAAGGCGGGCTTCCGGCGCTCGGGCGTGTTCACGTATCGCCCGTATTGCGACGGCTGCCGCGCGTGCGTGCCGGTGCGCGTGCCGGTCGAGCGTTTTCAGCCGAACCGCACGCAGCGGCGTGTATGGAGAAAGCACGGCGACCTGATCGCGACCGTCGCGCCGCTGCACTACGACGAGGAGCATTACGCGCTGTATATGCGCTACCAGTCGGCGCGCCACGCGGGCGGCGGCATGGATCGCGACAGCCGCGACCAGTACGAGCAGTTCCTGCTGCAAAGCCGGATCAACTCGCGGCTCGTCGAGTTTCGTGAGCCACCGCCGCTGCAGCCCGATGGGCGACCTGACGCGCGGGGCGCGCTGCGCATGATCAGCATGATCGATATCCTCGGCGACGGGTTGTCGTCGGTGTACACGTTCTTCGAGCCGAGCCTGCCGCACGCGAGCTTCGGCACCTACAACATCTTCTGGCAGATCGAGCAGGCGCGCAGCCTGAACCTGCCCTACGTGTATCTCGGCTACTGGATTCGCGAAAGCCCGAAAATGGCGTACAAGGCGAATTTCCGGCCGCTCGAAGGCTTGATCGACGGCGCGTGGCGCGTGCTCGATCCGGCCAGCATCGACCTGCCGCCGGTCGATTTCGCGATGCATGGACGACGCGGGCCGCTCAGGCCGTAGTCGAGGCGCCGTCCGTCGAGTCGTTGCCGGGTCCTGCGTCGCCGGCAACGCCCCCACCAGTCTCATCAAAGCCCAAAGCCGGTAAAATAGCGGGTTCCCATTTTCCGGCCGTCCGGCTTCATCCCGTGCTCAGCTCCCTTTATCCGCTCGTTCGCGCCCAACTCTTTCGCATGGACGCGGAAGACGCTCACCATCTGACTTTGCGCATGCTCGGCGCCGCCGGTCGCACCGGCCTCGCCGGCGCGCTCGCGTCGCGCGTGCCGGATTCGCCGCGCACCCTGATGGGCCTGACGTTCCGAAACCCGGTCGGACTCGCGGCGGGCCTCGACAAAGACGGCGCGTGCATCGACGGTCTGGCGGCGCTCGGCTTCGGCTTCATCGAAGTGGGCACCGTGACACCGCGCGCGCAGCCGGGCAATCCGCGTCCGCGCATGTTCCGGCTGCCGCAGGCGAACGCGGTGATCAACCGGATGGGCTTTAACAACGCCGGCGTCGACCAGTTCGTGAAGAACGTCCAGGCCGCGCGCTATCGCGGCATCCTCGGTCTTAATATCGGCAAGAACGCCGACACGCCGATCGAGCGCGCCGCTGAAGACTATCTGTACTGCCTCGAGCGCGTGTACCCGTTCGCGAGCTACGTGACGGTCAACATTTCGTCGCCGAATACGAAGAACCTGCGCCAGCTGCAGGGCGCCGACGAACTCGACGCGCTGCTCGCCGCGCTGAAAGACAAGCAGCAAAGACTCGCCGACATGCACGGCAAGCTCGTGCCGCTCGCACTGAAGATCGCGCCCGACCTCGGCGACGAGCAGGTCAAGTCGATCGCCGACACCTTGCTGCGCCACAAATTCGAAGGCGTCATCGCGACCAACACTACGCTCTCGCGCACCGCCGTCGCCGGCATGCGGCATGCTGACGAAGCCGGCGGCCTGTCGGGCAAGCCGGTGTTCGACGCGTCGAACGAGGTGATCCGCAAGCTGCGCGCCGAAGTCGGCGAGGCGGTGCCGATCATCGGCGTCGGCGGCATTTTCTCGGGCGACGATGCGCGCGCGAAGCTCGCGGCCGGCGCGTCGCTGGTGCAGCTTTATACTGGTTTCATCTACCGCGGTCCGGCGCTCGTCGCCGAATGCGCGCAGGCGTTGCGCTAGGCATCCGCGCCGCCGCATATAGACATAAACAAACGGTATTTAGGTTGCGATAGGCTCGTTTGCTATGCTCTCGACCGTCAAAACATCAGACGTACAAGGAACACGATGAAATTCGGCCTATTGAAGAAACTCCTCGCCACCGCGCTGATCGGCGCGTCGCTGAGCGCCGTTACCGCGCACGCGGAAGACCTGCTCGACCAGGTCAAGCAGCGCGGCACGCTGCGCATCGGTCTCGAAGGCACCTTCCCGCCGTTCAACTCGAAAGCGCCGTCGGGCGAGCTGGTCGGCTATGACGTCGACATCGCCAAGGCGGTCGCGGCCAGGCTCGGCGTGAAGCCCGAGTTCGTCACGACCGAGTGGAGCGGCATCATCGCCGGTCTGCAGGCGGGCAAGTTCGATGTGATCGTCAACCAGGTCGGCATCACCGACGCGCGCAAGCAGACGCTCGACTTCTCCCCGGCGTACACGTACTCGGCGGCGCAACTGATCCAGCGCAAGAACGACACGCGCCAGTTCACCTCGCTCGAAGACCTGAAGGGCAAGAAGCTCGGCGTCGGTCTCGGCACGAACTACATGGACATGGCGAAGGCAGTGCCGGGCATCGACGTGAAGACCTACCCGGGCGCACCCGAATACCTGCGTGATCTGGCCGCCGGCCGGCTCGACGCGGCGTTGAACGACCGTCTGATGCTCGCGTACCTGCTGAAGAACTCGAACCTGCCGCTGCGCACCGGCGCGAACGTCGGCCCGGGCAACCCGTCGGGCATTCCGTTCAGAAAGGGCAACCCGAAGTTCGCGCAGGCGATCGACGACGCAATGACCCAGCTCGAAGCGGACGGCACCTTCACGAAGATCTCGGACAAGTGGTTCGGCATCGACGTCAGCAAGCCGATCAAGTAACACGCGTGGAGTCGAACGAAGGGCGGCATCGATCACGATGCCGCCCTTCGCGCTTTTGCGGCCCACGCGAGTTGCGAGAGCCGCGGGAGCCGAACCGCGCGCCGCGTATACCCCGAGCCGCATCGCGCGGCCCGCGCCTGAACGCGCGCCAAAGTTTATGATGTGCGCTTTGTGCGTCAATAAGAACAATGCCCATGTCCATCACATCCCTGCTGCTCCAATCGCTGCCGGTGCTCGCACAAGGCGCGCTGCTGACGATCAAGTTCGCGATCCTGTCGATGATCTTCGGCCTGATCGGCGGCGCCATGCTCGCGCTGATGGGCATCAGCCACAGCCGTCCGCTGAACTGGATCGCGCGCGTCTATGTGAGCGTGATGCGCGGCACGCCGCTGCTCGTGCAGATCTTCGTGATTTATTACGGTCTGCCGAGCTTCGGCATTTCGCTCGATCCGACGCCGGCCGGCGTGATCGCGCTGTCGGCGAACGTCGCCGCGTATCTGTCCGAGAGCATGCGCGGCGCGATTCTGGGCATCCACCAGGGCCAGTGGCTCGCCTCCTACAGCCTCGGGCTGTCGCGGCGTCAGACGCTGCGCTACGTGATCGCGCCGCAGGCGCTGCGCATCGCGGTGCCGAGTCTGTCGAACAGCCTGATCAGCCTGATCAAGGACACCTCGCTCGTGTCCGTCATCACGGTGACCGAGTTGCTGCGCAGCGCGCAGGAAATCATCGCGTCGACCTACCAGCCGCTGCCGCTTTATCTTGCGGCCGCGGCCGTGTACTGGGTGCTGTGTCAGGTGCTCGAGTGGGCGCAGCGCTGGTACGAGCGGCGGCTGTCGCTGCCTACGCGGCACTGAGCGCCGCCCACTCCCTTTCGTTGGCCCCAGCGGCTCATTCCCCAGCGAACTTGAGCCCCAACGCCGCGCGCGCCGCGTCGCCCATCGCGATCATCTGTCGCGACGTGTCGTGCGGCATCAGCGGACTCTCCAGCACACCCGCGCGAATCAGCTCGCAAAAGTGCGCGGTCTCGTAGTTCAAGCCGCCGCCTTCGAACGGTTCGTCGAGTTCGACGACGCGGCCATCCGCATAACGGATCGTCGCGCGCGACGGGTTCCACCACGGCTCGTGCAGCGTCACGTGACCGCCTTGGGCCATCAGCAGCGCATCGCCCTTGCCATGCAGATCGAGCCCGCAGAATAGCTGCGCGATACCGCCGCGCTCGTGCAGGCTGTTCAGACTCGCGAACGTATCGACGCCGGTCGCGCCAAGCCGGCCGAAGGTCTGCACGTCGCGTGGCGCGCCGAGCCAGTCGACCGCGAGAAACATCTCGTAGATGCCGATATCGAGCAGCGCGCCGCCCGCATGCTCGAACGACAGCGACGGATGATCGGCCGGCACGCCCGGCACCGAGCAGCCCGCGCGCACGAGCCCGACCTCGCCGATCGGCTCGGCCGCGAGGTGCTCGCGCAACCTTCTGTAGAGCGGATAGAACGGCGGCTTCATCGCTTCCATGAAGAGCCGTTGCGAAGCGCGCGCGGAGTCGAGCACGCGCTCGAGCTGCGGACGATTGATACACGCGGGTTTCTCGCACAGCACGTGCAGCCCCGCTTGCAACGCGGCGATCGCATAGTCGGCGTGACTGTCCTGCAGCGTCGCGATATAGAGCGCGTCGATGCCGCTCGCGAGCAGAGTGTCGAAACTGTCGCAGACGGCGCCGCCGAATTCATCGGCGAACGCCTGGGCCGGTTCCACGCGACGCGACCACAGCGCCGCGAGCCGCGTCCGCGGCACGAACGCGAGCCCTTGCGCGAAGCGGCGCGCAATCCGGCCGGTGCCGACGATCCCCCAGCGGATCTCGCGCGATGAAGCGGTGTCCTGCGCTGCCCGATCGGTCGGTTGGGTGCTGGCTGCGTGCGGTGCCGCTGTCGTATCTGTCATCGTGTGTGCAAAGGTCCATGCGGTTCGGAACAGCCGCTATTGTCACCGATGCCGCTTGCGAACGCGGCGAACCCGGCCAATCGAACCATGCGGCATCACTGCCGCGCACCGACCTTCGACACCCCACCCCGCCGCTCCCGCCGGACATTGACATACGCTCAGTCCGCGCTCGCAATCACGCTCAAACCCGCGCCGGCGGCTCCGCGGAAAACCGCCCGCCGACCTCCTCGGCCGCGTAATCGATCATCGCGAGCGCAGCGATCTCGGCCTCCTTCGGATCGCGCCGCTCGATCGCTTCGATGACGCGCTGATGCGATGCGATCGCACTCTCCCACAGCCCTTCCCGGTCGTGCACGATCGGATTGAGGGTCGACAGCGCGCCGCGAATGATCGCCGCCATCTGCTTGAAGAACTGGTTGCCGCTCGCGATCACGATGCGCGTATGGAACAGCTCGTCGGCTTCCTGATAGCCGGCCTCGCCCGGACGGATCATGCGAAACGCCTCGAACGCCTCGCGAATCGCCGCGACTTCCGCGGCACTGCCGCGCGCGGCCGCCTGCGCCGACGCGCGCGGTTCGATCAGCATGCGAAACTCGATCACGTCACGCAGAAACATCGGATCGGGCTTTGCGCGGAAACGCCAATTGACGACGTCCTCGTCGATCATGCGCCAGTCGCTCATCGGCCGGATGCGCGTGCCGATCTTCGGCCGCACGTCGAGCATGTCGCGCGCGAGCAGCATCGATAGCGCCTCGCGCATCACGGTGCGGCTCACATCGAATTCCTTCGACAGCACATCCTGCGGCGGCAGAATCGCGCCGTATTTTTCCTCGACGATGCCGCTGACGAGCCCGTCCATGACTTTGCTCACCAACGAGCGATCCTTGTTTGCGTGTTCCATGACATATCCCCGAAGCGGTGTTGACCCCGCGTGGCCTGTTGATTGAAGGGCCCGTACGTATCTGTTATGCCAATAGAATCGTTTTTCGATACGTTGCAAGCTTCGAAACGGATGCGCCAGTGGGACACTTCCTGACAGGGTTATCCCTCTGAAGATTTGTTTCGTTCGTGTAACGCCATCTGTTTCGCCAGGCACAAAGCTCGCTCGTCAAAGCGTGCCTGCGTTGTGGGGTTTGAATTGTGCGCATTCGCACGTTGGCGTGATGAAATTGTCTGATTTGCACGGACGTGGTCGGACGCCTGCGTGTTCCGGCGAACAAAGATCGGCTCCTGCGCCTCCGACAGCACGCTGACGCCGAACAGCTCGGCGTCCATCAGCCGTGCAAGCGCACGATGTCGTCTTCGCCGGGAGCGCCGCCCGACTGCACCTCGATGATTTCCAGCGGCGTCTTGCCAGCATTTTCGAGCCGATGCCTGACGCCCAGCGGAATCAACGTCGACTGATTCTCCGACAGCAGGAAGCGCTCGTCGCCGTCCTTGCTCGACGCGTCCCACACCGAGTCCCAGGCGCCGGTGTCCGACCAGCCCGCGTCGAACGGCACCGTCACGCCGACGAGACGCGCGTCGGTGCCGATGCGCTCCATCACCGCATAGTCGACTGAGTCGGACGGACACGCGGCGAACGCGTCGCGCGCGAGATGCAGCGCGCCGGCCTCGTCGATGCTCGCGCCTGCGAATGCGTCCTTGCAGGCCGCCGCGATCAGCGGACGGCACAGGCCGATCGCGTCGAGCCACACCGACGCGCGCACCACGAACATGCCGCTGTTCCACCAGTACTCGCCCGACGCGAAGTAGCGCTCGGCCAGCTCGGCATCGGGCTTCTCGACGAAGCGCTCGATCGTCCGCGCGCCCCGGTTTCCCAAAGCCGCGGCGGTGCGGATATAGCTGTAGCCGGTCGCCGCGCGCTGCGGCGGCACGCCGAGCGTGACGATCGCGTCCCGCGAAGCATGCGCGAGCGCTTCGTTGAGCGCCGCGCCGAACGCCGCTTGATCGGCGATCGGATGATCGGCGGGCAGCGCGACCAGGATCGGATCGTCGCCGGCCGCGGCATGCGCGCGCGCGGCGAGCGCCGCGACGGTCAGCGCCGGAGCGGTGTCGCGCGCCATCGGTTCGAGCAGTATGCGCACCGGCTTTCGGTACTGCTCGACGCGCTCGAGCGTCGGCAGCCGCAGTTCCTCGCAGCAGACCACCAGCGGCGCGGCGGGCGGCGTGGTGCGGGCCGCGTCGGGCGCGGCCGGGTCGAACGCGTCGTCGAGGCGGCGCAGCGTCGCTTCGAGCAGCGACTGGTCGCCCATCAGCCCGATCCGCTGCTTCGGATTGCGTTCGCGCGACAGCGGCCACAGCCTCGTACCGGAGCCGCTCGCGAGAATCACCGGTTGCACGGTCAGTTCGCGCAGCGCGGCGGCGGTCCCAGCCTGCGGCGCGGGCGGATTACCTGGTTCTACCATTCGATTCATTTGCGATCCTGTCGAATCCAGATCCTGTTCACGGGCCGGCATGACGCCAGCAAGTGCCTCGTGGTCGCAAGCGTGTTCAGTCGTATGCGCGCGACGCACGCTGCGGCCTGGGCGCCCCTGTCTGTCCGCGTGCTCCCTATGCTTCTCCGAACGGACGCAACGCCCCCGCGGCGCGATGTTCATCGTGCCTGTGCAGCTCGCCGTCGAGCGCCGCGCTGTCGGGCTGACGCAGCTTCGTGAAGCCGCCGCGATAGACGTTCTCGACGTACGACATGATGTTTTCCTGCGCCACCGACGACAGGATCGCGTGATCGGTGTGCTTGCAGAAGGCCACGTGAATGCGCGTGAAGCGCGCGAGCCGCGTGCCGCGCACGCCGAAGTAGCGCTCGAGCTCCTCGACGCCTTCGTCCAGCACACCGAACACCAGGTGCGTGTCGACGCCCCGTGCTTCGAGGTTCGCGAACAGATGCCGCTCGTCACGCGCGCCGAATTCGAGGCCACACAGTTGCTCGATCCGGTCGGCCAGCGTTTCGCCGGTCCGCGCGAGCTGGCGTACCACCAGCTCGCGCACGAGGCCCCAGCCGCCCGTCTCGCCCTTGAGCACGCGCAGCCATTTGCCCGGCTGCTTCATCGAGCGCATGTAGTTGCGCGTCGAGCCGAACGCGGACACCGGGATCATCGGCTTGCCGTGTTCGTCGCAGACGTTACGCCATCTGAACTTCTGCACGTTGACGATCACCGCGCCCACCACCGCCGCTTCGCGCATCGCCGCATGCAGGCCGGTGTAGGCGCCCGAGCAGATGCCGAGCAGCAGCGCGCCCGCATGACCGCGCGCGGCAAGCCAGCGCGACGCGTACGCGGCGTCGCCGACACTCGACTGAGAGTACAGCGCGTCGAGGCTCAACGTGTCGCACGACGGCATGCTGTCGCCGACACCACGGACGTCGATGCGCAGCGACGCGATCCCCTGGCGTGCGAGACGCCGCGCGAAATGTACGCCGAAACGCCCATTGCCGATCCGCGACACCGCGCCGGTATTGAGCAGCAGCACCGCCGGGGCGCGCGCCGCCGCGGCGCCGTCGGGCCGGCAGTAGATGCCGAACACCTTGCCCTCATTCAGCCACACCGGCGTCTCGTGCAGCCTCGGCGCGACATAGTGGCCGCCCGCCGGCTCTTCCCCTCGCTCGGGCACGCGCGCCACCGTTTGGGCCGTTTGGGCCGTTTGCGCGCTCCCCGCCAGCAGCCAGTTCTCGATGGTCTCGAACGCGGCGTGCGGTATTTCGCTTTCGAGCGGTTCCATCATGAAGCGGCTGTATTCGTCGAACGGGTGACGCTCGAGCTCGACGCCATGTTCGCTGTAATGCGCGGCGAGCGCACCGGCGCGAGCCGGGTTCAGTGAATCGAGCAGCAGCACGCGCGCGGCCGGCCGGCTCGTCGCGCGATACAGATCCGCCGCGTGCAGGCTTTGCAGCGTGTCGCGATACATGCGAAAGCCATACGCTTCGACGAACTCGTCGGTATCGGGCTCGACCACGCAATCCATCGCGGCCGGATCGTTCAACCACTGCCGGTAATGCGCGCGCAATTCGCGCTGGTAAGTCTTGCCCGACAGCACCGGCGACATCAGCACGAGACCGTGCACATCGCCAAGTTCCTGCGCGGCAAGCGCGGCCAGCATGCCGCCGAGACGCAGACCGCACACGCTGACACGCTCGACGCCGGTCGCCTCGCGCAGTTGCGCGACCGCCTGCTTGACGCTGTCGATCCATGCGCGCCACAGGCCGGCGTCGGTCGGGTCGCCGGCTGAATCGCCGGTCGCCGGGTAGTCGAAGCGCAGTACCGGCATGCCGCGCGCGGCGAGGCGCTCGGCGAGCCGGCGCATGCCGCGATACGTGCACAGCGTGTCGTAGCCAAACGGGGAACACATCACAACGCCATCCGGGCCGTTCGCTGGATGCAACCAGCCGAATTTGCCGTCGAAGACGATGGGTCTCACGGTCCGCTCCTTACTCTTCCTTTTCAAATGATTACAACAAAGGTGCTCTCGCGCATATGTGCGTCGCGCCACATTAGTTTGGGTTCCGAATCGCGCTGCGCTGGCGTGTGTCGATGAGCGTGCTGTGCAGTGCAGCATGCCCCGCGTGTGGACCGACACGCGGCGGATCGCGTCGGTCATGCGCTGTGGTCGATGCCGGCGGCTGCGTGCAGCGTGCCGCGAGCATTACGTGATGGAGACGGCGCGGGCGCGCTTAGGAATGCTCCGCAATGCGGTGCGCGCGGCCGGCTCGTGGCTAACCACTGCGCTACCCTATGAGCTTTGCCATTTAACCCCCTGCCGATCGCGGCTATCTGTACGGCCACCCACACAGTCACGCGGCGCCCGGGGGCAAGATGCAAGACCTGCGACGCGTTGATGCCGCCGCGTATGTCCGCGCGGCCCTTCTCACCGGCCCGGCAATGGAACATGGAACGAAGCATCGTCAGGAACATCTTCATCAACCTTGCCGGCGCCGTCGCGCCGACCTTCGTTTCCCTCGTGACCGTGCCCACCTACATTCATCTGCTGGGCGCCGAGCGTTACGGGGTGATCAATCTGGTGTGGGCGCTGATCGGCTACTTCAGCGTCCTTGATCTGGGCACCAGTCTGGCGACGGAAAACCAGATCGCCAAGGCTCGCGCGGCCAGCGACGATTCGATCGAACCGATTTTCTGGAGTGCGTGGTTCATGAATCTCGGTACCGGCATCATCGGCGGCGCGCTGATCTATGCCGGAGCCATTGTCTACATCACCTACGGCGTGAAAATCGAGCCGACGTTCCAGCATGAAGTGATGGCGAGCCTGCCGTGGATCGCGGTCGCTGTGCCGATCGCGAACGTGACCTGGGTGTTCGCGGGCGCGATTACCGGCGTCGAGTGCTTCACGAGCTACAACATCAACCAGACGCTCGGCACCGCGCTGTTCCAGTTGCTGCCGATCGCGGCGGTCCTCTGCTTTTCGCCGTCACTGGCGATCGCGATTCCAGCCGCCGTGATCGCGCGTTTCGTCGGCGGCCTGATGCTGGGCGTGGCCGCCATTCGCGCGCTCGGCATTCGCCGTATGCGGATGCCGCAATGGCGCTTGATGATCGGGCTGTTCCGCAACGGCCGCTGGCTGCTGATGTTTTCCGGCGCCAACATGATCGCGTCGACGCTCGACCGCGTGTTCATCGGCGGACTGCTCGGCGCGCGCTTCGTCACTTACTACGCAACGCCGCAAAACCTGATCAATCGATTGAACCTGCTGCCGCTCGCTATGGTGCGCACCCTGTTTCCGCGACTGTCGGCGGCGTCGCGCGAGGATGCGGATGCGCTCGCGCACAACGCGCTTGCGTTTCTCAACGGAGCATTTACGCCATGCGTGATCATCGCGCTGTTCGCCCTGAAGCCGTTTTTGCTGCTGTGGCTCGGACCGCAGCTCGCCGCCGCGGCGCCGGTCGCGAGCGTGCTGATCCTCGGCGTGTGGCTGAGCGGCCAGTCGAGCATCCTCGGCAGCCTGTTGCAGGCGCAGACCCATCCCGTGGCAGTGGCGAGCGTCAGTTGGCTTCAGTTGCCGTTCTTTACCGGCGCGTTATGGTGCGGCATCCACTGGTTCGGCATCATGGGCGCGGCGGTCGTCGTCGTGCTGAAGGTGCTGCTCGATTACTCGGTGTTGCTCGCGTTCTCAGGGCTGCATGCATGGACGATCGTGCGCAACATGCTCGCGCATCTCGCGTTTCTGCTCGTCGCGCTCGCGCTTGCGGATTCGATCAGCGCGTTGCTGCTGGCGATCGTCGTCGCGCTCGCGTTGAGCGCGGCGAACTTCGGCATGTCGCTGCGCGGGTCGAGCGAGTTGCGCGACGCGCTTTACAGGCTCTGGCTGCGTTGCGCGCCGTCGTCCGGACGGGCACGAGGCTGAGTCCCGGCGCGCGCAATCAATGACGCCGGTCCACCGCTCGTTCACGGTCGGTGGACCTGGATGCCAAGGCTGAAAACACGTACCCAGCCGACCCGGCATCACAACAGTTCGAACGTATTGACGAACGGTGCGCCGTCGCGCTCGCGGCGCCTCGGACCGAAGCGCGCCTGAGCGCCGCGCACCTGACGCGTGAGACCGATGAACGGCATACCGTGTTCGAGGTACGGTCCCTCCGTCTTGCGAAAGCCGAACTGCTCGTAGAACCCGCGCA
Organism: Paraburkholderia sp. HC6.4b; assembly: GCF_014200875.1. Lineage (NCBI taxonomy): Bacteria > Pseudomonadati > Pseudomonadota > Betaproteobacteria > Burkholderiales > Burkholderiaceae > Paraburkholderia > Paraburkholderia sp. HC6.4b. The sequence continues at coordinate 36,553 of NZ_JACHDC010000036.1, forward strand.
AACCAAGCGGTGCGCTCACGCGCGTGGCGCGGCCCGGCCAGCGTTGGGCGACCGCTTCGAGCACACGCTCGATCAGCATCTCGGCGGTGCCGTCGCCGCGCCGCAGCGGACTCGTCAGCACCTTGTCGATCGTCACTTCCGGATCTTCGGAATCGCCGGGCTGCACCCGCGCATAGGCGAGCACCGGCATCGGCCGCGCCATGTCTTCGACCGCGAACACATGCAAGGCCTGCTCGTCGCGACCGTCCGCGTCGAGGCACACATGCGACTGCTCGACGACGAATACCGCACTGCGCGCACGCAGTACGACATACAACTCACGTGCAGATAGCTGATCGAACTCCAGCGTTTTCCAGTTCATCACGCCCCCGGCTGTCAAAATTTTCGGCGGGTCCGGCGATGCCTGCCGTGCGCGACGGCAGGCCGATCCATGACGGTCCCTCATCATCGACTACACGGTAACGTGCGCTAAAGATGTGTTTCCGTGCGCCATCGCACTGACGCTCGGGGTTGACGATCCTTAAATACGAGCCAACGAAGCGCAGCCTTGCCACGTTCGCCCGGTATCGCAGATGGCTTCACGCAGGCCCGCCTGCAACACTGCACTGCACCATCGCGAACGCACGCCGCGGTCTTCGCACCGCACGAAACTACACACGAAAATCAGGTGCCGACGTCATTCGACCCCGGTACCCATCGGCAGACCTTTGACCATAAGGGAGCACTGCATGAAAACTGCATTGAGACGCATCCTGTCCGAATCCGCACGCCTGGATGTCCCGCTGGAAAGCCTCGCCGACGACGCCGACCTCTATGCTGCCGGACTCTCATCGCTCGCGACCGTGCATCTGATGCTTGCCATGGAAGACGAATTCAACGTCGAAATTCCTGACCGTATGCTGACGCGCCGCCTGTTCTCGAGCATCGACTCGATGGCCGCCGCGATGACGGAGTTGCAGCAGGCCAAGGCGGCAGCATGAGTGCGCCGCTGCTGGATCAGGCCGCCGCAGCGGCCTGCGGGGCGGCCTCGAACTCGGCTACTGACGCCCGGACCGGCGACGGCCGGGGCGCTGCCACCGGGACGCTGAGCGCGCTCGATACCGGTCCCGAATGGCGTGCTGCAGCGCATCGTTGCGCGGCGATCGCCGCGCAGTACGCGGACGCCGTGGACCGCGAGGCGCGCTTTCCGGTCGAGGCGTTCGACGCGCTCAAGGCCGAGCGTTTGTTGTCGGCGATGGTGCCGACCGCTTTCGGCGGCGCGGGCCTGTCGCTTGCCGATATCGGTGCGATCTGCGAAACGCTGGCGCAGGGCTGCGCATCGACGGCGATGATCTATGCGATGCATCAGATCCAGGTCGCGTGCATCGACTCTCATCGCGGCGCCTCCGCCTGGCAAGCGAGCCTGCTTGCACAACTGGCCGAGCAGCAATGGTTGCTCGCGTCGGCGACGTCGGAAGAGACGATCGGCGGCAACATGCGCACGAGCGCGTGCTCGGTGGAGCTCGATGGCGCGCGTTTTCGGATCGAAAAGCTCGCCCCGACGATCTCGTACGGCGCGCACGCCGACGGCATCCTCGTGACCGCGCGGCGCACCGCCGACGCGGCCGCGTCCGACCAGGTGCTGATCGTCGCGCTGCGCGCCGATACGCAGCTCGAGCGGCGCGGCGGCTGGGACGCGATGGGCATGCGCGGCACCTGCAGCGAGGGCTTCCGGCTCGTCGCGACCGGACTGGCCGAACAGATCCTCGCGACGCCGTTCGCCGACATCGCCGATCAGACCATGCTGCCCGTGTCGCACACGCTGTGGGCCTCGGTATGGACCGGCATCACCGTCGACGCGGTCAATCGCGCGAAAGCGTTCTTCCGCGCGCAGGCGCGCGCGAAGCCCGGCACGATGCCGCCGGCGGGCCTGCGGCTCGCCGAAGCGGTCGGGCTGCTGCAGATGATGCAGGCGCGTCTATCGGTCGCGCTGGAGGCCGCGCGCGCCGCGCATCAGGCACGCGAGGGCGCGACCCAGGCGGACGCCCCGCTCGCGGCGATGCTCGGTTTCGCGTCGGACATGAACACGCTGAAGACCAGCATTTCGACCACCGCGCTGCAGGTGGTACAGGAAGTGCTGATGATCTGCGGCATGGCGGGCTACAAGAACGGCACGCCCTATAGCGTCGGCCGCCATCTGCGCGACCTGCACTCGGCGCCCTTGATGATCAATAACGACCGTATCGCGCAGAACACCGCGAGTCTGCTGCTCGCGCAACGTCCTGCCGCGCCGGGGAGACCCTGAATGAAGCTGATGACCGATACCGCCGCTATCGCCGCGGCCGCCGCCGCCACGGACGTGGGGCCTTCGCTCACGCTGCGCGACGAGATGCTGGCCGCCGGCCTGCTGATCGACACCGGTGAAAACGGACTGTATGGCCGCAGCCAGGTTTTCGAGGACGTGATCGAGCGACTGAACCTCGCGATTACGCAGCTGGGTAAAGATCAGCAAGCCGAAGTATTGCGTTTTCCGCCCGCGATGCGCCGCATCGACTTCGAGGATAGCGAATACCTGAAGAGCTTTCCGAATCTAGCGGGCACCATCCATTCGTTTTGCGGCGACGACATGGGCCACCACCGTCTGCTGCGCGCGCTCGACGATGCGATGGCCGACAGCGACGACGACCGCGGCGACGCGTGGCTCGCGCAACAGAAACCGACGCGCGTCGTGCTGACGCCGGCCGCCTGCTATCCGATCTATCCGGTGATGGCGCGGCGCGGCGCGCTGCCCGCCGACGGCCACACCGTCGACGTGCTGTCGTACTGCTTCCGTCATGAGCCGTCGCTCGATCCGGGCCGCATGCAGATGTTCCGTCAACGGGAATACGTGCGTCTCGGCAGCCCCGAGCAGGTGATGGCGTTCCGGCAGATGTGGATCGAGCGCGGCTCGCTGCTTGTGAAGCTGCTAGGCTTGCCGGTCGAAGTCGATCTCGCGAACGATCCGTTCTTCGGCCGCGGCGGCAAGATCGTCGCCGATAGTCAGCGCGCGCAGGCGCTCAAGTTCGAGTTGCTGATCGCGGTCGCCGATCCGCGCGGCAAGACGGCCTGCCTGTCGTTCAACTATCACATGGACCACTTCGGCGCGATCTGGAAGATCGCCTGCGAAGACGGCGCGACCGCGCATACGGGCTGTGTCGGCTTCGGCATGGAACGCATCACGCTCGCGCTGTTCCGTCATCATGGGCTCGACGTCGACGCGTGGCCCGACGAGGTGCGCGCGCTGCTGTGGGGCGATACCGAGACCCGCGTCGCGGATGCGCTGCAGGCGGCGCAATCTACGCAAACCGCGACCGTCGCCGGGGAGCGCGCATGAATCCATCGCCGACTTCGGCGCTTGCCGGCGCGCTCGCCAACTCGTCGCTGCCGCGACGCGCAGGCGATCCGCCGACGCATCAGCAGACCCACGCGGTGCCCGGTGCCGGCACGCAGTTGCGCGAACACGTAGCGCACGCGCTGCATCAGGGCGAACGCGTGTGGCAGGAGACCAACTGCTATGTCGATCTGTGGATCGAGTTGCTGCACGGCTTCGGGCTCGATCCGCGCGCGGCGCTCGCGTTCACGGTCACGCAGGATTTCGAAGGCGATCAATTCACGTTCTTCAAGTTTCCGCTCGATGATCTCGACCGTCTGTATGGCACCCAGGTGCAGGAGCTCGCGATCTACGACTCGCTCGAAGAACGCGTGCTCGCGCAGACGCTGCGCGGCCACACCGTGCTAGTCGAGGTCGACGGCTACTACCTCCCCGATACGCGCGCGACCTCGTATCGCCGCGAGCATCCGAAGACCACGATCGGCATCGACTTCGTCGACACCGCCGCGCGCCGCCTCGGCTATTTCCACAACACCGGCTACCACCGGCTCGAGGGCGACGACTACGACGGCGTGTTTCGCAAGCTGCCGCATTTCACCGCGCAGCCCGATCTGCTGTTTCCCTACGTCGAGTTCGCCAAGCAGGCGCGGCCCGCGCTCGAAGGCACCGCGCTCGCGGAGGCGTCGGCGGAACTACTGTGCGCGCATCTGGAACGGCGTCCGTTGACCAATCCGATTTCGCAATGGCGTGCCGCGTTTCCCGCGCATCTCGATACGCTGTTCGAGCGCGACGAGGCGTACTTCCATCTGTACTCGTTCAATCTGATGCGGCAGCTCGGCGCGAACTTCGAGTTCCTGTCGAAGTATCTGCAGTGGCTGTTCGCGCAAGGCTTCGAGATCCCGCCGACGATACCGGCCGCCGCGCAAAGCATCGCGTCGGAGTCGATGGTGATGCAGTTCCGGCTCATTCGCGCGATCGCGCGCGGCCGTCTCGATACCTGCGAAGACTGCTTCGACGTGCTTGAAAGCGCTTATGAAAAAACGCTGCCACCGCTGGCCGCTCTGGTGCGCTAATACGGTGATGCGTGGTTGCGCGCATTTCGTGCCGCGCGGTTTTTCCGGGAATTGACCGTGGATGTATCGACACTCGATCCGCCCGCTGACGAGGGCGATGCTGGCCGTGCGCGCGCGACCGGCGCGATCGCGCAAGCGCATCATGCAGGCACTGCCCGCGCCGCGCCCTCGCTATGGCCGCAACGGCTCGACACCGGCTGGGCCTGTCTGAGCACCGCGCCGCACGCCTATGAGTCGCCGGCCGATCTGCCCGCGCAAGGCTGGCTCGCCGCGCAGGTGCCCGGCACCGTCGCGAGCGCGCGGCTCGCCGCCGGTCTGCTCGATGTCGATCACCCGCCACCGCTCGCATTCGACGATCACTGGTATCGCGTCACGCTGATCGGTACGGGGCGGCGCCGCTTGCGTTTTCATGGACTCGCGACGCTCGCGCAAGTGTGGCTCGACGATGTGAAGCGGCTCGAGTCCGCATCGATGTTCATCGCCCATGATCTGGATATCGACCTGGATGGCCGCGCGACGCTCGTGCTGTGCTTTCGCTCACTGACGCCAGCGTTGGCGGCCAAACGCTCGCGTGCGCGCTGGCGGCCGCGGCTCGTGTCGCCGCCGACGCTTCGCAACGTGCGCACCACGCTGCTCGGCCATATGCCCGGCTGGTGTCCGTCGATTCAGACGGTCGGCCCGTGGCGTCCGATCGAAATGCTCGGCGACGCGCCGCACGCATTCGACACGATTGATCTGACCAGCCGGCTCGAGCAAGAGGATGGGGTTGTTTCGTTGACTTTACGTTTCGTACGCCCCCACGACGTCGCGGCCTGCCGCGCGACACTTTCTTGCGGCGACCATGTTTCGTCTTTGCAATGGCACGATGCATATACACTCACCGGCGACGTGCGCGTGCCCCACGCGAAACGCTGGTGGCCGCATACGCATGGAGAGCCCACTTTATATCCTCTGACGTTGCAGCTCGTCGACGGCAACGTGATCTCTCAGTCTCTGGGCTCGATCGGCTTTCGTCGTATCGAAGTGGACCGCGGCGCCGATGCTGCGGGTTTCGCCTTGCGCGTGAATGAAGTGCCCGTATTCTGTCGCGGCGCGTGCTGGACCAGCGCCGATCTCGTCACGCTAGCAGGCACCGAAACGCAATTGCGCCATACGTTCGAGCTCGCGCGCGCCGCTGGCATGAACATGCTGCGCGTCGGCGGCACGATGCTCTATGAGTCCGATCTGTTTTATGCGCTCGCCGACGAGTACGGCCTGTTGATCTGGCAGGACTTCGCGCTGGCGAATTTCGACTACCCGAACGATGTTGCGTTCAGCGCATTGATCGAGCGCGAAGCGAGCCAGTTCCTGAGCCGCACGCGTCGCTTTGCCTCGCTCGCGGTGCTGTGCGGCGGCAGCGAGGTCGACCAGCAGGCGGCGATGTTCGGACTGCCCGCGGCGCAGCGCGCGCAAGCGTTGTTTACCGAGCTGCTGCCCGCGCTCGTCGCGCGCGAACGTGAGGACGTGCCCTATGTCAGCAATTCGCCATCGGGCGGCGCGTGGCCGTTCTCGACCAACGAGGGCGTCACGCACTACTACGGCGTCGGCGCGTATCAGCGCCCGCTCGCCGACGTGCGCCGCGCGCAGGTGCGCTTCGCGGCCGAATGCCTGGCATTCGCCAACGTCCCCGACGAGGCGACGCTGCACGACGCGCTCGGCACGATCCACACGCACGATCCGCGCTGGAAAGCCGCCGTGCCGCGCGATCCTGGCGCAGGCTGGGATTTCGACGACGTGCGCGATCATTATTTGCAGGCGCTTTACGGCGTCGAGCCGGCGCGCTTGCGCTATGAAGATGCGGCGCGTTATCTCGATCTGTCGCGCGCGGTGGTTGCCGAGCTGATCGGCGACGTGTTCGCCGAGTGGCGGCGCGCGGGCTCGTCGTGCGGCGGCGGCCTCGTGTGGCAGTTGCAGGATCTGCGCGCGGGCGCGGGCTGGGGCGTGATCGACGCGACGGGACGGCCGAAAAGCGCGCTGCACGGCTTCGCGCAGACACTGCAGCCGTTGCAGATCACGCTCACCGACGAAGGCCTGAACGGCCTCGATATTCATCTGATCAACGAGCGCGCACAAACGTTTTGCGGCGAACTCGAACTGGTCTGTCTGCGCGACGGCAGCGTGAAGGTCACTTCCGCGCGACGCGCGCTGACGCTTGCCCCGCGCAGCCTGCAACGCATCAGTGCGGCCGCGCATCTGGGCCAGTTCTTCGATTTCACGCATGCGTACCGCTTCGGCCCACGCGCGCACGATGTCACGATTGCAACGCTCTACGATGCCGCGAGTGGCGAGATCGTGTCCGAAGCGTTTCATCTGCCCGAGCGTAGCGTGCACGCGCGTGATGACCTCGGTATGACCGTCGAGGTCGAACGTCGTGGCGACGGCAGCGGCTGGCAGCTTGCGATCGAAACGAAGCGCTTTGCGCGCTTCGTTCATATCATTGACCCTCGTTATCGCGCGGTGCGCGACTGGTTCCATCTCGCGCCGAACCGGCGCTGTATCGTGCCGCTGCGTGCGCTCGAACCGCTGCTGCCGACCGCCTTCGCGGCGTCGCCGCAAGAACTCGTTGCTCCTGCATCAAACGCGGCCTTTAAAGTGGATGAAACATGCGGGGCACCCCAGGGGGAAGTCCGCGCGATCAATGCGCTATCCGCCATCTTCTACGGCTAGTGGTCATTCCGAACTAGTCGCACGTACGCGAAGCGCCCCAAAGCTCGCTTCGCAGGTCTCGAACTGTCTGCCCGGCTCGCTCACTGTTGGCTCGAACGCGACTGTTGCCTGCTTTGAGAGGCCTTACGTGCGACAGCGCACGCACTCCATTTAACACTTCTGAATCATTTCCGGCACTTCACGAGGAGCGCTTCAAAACGTGCATGCGGCGCCAGGTTCAAATCTGAGACAGCTTCGACAGCACCCAGTTTTTGGCCGTGAAGCCTTTGATATCAAGGGATTCGCCCAAACCCGAAGCTTTCATACGATGCATTCCCCATCCGGCAGGGGTGTGCAGAACTGAAACAAAAAGCCGCTTTTACTCTCCCGACGCGCTCCGGGTTTCTTCGCTGCGCCGCATCAGCAGGCGTTTTCCCTAACGTTGGCACGGTCCTCGCTACTACCTCCACGCAACAGAGTGTCACCGCACACGAGCGCAACAACAGAGGCGGTGGCAGACAGGCCTAAAACGGGGCCGATGTGTTCATCCAGGCTGCTCGCCGGGCAGCCCACTCCCGAGGATGCGGGCATCGGATCAAATAAACGGAGAGAGTCGCGCGAGGCGCGACTTTCATGCGAGGACCGATCATGTTGACACTTCAATCCGATTTGCACGGTAACCATCTGCTGGGCGCAATGCCGTCGCACGAATGGCAGGCACTAGCTCCCCACCTCGAACTGGTTCATCTGCGCACCGAGCAACTGCTATGCGACTCGGGTCAACGGATCCATCATGTGTACTTCCCCACCACCGCGATCATCTCGATGCTCTCGACGATGGAAGACGGCAGCTCCGTCGAGATCGCCGCGGTCGGCCGCGAAGGCATGACCGGCGTGCCGGTCCTCACGGGCGGCGAAACCATGCCCAACCGCGTACAGGTGCAATGCGCGGGCTTCGCCTACCGGATGAGCGCGCAGGCGCTCAAGCAGCAGTTCGCGCGCTCCGACTTTCTGCGCCGCCTGATGCTGCTGTATATGCACGCTCTTCTGACCCAGGTCGCGCAGACCGCCGCGTGCAACCGCCATCACTCGCTCAACAAGCAACTGTGCCGCTGGCTGCTGATCGAGGTGGACCGCGTGGCGTCGAACGATCTGATCGTCACGCAGCAGCTGATTGCCGACATGCTCGGCGTGCGCCGCGAAGGCATCACCGAAGCGGCCGGCAAGCTGCACGACGAAGGCCTGATTCATCATAGCCGCGGTCATATCAAGGTGCTCGACCGCAAGGGCCTCGAAGCCCGCGCGTGCGAATGCTACGGCCTCGTGAAACGCGAATTCGATCGTCTGCTGCCGCGACTGCGCCAGGCCGAGACCGTCGAATAAGCGGCACGCGGCTAGATGACCGGGGTCGATTTGCCTATGTTCAGGATTACTGCTCGATGTCTCGACGCACTGTTCGTGATTGCAGGCGGTCTGCTCGCCCACTGGATGCGCTTTTCCGCGCCGATCGCGTTCGCCGATACCGAGCGTCTTCTGATCGCGTTCAAGTGTGTGCTGGTTCTGTTGCTGTTTCCGGGCTTCGGGGTCTATGAGACGTGGCGCGGCAAGGCGCTCGCGCCGGTGCTCGCGCGAATCGCCGCCGCGTGGCTCACGGTGGTCGCGACCGCGCTCCTGCTCGCGTTCACGCTGCATCGGACGGATGCGGTGTCGCGCCTGTGGCTCGGCTACTCGACGCTGATCTCCGGCGCGTTGATCATCGCGACACGCTGCATCATGCACGTGGTGCTGCGCTTCGTACGTCGCCGCGGCATGAACGCGCGCACCGTCGCGATCGTCGGCGCACCGGGGTTTGCGCGCACGCTGCTCGCGCATCTCGAGCATGCGCCGCAAGCGGGCTTCAAACCGGTGTGCGTGTTCGACACCAGCGTGCAAGGCCACGACGCGTATGGCGCGCGTCTGACCCGCCTACCCGTGCTGACGGATCTGGAAGCGTTCGCGACGAAGGTGCGCAATGAACGCGTGAACGAAGTGTGGCTCGCGTTGCCGCTTTCCGAGGAACACACGATCTACCGCTTCACGCGCACCTTCAGACACGACTTCGTCAATCTGCGCTTCATTCCCGACGTGCGCAGTCTGTCGCTGTTCAATCAAGCGATCGTCGATGTCGTCGGTTTGCCGACGCTGAATCTGAGCGCGACGCCATTCTCGTCGCCGCAGATGTGGCCCAAGCTGATGTTCGACCGCCTGTTCGCCGTGCTCGCGCTCATCGTGCTCGCGCCGGTGTTCGCCGTGCTCGCGATCGGCATCAAGCTCACGTCGCCGGGACCGGTGTTTTTCCGGCAGATCCGCAAGGGCGTCGACGGCCAGCCGTTCGGCATCTACAAGTTCCGCTCGATGACCGTGCACCAGGAAGAGCGCGGCCAGATCACGCAGGCGACCCGCAACGACTTGCGCGTGACGAAGCTCGGCAGCTTCATGCGTCGCACGAGTCTCGACGAGCTGCCGCAGTTTCTGAACGTGCTGCTCGGTCAGATGTCGGTGGTGGGTCCGCGTCCGCATGCGGTCGAACACGATGATCTGTACAAGGACCAGGTATACGGCTACATGCACCGTTACCGCATCAAGCCCGGCATCACCGGCTGGGCCCAGGTCAACGGCTATCGCGGCGCGACCACCAAGGTCGAGAAGATGGAAGCGCGCGTGAAGTTCGATCTCTTCTATATCCAGAACTGGTCGTTCTGGTTCGACATGAAGATCGTCTTCATCACGATTTTCAAGGGCTTTGTCGGCCGCAACGCGTTCTGACCACGCCATCGAGGCAATCGCATCCGGGAGTGTCGGTCATCGTGCCGGCACTGCGGCGCATGCGAAGTGCGGGTACTGAAGGCGGTGCGCTGAAGGATCGCCGGAATGCGCCTGCGTTCCATTCGAGAAAAACACCCAACCGGGCAACAACGCGTACACGCCGCTGCGAATAGAAGCGCCAACGCCGGCGGCCCGATCGACAGCCGCCGTGGTTGACGCAAGATGAGCAGCCGCGACGGACCACGTCATGGACGGGTCCGCCGCGCGACACCGCCTCTACAGGAACGCGCTGACATCGGTCTGAAACCGTACCGCGAGCGCCTTGGCGACTTTCTTGCTGATCGCGCGGCGCCCCGCGAGAATATCGCTGACCACGGTCGGCGACGCGATGCCGGCCAGATCCTTCTGCTTGAGACCATGCGTGATCAGCAGATGGCGCAGGACCTCGCGCGGCTCCGCTTTTGGAATCGTCAGGTTGCGCGCTTGCCAATGACCGACCAGTTCCGTCACGATCGCGTGCAGATCGGCGAGCGGATCGTTGTCGTTGCCGCTTAGATGATCGGACAGCGAATTGGCGACTCGCACCATCTGGTGATAATCCTCTTCGGTGCGAATCGGCGTGATCGGCAACTGGCTCTTCAGCGCAGCCCACGTTGCGGAGATGTCGGGAAAGGGTCCCGGAAGGCGATCGGCATTCATGAGTTTTAATTCGTCCTCGTCCAAAAGCCGTCGGCGCGTTAATCGGTGACGCGCGAATGACGACTGCCTGTTGTAGTGAATCGCCGTGACACGCCGAATTGCCGGCACGGCGAACTTCGCAGTGAGGAAATTCAGCGATCACGATAGCGAACGTCTGCTTCAGGTCGTTATGGCCACGCGAGGCATGCCGCGCCAGCGAATATCTCGCCCATAGCGCGTGGCGCGCACCCCGATGTGGTTTTTTGAAGTCCAATACTGCTTGCTTGACAATGGCCCGCCGCGGCTGGCCTTGCACGCGCGGCGCGTATCGCGCGATACGCGATACGCGCTGCCGACACAAAGCGCGAAGCGGACGCGCCCACACCAAGAGCCGCCCGGACGCGTTGGTCAGAACGGCTCGTTACTGCCCGTTGCGAAATCACTGCATGACGACGAAAACCTCTTTCTCTCCTATCGAAAACTCCACGAGGCGAGAACAGCGAAAGACCCTCACCTCATTGCCTCCACCTGCTTTTCGGCGCCGTGTCGCTGGCGATGCCGAGTTCCCGGGTCGCGAGATCGGGCTGCGCCCACCTCACCTGCTCCCCCAGCTCCATCGCCGGCAGACCCTGAGCGACCGCCGCAATCGTGCGCGTGACCTCGGCCATGAACGCCCGCCGGAACACCTGAGGCGAAAACCGCTCGGCATTCGCGCGACAGGCCGCCGGCGTGATGTACGCGCTCAGCCGCTCGAAGCGGTCGATCGCGTCGAGCATTGACACCGCCGTCTGACGCGCGAAGAAAACGCCGGTCGGGTGCGGGTCGCCGACCGGCACTACCGTTTCGAGCGCCCCGCCCCGGGCGAACGCAATGACCGGCGTGCCGCAGGCCTGCGCTTCGAGCGGCACGATGCCGAAATCTTCCTCGGCGGCGCACACGAAGGCTCGCGCACGCGCCAGATACTCCTTCAGTACGCCGAATGGCTGATAGCCGAGGACCGTCACGTTCGGTCCTGCCTTCGCGCGGATCGACGCCATTTGCGGCCCGTCGCCGATCGCGATCAGCTTGCGCTGCGGCGTGGCGTTGAACGTCTCGACGATCAGATCGATGCGTTGGTGCGGCACCATCCGCGATACGGTCAGATAGAAATCGTCTTTTTCGGTGCGCAGTTCGAATTCGTTCACGTCGACGGGCGGCGGAATCACCGCGGCATCGCGCCGATAGGTTTTCATCATGCGCCGCGCGACCGATTGCGAATTCGCGATCAGACGATCGACACCATTCGTCGACTGCGCGTCCCAGCCGCGCAGGTAATGCAGCAATACCCGCGCGGCCCACGACTTCGGCCCGCGCAGCAGATTCGCTTCGCGCAGATACTGATGCTGCAGATCCCACGCATATCGCATCAGCGAGTGCACGTAACTGATGTGCGTCTGATGAGGGCCGACCAATACGCCCTTCGCGACTGCGCAAGAACTGGTGATGATCAGGTCATAGCTCGACAGATCGAACCGTTCGACGGCGAGCGGCATCAAGGGCAAATAGGCGCGATAACGGCTGCGCGCAAACGGCAGGCCTTGAATGAACGACGTGGTGACCGGCTTACCGGCAAGCGGCGTGCGATCTTCGAGAAAATCGACGACGCTGAAAACGTCGGCGTCGGGAAAGCACTCGATGATCTGCCCGAGCACTTTCTCGGCGCCGCCGGGAGCGACCAGCCAATCGTGCACGATCGCTACTTTCATATTCCGTCCTATCTGTCACGAATCGCCACCTGGCCTCAGAGAAGAGTGTATGTGCCACGTTCCTGACTGTGCGTGCGCGTGCCCACATTCGACGTGCGACAGTAAGCGAGTAATTCGCAGACTCCGTTCGTGTCTGCAAAAACACGGCTTCATTCCGGCGCTTTCGTATGTGCACTACGCCTGACGTATCGCCTCACGCCTGCTCGCCAGTCCAGCCCACACCTTTACGATCGGAGCGCTGCGCGAGCGACGGGCGAGCGACCTCGACGGCCGCAGTGCCTCGCGTGCCGTTTGGCGATCGGAGCAGTCAGTTGGGAGGGCCGGGTTCGGCCCTGGGGGAATTCGCCGTGCGCTGCACGGCGCGCGACGCAGTGGTGCTGCTGTCGGACGGTCCATTGCGCGTGCGCTTCGAAGCGCCTGGCGCGCGGATGATCGGCGACGCGCGCGTGTCGGGCATCGCGCGGCGGGCATCGGCGGCTAATTGTCTGCGCACGGTGCCGGGCATTTTCCGCCAGGTGCGCGCGATTGCCGCCGCGGCGGGCGGTATAAGCGGGATCGTGCGGCACGACCGCAACAAAAAACGCGTGTGAACCGTTGGAGCGGCTCACACGCGTCAGAGCGAACAGAAACGCAATTCGCTTAATTCTGGCCGTACGTGATCGTTTGCACGCCGGTGTCCGTGCCGAGCAGGCACAGGTTCGCGCCGCGGCCCGCGAACAGGCCGACCGTGACGACGCCGGGCCATGCGTTGATATGCGCCTCGAGCGTGCGCGGGTCGCTGATCCTCAAGCCCTTCACGTCGATGATCTCGTTGCCGTTGTCGGTGATGAACGGCACACCCTCTTTCGTCACACGCACGACGGGCACGCCGCCGAGCGCCGTCACGCGCCGGCCGATCGCGGTGCGCGCCATCGGCACGACTTCGATCGGCAGCGGGAAATGGCCCAGCGTCTCGACGACCTTGCTCGCATCCGCGATGCAGACGAAAACTTCCGACACCGACGCGACGATCTTCTCGCGCGTGAGCGCGCCGCCGCCGCCCTTGATCATCGCGCCGCTGTGATCGATTTCGTCGGCGCCGTCGACGTACACCGGCAGCGAGTCGATCTCATTCAGGTCGAGCACCTTGAAGCCGTGCGATTGCAGACGCGCGGTGGTGGCGAGCGAACTCGACACCGCGCCGCGATAGCGGGATTTGGTGGCGGCCAGCGCGTCGATGAAGCAGTTCGCGGTGGAGCCCGTGCCGACGCCGATCACCGAGCTTTGCGGCACGTTGGCATTCACGTAATCGGCGGCGGCCTGGCCGACCAGTTGCTTGAGTTCGTCTTGAGTCATGGGAGAGGCGGGGAAAGCGTGAAAAACCCGTAGTTTACCGGAGTGGCGCGGAGAAGGCCGGGTTTGGGTGGCTTTGTGCCGCGGACCACGCTTGTTTGCCGGACACGATTGGACACATTGAGACACAGGAATCATCCATCGCCATCACGAATTGATCGGCGAAATTGATCTATTCATGAATGCGCACCCGATGGACCTTGATCCCGCTTTCGAAAGGGAATACGACACTGGCTTTTGCGCCAAATTGTGGGGCTACACTAAAGCGCCTCCTGCGCAAATAGCTGTATTTTCCGCACTCAAAGCAAAACGCCCGGAACCACCACCGCGTTCCGGGCGCCCACAATCGGGCAACAAACAAGAACGACGACAGAAAAACTACTTCTTCACCGCCCGCTGCCGCACAGCCTCGAACAGACACACTCCGCTAGCCACGGATACATTCAAACTCTCCACCGTTCCCGCCATCGGAATGTTCATGACGACATCGCAGGTTTCACGCGTCAGGCGTCGCATGCCCTCGCCTTCGGCTCCCATCACGAGCGCCACCGGCCCGTCGAGTTCCGTTTCGTAGACACTCTTCTGCGCGTCGTCGGCCGTGCCGACCACCCAGACACCCGCGTCCTTCAGTTCGCGCAGCGCGCGCGCCAGATTCGTGACCGTGATGTACGGGACCGTGTCGGCCGCGCCGCTCGCGACTTTCGCGGCGGTCGCGTTCAGTCCCACCGCGCGATCGCGCGGCGCGATCACCGCGTGGGCGCCGGCCGCGTCGGCGACGCGCAGGCAGGCGCCGAGATTGTGCGGATCGGTCACGCCGTCGAGCACGAGGATCAGCGGCGAGCCGCTGATGCCGTCGAGCAGTTCGGCGAGATTCTGCGCAAGCGGCAGATCGCCCGCGCGCGCGACCACGCCCTGATGACGTTCCGTGCGCGCGAGGCCCCACAGACGCGTTTCGTCGGCGGCGATCAGACGCACGCCCGCGTCTTTCGCGGCGTGCAGGAATTCGGTCATACGACGGTCCTTGCGCGTCGCGTCGTAATAGACATCCTCGACCGTCGACGCATCGTGCCGGATACGCGCGGTCACTGCGTGGAAACCGTATAAGACCTTATGACGTGCCATGACTGAACAACCTTTGATGGGGCGCGCATTCAACGCGCGCCACTGTGATGAATATGAAACCAAAAGGCAGACCGCGCGCAACCGGCACGTGCTCACGTGCCCGCTGCGCGCGGTCCCGGCGCTGTGAAAGCCTCAGCGCTTCTTGCGTGCCTGCTTCGACGCCGCCTTGGTCGCGACACCGTGCTTCCTCGCCACGCGCGCTTCCTTGACCGCCGCGCTCTGCGCGGGCGCGGCCTTCTTGCGCCGCGGACCCGGCACCGACGCGCCACTTTCCACCGGCGGCATCACGCGCACGCGCGGGCCAGCGCCTTCTCCCTTGTCCGCCGCGATGCCACGTGCCGCAGGCGGCTTGATCGGCGTATCGCGCACAAGGCGGAAGTCGATCTTGCGCGCGTCGAGATCGACGCGGCTCACCTGCACGCGCACGCGATCCGACAGCCGGTAGCGAATGCCGGTGCGCTCGCCGCGCAGCTCGTTCTTGATCTCGTCGTACTGGAAGTAGTCGGAGCCGAGTTCGGTCACATGCACGAGGCCTTCGATGAACAGAGAATCGAGCTGCACGAAAATACCAAACGACGTGACGCCGTTGACCATGCCGCCATACTCTTCGCCGAGCTTGTCGCGCATGAAATAGCACTTGAGCCACGCTTCGACATCGCGCGATGCTTCGTCCGCGCGGCGCTCGTTCGCCGAGCAGTGCAGCCCAAGTTCTTCCCAGATCGCCACGTTGTTCGCGCGCCCGCGGGCGCCCCGCTTTTCCTCGTCGGCCTGTTGCATCGCGCGGGCGCGCGGCGACAGTGCGGTATTGAGCTCGACGCCGTGCGGCGGCTGCGGCTGATACTTACGGCCCTGCAGGATCGCGTAGATCGCGCGATGCGTGAGCAGGTCGGGGTAACGGCGGATCGGGCTCGTGAAGTGCGCGTAGGCCTCGTAGGCGAGGCCAAAGTGGCCGATGTTGTCGGGGCTGTAGACCGCCTGCTGCATCGAGCGCAGCAGCATCGTCTGCAGCATCGAGGCGTCGGGCCGGTCGCGGATCTGCGCCATCAGTGCGGCGTAGTCGCTCGCGTGCGGCGTGTCGCCGCCGCCGAGCGTCAGGCCCATGCCGCGCAGGAAGGTACGCAGGTTCTCGAGCTTTTCCGCGCTCGGGCCCGCATGCACGCGGAACAGGCCCGGATGCTTGTTGCGCTTGAGGAAGTCCGCCGCGCACACGTTCGCGGCCAGCATGCATTCCTCGATCAGCTTGTGCGCATCGTTGCGCGTGCGCGGCACGATCTGCTCGATCTTGCCCTGCGCGTTGCAGACGATGTACGTCTCCGTCGTATCGAAGTCGATCGCGCCGCGCTTCTGACGCGCCGCGAACAGCGCCTTGTAGACGCCATACAGATTCTGCAGTTGCGGCAGCAACGCGGCGCGGCGGGTCGCTTCCGGGCCTTTGGTGTTTTTCAGCACCGCGGCGACTTCGGTGTAGGTGAGCCGCGCGGCCGAATGCATGACGCCCGGATAGAACTGATACGCCTTCACGTCGCCACGCGCGGTGACGATCATGTCGCACACGAGCACGCAGCGGTCGACTTGCGGATTCAGCGAGCACAGTCCGTTCGACAGCTTCTCCGGCAGCATCGGGATCACGCGGCGCGGGAAATACACCGACGTGCTGCGCTCGATCGCGTCGGTATCGAGCCCGCTTTGCGCAAGCACGTAATGCGACACGTCCGCGATCGCGACGATCAGGCGGAAACCGTCGCCGCGGCCCACCTGCACCGGCTCGCAATAGACGGCGTCGTCGAAGTCGCGCGCGTCCTCGCCGTCGATCGTGACGAGCGGCACGTCGCGCAGATCGACGCGATGGCGAATATCGGCCGGGCGCACTTCGTCGGGCAGCTTCGCCGCTTCGGCCAGCGCGGCCTCGCCGAACTCGTGCGGCACGCCGTATTTGCGCACCGCGATTTCGATTTCCATGCCGGGGTCGTCGATATCGCCCAGCACTTCGACCACGCGGCCGAGCGGCTGCGAATGACGGCTCGGAAAATCGGTCAGCTCGACCACCACGACCTGGCCAACCTTCGCCTTGCGGGTGTTCTGCGTGATCAGGATGTCGTGGCCGATGCGCTTGTCTTCGGGCGCGACGATCAGCGCGCCGTTCTCGTTGAGCAGACGGCCAATCACGCGCTTGTTCGCGCGGTCGGTGACCTCGACGATGTGCCCTTCGGGCCGCCCACGCCGGTCATAGCCGACGATGCGCGCGAGCACGCGGTCGTTGTGCATGACCTTCTGCATCTCGCCGTTGGGCAGGAACAGGTCGTCCTGGCCGTCGTCGCGAATCAGGAAACCGTAGCCGTCGCGATGGCCCTGGACGCGGCCCGCGACGAAGTTCGACGGATGGGTCAGTTGATAGAGATTGCGCTGATCGAGCCGGATCTGGCCGTCGCGCTCCATTGCGCCGAGACGCTTGAAAAATCCTTCGCGCTCCTGGCGCTTGATCGACAGGGCTTCGGCGATGTCGTTCGCGGCAAGCGGCATTTCACTCGTGCGCAGCACGCCGAGGATTTCTTCGCGGCTTGGAATCGGATACGGAAATTTGCTCAAGGGCTTGTCGATGATTTTTTCTCGTTGCATGGACGTCGGTCGGCGATGTGATCCGGCCTGGAAGGCGTTTGCGTAATGCGCGCAGTCGCGCTCGGCTGCATCTGCACGGCGGCTGCGCTGGCTCGGTCATTGCACCTGCTGCTTTCTGCTCTTCTGCTCCCACTGCGATTTGCACCGGAAACTGCCTGGGTCCGGCTCGTTCGACGCCAGCCGACGCGCGTCTGCCTGATCGCAAGTGACACTCGCGTCGGGACGCCGGATGTGCATCGTGCCAACGAACTACTGCGAGGCATTCTAACACCCGTGTCGGGCGCCACGCGGGCCTGCGGCGGTGGTTGGGACGCATAGTGCGCCGGGCTCGCCGCGAGGTTGAATCGCGTTCGGCAAATCGCTTGACAGGTCGGAATCTGTCGCTATAATTGCGGTCTTTGCTGTTCATCACCTGCCCAGGTGGCGAAATTGGTAGACGCACTAGGTTCAGGTCCTAGCGGTGGCAACACTGTGGAGGTTCGAGTCCTCTCCTGGGCACCATCAGTTGTTCCGGCGTAAGCCGTAGTGGTCCGAGAAACCCCGTAAGATCAAGGTCTTACGGGGTTTTTTGTTGCCTGCAGTTCCGTTACGTTCCGCTGACGTCGATCATTTTTACGTATACTGTTGCGTATACCAGATTCGGGGGCTTTCCCATGCCCAGACGCGTCGATTCGAAGTCGGAATTGGTCTTTCGCGCCGCCAAGCCGCGCGCGCAGCCTTACCTGCTCGCTGATGGAAATGGTCTTGCACTGAGGGTCCGGCCAAACGGTACCCGGACGTGGCTGTTGCGATATCGGCGACCGGGCACCAGCAAGGAAAACTTCCTCAGCCTTGGTCCCTACCCTGACGTCTCGCTCGTGGATGCGCGTAAAGCAGCCACCATCGCGCGCAACCTCGTCCGCGATGGCACCGATCCCGTCGAGCACCGGAGAGCCGAGTCAGCGGCGCGCAAGCGCGCAGCCGAAGGCGCATTTCAGCTTGTGGCTCAGAAGTGGCTCGCATTCAAGCGCAAGGAGTGGGCCGATGAGACGTACCGGAAGGCCGAGTTCGTGGTGCGCGAGTACCTGAGTCCGGCGCTTGGCAATAAGCCGATTTCGACCTTGGCTACGCCCGAGGTCAAACCCGTGCTGGAAGCGATTGCGGCGCACGCGCCGAACCTCGCCACGAAAGCGCGCCAGTACGTCGGCGGCATCGTGACCTACGCAATACAACACGGTCTAAGAGAAGACGGTATTCCGCTGTCGCTGCGCGGCGTCATCCCACGGCATAAGAAAGGGCATATTCCGGCAATCACGAAACCCGCCGAGATCGCGCCGCTCGTGCAAGCCATTAACACCTATAAATCGCCGATCACGCGGGCCGCCCTGAAACTGACCATGCTTACCGGTCTGCGTCCGGGGATGGTCGCAGCCGCACCCTGGGACGAAGTGGATCTCGATGTGGCCGAATGGCACGTCCCGGCCGGCCGGATGAAGATGCAGCACGAGCACATCGTGCCACTGCCGAAGCAAGCGGTTGAGTTGCTCGAGGAGCTCGAGGCTCTGACCGGCCGCGGACACTACGTCTTCCCCTCACCGGCGCGCCAGAAGACGCCGCATTTGCACCGGGATGCCCTAAGCAAGGCATTGCGCGAATTGGGCTTCCAGGGAAAGCATGCAACTCACGGATTCCGCGGCATGCTACGCACCGTGGGGAGGGAGCGGCTAGGCATCGACATCGACATTTTGGAGGCGCAACTCGCGCACGCAAAACGAGGGGACGTGCAGAAGGCGTATGACAGGACAACCTTCGACGATGACCGTCGCCGCGTTATGCAAGAGTGGGCTGATTACATTGACCGGCTCTGCAGCGCGAAGCCGTAATTGAGCCGACCGATGACGACGCCCTCGCTACTTGGAGCACCGCCCATTCTCATT
The DNA here is from genome assembly GCF_014200875.1 of Paraburkholderia sp. HC6.4b. NCBI lineage: Bacteria > Pseudomonadati > Pseudomonadota > Betaproteobacteria > Burkholderiales > Burkholderiaceae > Paraburkholderia > Paraburkholderia sp. HC6.4b. The sequence goes on from NZ_JACHDC010000036.1 coordinate 55,874, forward strand.
CAACGCCTTCTCGCTCGTCTTGGGCACCCTCCCCACTCGATTGTCAATCCCAAGGCGGGAGCCCAGTCGGGACAGCGTTTCCGCCTTGTCACGCTGGATCGATACCGTCAGTGATACCGGAAACTCCAAGCAGCAGTTGTCAGCTTTGACGAGACTGTATCGGAGAATCGACCCGTGCTTCCATTGAAAGATCGCAGACACGAAGCATTCGAGGACGGCTTCTGTCGAAATACCGTCGTCGATACCGTCAGGCACGTTCCAACACGGTCCCGGCAGAGCCTGCGGAAGCTATGCTACGCCCCTCAGAAGCGGGGAAGCTTCTCTGCGACAAAGCAAACGCTCTCGAAGCGCTACAGCCGCCGCAATCAAAATAATAGTGGCAAATTCTTGCACCGCCACGCTCAATTCCACGATTCCGGGCTGCGCCTCACCGATGTCGATCTCATATTGGCCGGCTGCTATTTCGACGTCTACATCTCATTTGCGCGGGCCCACCCGGTCTCAGCACCACCAGCGGTCAGAAAACCGACCTGGGATCCGACTCCGCTAACGGCACGTCGCTGATCCAGCGGTTCTTATTGACCCAGCGAGACTCGTCTCCTCCACCGTCAAGGCCGATCGTCAGCGATTTCTTCGCCCGTGACCTCGGCTAGGCGCAATGTCAGAATATTTTACACATAAGTTGACATTGTCAGATTTAAATCGTACATTGCTGACATTGGAGGGCGCTATGTCTGACGGACCATTCAGAAATGTCGCATTAACTGGTCGTTGGAAGGTATACGGCCAAAAGCTGGTTAGCGACGCCACGAGCGCTGAAGAGCGCATGGCGCAGGCTTGCCACAGCATGATTCGCGACGTAGACATGAAGACCTTCCATCCCCTTTTCGGCGAACTCAGAGCACATGCCCAGCGCCCCCAAATGGATCTGGACCCTGCGGCAGCGATCGAGACGATCTTTGATCGCCACCCCAGGTCGTTTCTGTCCGAGTCTCTGAACAGGCATTTGATCGCCAATCTCAGGGATCAGATTTCGACGAAGCAAGCACTTGATCAAGCGTTGGGGAACACGGCAAGAGAATGGATCGGCACCACTAAGAATCGGCTCGACGAACACTGCATTCGTGCCCGCGATCTTGGAGACATGAAGCGCGAGGATTATCGAAAGGGCCTTGAGCGAAACCACGAAACCTTTTCTGCCATGAAGCCTGATGAGCTCTGCGCTGCTTTGGCCTCCGGTAACAAGCGCGCATTTGGCGAAGCGCTCCATAAGAAAAGCGGCGTAGATGAGGGCCCTGAAGAATGAGCACTAGCGTCAAAAAACCAGCTAGATCGGAAAAGCGTCTGGTTGTCCTCGAGAATGGGCAGAAGCGCGGTCGTGCCGTCCCGAAGGATGCCGAAATCGCGGAAATCGGCCAGCACATCCGCTTTGATCCGTCAGCTCTCGATAGCTTCGACGTTGAGGGGTGCAAGCCAATTCACTACGATATGCTCGTTCTCTGTGCCGCCGTGGAGTTCGCTGATCGTCGCTGGAAGCGGCCGCTGGGCTGGCGGCGCATCTTACATGTGACTCTTCCCGTTGCCGCCCCCGAGAGTTGGCAGCAGCCGGAGGTTCTGAACAGCCTCCAGGGCGTCTTGAACCATCTGACCGGCGACACGTGGCAATTCACCTTTGTGAAAACGAAGGCGCCCTCGCCAATCGGCTCGCGACAGATACCTTTGGACTTTGGTAAGACCAAGACCTTTGCTGTTGCCTACAGCAATGGTTTGGACTCGCGCGCAGTATCGGCCTTGAGCGGCGCAAGGGACGAAGCCCTTTGTATCCGGGTCGCTGGAAATTACCAGCGCCCCAAGGACGGCGATAGCTACTTCACTCAGATTCCCTTCGAGATCAAGGAATACCGTGGCAGCGAGAGTAGCTTCCGCTCACGCGGATTTCAGTTCGCAGCGGTAACAGCGATTGCCACGCAGCTCTCGAACGTGACTCGGATTGTCGTTCCAGAGAGCGGACAGGGAGCGCTTGGACCGGTGCTGCTTCCGCTGTACAACGTTTACCCTGACTATCGCAACCATCCGACGTTCTTTCGAAAGATGGAGCAGTTCATCAGGGCATTGCAAAACTACCAGGTCAGTTTTGAGCAACCGCGCCTTTGGTTCACGAAAGGCCAAACACTAAGCGCATTCTTGCACATACCTGGAAAGTCTAAAGAGCATCTGACGAATACTCGATCCTGCTGGCAAACACGCCGAGTAGTTAATGTAGGTGAGAAGAAACAGTGTGGCCTGTGCGCTGCCTGCCTGCTGAGGCGCTTGAGTCTGCATGCCGCCGGAGTCACAGAGACTCGCGACACCTATATTGTGTTCGATCTTGCCGCCTCCGATGTGGGAGATGCTTTGTCGGTCATCCCTCAGAAGGCCGATAGAGACATCATGATCGAATATGGAAGCGTCGGTGCGCGCCATCTGCAGCATCTTGCGGACATGGCCGGTCGACCCGACGACGGTCTTCGCGCGTACGCTTCGCAAATCGCGATCGCGACCGGGGAAACCTATGAGGAAACTTTGAAAAAACTGAAATGGATGTTGGCATCACATGCCAAAGAATGGCGAGCATTTCTGTCCGCTCAAGGGCAACAAAGCTTCCTGAACAACTGGATGGATGGAGGACGCTATGGCTGATCTAAATGAGCTGACCTCACAGGAAATTGGACGCCGCCTGCGAATAGCACGAGAGAACGCAGCCATTCGGCAAGAGGATGCAGCCAAAATCATCGGCGTTTCCCGCCCCACTCTCGTATCCATCGAGAAGGGCGTACGCCGCGTGCGTATTCAGGAAATCCAGTTGCTCGGCCGCCACTACGGCGTATCAGTGAACGCTCTGCTCCGCCGGGAAGCCGTTCACGTCGACTTATTGCCTCGCTTTCGAAAATTGCGTGAAACAGAAGACGCGCAAACCGCTGATGCTATCCGGCTATTCAACGACTTGATTAAAGCGGATGTTGAAATGGAGAATATACTGGGCATTCAGCGCCGACGAAATTATCCGCCGGAGCGCGGCCTCAATGAGGGCGACGTCACGGCACTTGCCGAAAAGCATGCCAAGGAATTGCGCGACTGGCTTGGTCTTGGCTCTGGACCGATTGCCGACATTTTCTCGGTAATCGAGCTGGATCTTGGCATCCGCCTGTATCAGCGTCGCCTTGCTTCCAACTCGAAGATTGCGGGCCTCTTCAACTACGATGAAAGCATTGGTGCCTGCATTCTTCTCAACGCTAGTCATCCGTTACCCCGGCGCATCCAGTCCGCGGCGCATGAGCTCGGCCACTTCTATGGGACGCGTCAGACTCCGGAGGTGCTCGAAGAAGATGAGAAATTCCTGTCACGCGACGAGCGCTATGCCAACGCTTTTGGTCGTACTTTCCTGACGCCGGCCGAGAGTTTCTCGGAAAGCTTCCGCCAATTGAAGCAGATCACTGGCAAGACGACCCGCCGTCTAATAATTCTCCTCGCCCAACAGTACAACATATCGCGACAGGCGTGCTGCCTCCGGCTCGAGGAATTAGGGCTTGCCAAGAAAGGTACCTGGGTCTGGTTCGAGAACAATGGCGGCATCACCGATGAGCACGCTCGGGAGGTTCTCGGCGAAATGACTGAACGCCGAGATCCGGCGAAAAGCGATGCCGACCGTCCCATCTCCCACCGCCTGAGCTTGATGGCACATGCCGCCTGGAAGCGCGAATTAATGTCGGAAGGACAATTGGCGGAGTTACTAAAGTTAGGCCGAGTGGAAGTACGCGGCATTATCGATCAAATCGAGCTTGAGGAAAGGGATACGGATGAACTGCTCAAGCTCCCGGATTGATATCGTGAACCAATGGGTTCTCGACACCAGCGTACTGATTAACCTTCACGCGTGCAAATATGGTGAACGAATCCTCTCGGCCATCCCGAACGACATTCTCGTTCCCGAAATCGTCGCGGGAGAACTGGAACATGCTCCCCGCGTCACAATGGTTGTCGCCTGGATAAAATTGGAATCTGGGGGCGATAAAGAGAGAACAAGTTGGCGCGTTACGGAAAGACATTCAAGGAC
>NZ_JACHDC010000037.1:0-36442 GCF_014200875.1 Paraburkholderia sp. HC6.4b
CGCGCGTTCTTCCGCACTCAAATGCTTGTAGTTCTTCTTCATCGCAACACCCTACCTCATTCAAGGTGTTGCACTTGGAACTAGAGACTAAGGTGATACGAGCAGGGTTCCAATCCACCCGAAATGGATATCAATCACTGGTGGGATGCGCACCGCATATCCCCCACGAGACGATCGCCATCGAAAGCAGCGCCAACACAACCCCATTCATTCTCGTCTTGGATAGTCGACAAGACCTAATTGCTGACGATCTTCGCGGCACTGTCGAATGTCTCATTATGGCCGACCTGAGCCTGATGCGGTAGGCATAGACCGGTCCGAAGCCGCCGCGCACTGTTTTGCAGAACGGAGGTCCCCCTTCTGCGTGGAAGTGCCGTTCGCATAACCGCCGCCAGCAGGATCCCCTTTGAGTCGTGGAACAGCGTCGTCGATGCAAGCGACGATTACTCACGACCAGAATCGTTGGGGTAAGTCGCACCTAAGCCGCCTGTTACGCCCGGTAAGTTCGCGAGTCGTCACCGGTAACCCGGTGATCGCGCTTGGACTGTATAGTGCACGGCTGACATCGAGAGCGAAAACATTCCCATGAAGCAGTGATGAGCAGAAAGGTCGCCTGCTTGGCGTTTGACTTCGCTTTCCAAACTTCACCACCCATAGGGGACAGTCTTTGAAACGCCTCGGTCTTGCGCTCATCGTGGCGTTGCTACGCACGTTTTCCGTACTTCCTTACAAATTCGTCGCAAGGCTCGGGATGGTTGTCGGCACTGCGTTGTATGCGCTTCCGAGCCGCCGCAAGCATATCGTCCTGGTGAACTTGTGTCTTTGCTTTCCCGAGAAGACTAGCCGCGAACATCAGAAGCTCGCAAGAGCTCACTTCCGCCACGTTGTTCGCAGCTATCTCGAGCGAGGCATCCAGTGGTTTGGCAGTGCGCAGTCGATCCGGGATCTCGTCCAGATTGAAAGCAAAATTGATCTCGATGACGATGCAGCCCCGCCCACCATCTTCATGGGTTTTCACTTTGTGGCCATTGAGGTCGGCTGCATGCTCTACTCGACACACTTCCCCGTCGCCTCACTGTATACGCGTATGTCAAGCACAGCCCTATGCGACCTGGCCAAGCGGCAACGCGGCAGATTCGGAGCAGAGATGATCGAGCGCGCGACAAGTGCCAGAAAGATAGTGGGATTGTTGCGTTCCGGCAAACCAGTCATGCTCGCGGCGGATATGGACCAGGGCGTTCACAACTCTGTTTTTGTCCCATTCTTCGGCGTTCCCGCCTGCACGCTCACAGCCGTTTCGCGGCTCGCGAGACTGGGTCGTGCGCGGGTTGTTCCCTTCGTGACTGAGGTACTCCCGAATTATCAAGGGTATAAGTTGACGATTTTCGAGCCGCTCGCGGACTTCCCATCGGAGAGTGATGTGGACGACGCGCGCCGCATGAATGCGTTCCTTGAGGAACAGGTCGTCAAATTTCCCGAGCAGTATTACTGGGTGCACCGACGTTTCAAGCACCGACCGCCGGATATGGCATCGGTATATTGACCGGTTCGCTTAGTCATTGAGCCTGCAGGCAGCGCTTGCCGGCATCAACGTGTTGTGTGTTTTCAAAGTTTGCATAGCCAGGCCTTTTCCTGCTCGCCAATGGAATGGCGGTTTTTGCGGGATGCAGCGCTACGCCAAAGCACCTACGAGGAGGTTCTCAGGTGCAAAGACATGCTTACGTGCCCCTGCAAAGATACGGTTTAAGTTTCATGAGAAATTCCTGGGTCTCCGCCTTGGCCTTCTGAAGGTCTGCGGCCCTTCCGAGGCACGCCTTGTAGTGCCGCTCATCGCAGATGACATAACAGGCACCAAGGGGCCTTTGACAGCGCAGCTCCACGGAGTGCATTTCAAATACGGACAAGGACATAGGCGTGTCGACGATCTATTTGAAGTTGCTGCCTAGATTGGCTAGCATCCAGATAGATACCGTGCTCGGGGTTGTCCGTATGTGGGCGACAGCCCAAAACCTCAACTGCCCTCGATCCCCTGGGACACGCCCAAAGCGGCGCCCCGCCTCAGCCCGCCTTGCACACCTCGTGCAACGCGTTGAGGCGCCGCACCGGATCCGCGACATACGGATTCGACTCGTCCCACGCGTAACCGGCGAGCACCGCGCAGATCATGCGGCGGATCGGCGTCACCTGTTCCGGGTAGTAGATGATGTCCTGCAGCTCGCCCGTGTACCAGCGCTCGACGAATGCGCGGAACGTATCGATGCCCTTGCGCAACGGCACGTCGTAATCGGCTGACCAGTCGACCGGCGCGCCGTCGAGCTGCCGGTTCAGCGCGCGCGCCGCCAGATGCGCGGAGCGCAGCGCGATCGTCACGCCCGAGGAAAACACCGGATCGAGAAACTCGCCCGCATTGCCGAGCAGCGCATAGCCCGGCCCATGCAGACTCGCGACATTCGCTGCGTAGCCGCCGATCTGCCGTACCGGCATCAGGAACGGCGCCTGCCCGATCAGCCGGTTCAGCGTCGGCTCCTGCCGGATCAGCGCGCGCAGCGTCGCCTCGCGCTGCGTTTCGGGCACGTCGAGAAAACTCGCCTCGGCGACACATCCCACCGAACAACGGCCGCCCGCGAGCGGAATCATCCAGAGCCACACGTCGCGACGCTCGGGATGCGTCGCGATGCAGATCTTGTTGCGATCGATGTCGTCGAGCGCGAGCCCGTCGCGCACGTGCGTGAACAATGCGGCGCGGGTCGGCATGCGCGTCGGCGCCTCCAGCTTCAGCAGGCGCGGCAGCACGCGCCCGAAGCCGCTCGCATCGAGCACGAAACGCGCTTCGACCCGATACGCGCCGGCACTTTCATCGACGACGTCGAGCACCGGTGCCGCGCCCGTGCGCACCGCGCTCACGGTGTGGCCGAACCGCACCTCGGCACCCTGCGCGGCCGCGCAGCGAATCAGCACGTCGTCGAACAGCGCGCGCTCGACCTGGTACGTGGTGCCCCAGCCCGGCGAATGCTTGTCACGAAAATCGAACGACGAGCTCTGGTCGCGATATACGAAGTGCGCGCCGTTCTTGTACTGGAAGCCCGCCTCGACGACGGCCTGCAGCATGCCGGCCTCCTCGAGGTACGCCATGCTTTGCGGCAACAGGCTCTCGCCGATCGAGAAGCGCGGAAAGTGCTGACGCTCCAGCACCAGCACCGAGCGGCCCGCCTTACGCAGCAGCGCGGCGGCCACCGCGCCGGCGGGACCCGCGCCGATGATCGCGACGTCGACCACGGTCCGCTTTGAAGAATCGCTGTTCAAATCACCCCTCCAACGGTTTGCGTGCGTTGCCGCGCCGTATGCGAGCCTCGCCACGCTTCGAACATCAGGCTCGCGCAACTCCCGCCGAACCCGAAAGAAACGGACATCGCCGAGTCGATGCGCGCGTCGCGCGTCACGCGCACGAGCGGCATGTCCCGCACTTGCGGCTCCGGCGTATCGACCAGCGCGGTCGCCGCGATGAAGCCGTCGCGCATCATCAACAGCGTATAGATCGCTTCGTGCGCGCCGCACGCGCCGAGCGAATGCCCGGTCATGCCCTTGGTCGACGAAAACGCGGGCAACCCTTGCGCCGATGCACCGAACACGTCGCGCAACGCGTGCAGCTCTTCGAGATCGCCGAGCGGTGTGGACGGCGCATGCGTGTTCACGTAGTCGGGACGCCGGCCCGCCTGCTCGAGCGCGCCACGCATCGCGCGCGCGATGCCGGCCGCACGCGGCGCGACCATGCCCGCGCGATCGGTGCAATCGCCGAAGCCGCTCAGCTCCGCGTAGATGCGCGCGCCGCGCGCGAGCGCATGGTCGAGCGCTTCGAGCACGAGCACGCCGCCGCCCGACGCGATCACGAAACCGTCGCGCTGCGTGTCGTACGGCCGCGATGCACTGTGGGGCGTGTCGTTGAAGCGGCGCGACAGCGCGCCCATCGCGTCGAACATCAGCGTCGTGTTGTCGTGCAGCGCTTCGCTGCCGCCCGCGAGCACGATCTGCTGGCGGCCGTTCTGGATCAGCTGCATCGCCTGCCCGATCGCGAGCGCCGACGTCGTGCATGCCGATGACGGCGAATAGCTGACGCCTTCGAGCCCGAACATCTGCGCGACGTTCGCCGACGCGGTGCTGCTCATCGCATGCGGCACCGTGAACGGCGGCACCTTGTCGACGCCGCGCGTGTGCGCGATCGCGAGCGCCGCGTCGTAGCTCGCCATCGTGCCGACGCCCGAGCCGATCACGGCACCCGCGCGCGGCGACTGCAATGAAGCGAGGTCGAGCCTTGCATCGTCGATCGCGCATCGCGCCGCGTGGCACGCGAAGCGCGCGGTGTCGCCCATGAAGCGTTCGAGCTTGCGCTCGAACGGCGCCTCGTGCGCGACCGACGCCACGCCCGCGACTTGCGATGCAAGCCCGCGCTCGCGCCATGCATCGATACGCTCGATTCGCGAGTGCCCCGCGCGCAACGCCGCGCAGACCTGGTCGAGCGTATTGCCGAGACACGACACGATGCCCATGCCGGTCACGACCACGCGTTGCAGGCCTGTGCTCATCGAACGCGCCGGAATATCAGCGACGTGTTGATGCCGCCGAACGCGAAGTTGTTGCTCATCACGTACTCGGCGTCGATCGCGCGCGGGCCGCCGACGATGTAATCCAGCGGCGCGCAAGCCGGATCGACGTAGTCGAGATTCAGGGTGGGCACGTACCAGTTGCCCTTCATCATCTCGATCGTCCACCACGCCTCGATCGCGCCGCACGCGCCGAGCGTATGGCCCACATAGCTTTTCAGCGAGCTGATCGGCATGCGCGCGCCGAAGGTCTGCGCGGTCGCCTGGCTTTCGGCGATGTCGCCGCGATCGGTCGACGTACCGTGCGCGTTCACGTAGGCAATCGCTTCGGGCGGCAATTGCGCGTCGCGCAGCGCGAGTTGCATCGCGAGCGCCATCGTGTCGGCGGTGGGTTGCGTCATGTGCGCGCCGTCCGAGTTGCAGCCGAAGCCGACCACTTCCGCGTGAATCCGCGCGCCGCGCGCCAGCGCATGCTCGTATTCTTCGAGGACGAGCGTCGCCGCGCCCTCGCCGACCACGAGGCCGTCGCGCGCGGCATCGAACGGACGCGGCGTCAGATGCGGCTCGTCGTTGCGCGTGCTGGTCGCGTACAGCGTGTCGAACACGGCGACCGCGGGACCCGACAGCTCTTCCGCGCCGCCCGCGAGCATCAGCGTCTGTTTGCCGGACTGGATCGCCTCGTACGCATAGCCGATCGCCTGGCTGCCCGACGCGCACGCGCACGAGGTCGGGATGATGCGGCCTTTGAGGTCCCAGAACAGGCTCACGTTGACGGCCGTCGTGTGCGGCATCATCTGCACGTAGCTGTTCGACGTGACGTCGCTCATCAAACCGGTTTCGAGCATCGTGCCGAACGCGCGGATCGGCTGCACCGAGCCCGACGACGAACCGTACGCGACGCCCATGCGGCCATCCGCGATGCTCGTGTCGTCGGCGAGGCCCGCGTCGGCGAGCGCGAGTTCGCTCGCGCGCACCGAGTACAGCGACACCGGGCCCATCGAACGCACTCTCTTGCGCGGGTAATGCGCGGGGATCGTGAACCCGGGCAGCGGACACGCGAGCCGCGTATGCAGCGACTCGAAGTAATCCCACTCGGACATGCGCCGCACCGCGTTCTCGCCGCGCTTCAGGCGCGCTTGAACCGCGTCCCAGCTATCGCCGAACGCGGTCACGCCGCCCATGCCGGTGATGACGACGCGCTTCATCAGACCATCCCGCCGTTCACGCCGATCACCTGGCGCGTCACATACGACGCGCCATCCGACATCAGAAAGCTGACCACCGACGCGACCTCGGCCGGCTGGCCGACGCGGTTCATCGGCACGGTCTTCAGCGCGTGATCGAGCGTCACCTGTTCGAGCATGCCGGTTTCGATCAACCCCGGCGCGACGCAATTGACGGTGATGTTGCGCGACGCGAGTTCGACCGCGAGCGCCTTGGTCGCGCCGATCAGTCCCGCTTTCGCGGCGCTGTAATTGACCTGGCCGCGATTGCCCATCACGCCCGACACCGACGCGATCGTGACGATGCGGCCGCCCTGGCGCGCGCGCACCATCGGCATCGTCAGCGGATGCACGACGTTGTAGAAGGCATCGAGGCCGGTTTCGATCACGACGTCCCAGTCTTCTCCGGTGAGCGCCGGAAACGCCGCGTCGCGCGTGACACCCGCGCTGCACACGATGCCGTAGTAAGGACCGTGCGCGGCGACGTCGGCTTCGAGCGCCTCGCGGCACGCGGCGCGCTCGCGCACGTCGAATTGCAGCACGCGCGCCGTGCCGCCCTGCGCGGCGATGCCCGTCGCGACCGCGTCGGCTTCGCTGCGTCCGGTGCGGCAATGCACGGTCACGGCGAAACCGTCGGCGGCCAACTTGTACGCAATCGCGCGGCCGATGCCGCGGCTTGCGCCGGTAACGAGAACTCGCCGGCTCATGAGCTCATACTCCCTTCGATGAATGACTGAAAATCGGGCGGTTGAAACACCTTGATCACCGCTTCGGCACAGCGCGCGTCGCCGTCGTCGATCGTGCATTCGTAGGCACTGTGGCCTGCGTCGCTGCGCAGCAGCTCGCTCACGTGAACGCGCAAACGCGCGCCGCTTTGGAACACCGGCTGCAACGCCTGATAGCTGCGCGAGCCGAGCAGCACGCCGGGACGCGCATGGCCGCCGCCGCGCATCGCGACGAGCGCGATGTGCGCGGCGATCGCCTGCGCCATCAGCTCGATGCCGATCCACGCGGGCATCGCGCCGGCGGCGTCGGCATACCATGCGTGCGGGTCGACGTTGGCGATGGCGCTCAGCGTGGTGTCGGCGAACGTGTCGATCGCATCGAGCAGCAGCATGCTGCCGCGATGCGGGATGATCGCTTCGATCGGCTGACGCACGAGTTGCTCGACAGTGAGTGGCGGAGTCGTCATGCGCTTTACCGGGCGAGAATCAGGCTGACATTGCTGCCGCCGAACGCGAACGAATTGCTCATCGCGTACTGCGTGCCCGTGCCGCGCGGCAGATGGCGCGCGCCCGCGACGAGATCGAGCGCGGGCAGCGCGGGATCGGCCTCGCCGTCCCATAGATGCGACGGCAGCGTCGCGTTCTCGCGCGCGAGCGTGAGCCACGCGAAGCCGAGTTCGGTCGCGCCGGCCGCGCCGAGCAGGTGGCCGGTCAACGGCTTGGTGCCGCTCGCGGCGACGCCGCCGGGGAACACGCGCGCCATCAGATGCGCTTCCATTTCGTCGTTCTTCTGCGTGGCGGTCGCGTGCAGATTCACATAGCCGACCGCCGAGGCCGCGATGCCCACGTCCGCGAGCGCTTCGCGAAGCGCGAGTTCGCCCCCGACGCCCTGCGGGTCCGGCGCCGAAATATGATGCGCGTCGCTCGATTCGCCGAGGCCCGCGAGCCGCACCGCCGCTTCGTCGCGGCTCATCAGGAACACGGCCGCGCCCTCGCCGACGTTGATGCCGCGGCGATTGCGGCTCATCGGATTGGTGCGCGCGCTGCTGGTCGATTCGAGCGACGCAAAGCCCTGCACCGTCAATTCGCATAGCGAATCGACACCACCGACGACAACCGCATCGCATAGCTGCAATTGCAGCAGCCGACGCGCCGACGCGAACGCCTTCGCGCTCGACGTACACGCGGTCGAAATCGTAAACGCCGGCCCGTGCACGCCGAGCGCGGCGGCAGCGAACGGCGCGGCGGTGCCGATTTCCATTTGCCGATAGTTGAAGTTGGCCGGCAACGCGCCGGCTCGTGCGTGATAGACGAACGCGGTTTCGGCCGCCTCGATGCCCGACGTGCTGGTGCCGAGCACGACGCCGATGCGCTGCGGGCCGTAGCGCTCGCGCGCGGCTTCGAGCGCCGGCGCGATCTGCGCGAGCGCCGCGAGCAGCAGCCGGTTGTTGCGGCAGTCGTAGCGCGCAAGGTCGGCGCGCGGCGCGAGATCGAGCGGCGCGAGCACGCTGCCGACGAACGCGTCGCCGATGCCGGTATGCACATTGCCCATGCCGGGCGAGCGCGCGGCGGCGAGCGCCGGCGCGATCTCGTCGACGTCGCCGCCGAGCGCGTTGATCATGCCTAGCGCGTGCAAATAAACTGTTGGCGCTTTCATGCCGCCCTCCGTGGTTCCGATGACTTGCCCGAGCGCGCTGCCGATGGCATGCCGAGAGGCGCGAGCAGCACCGCCACCGCGATGCCGAGCGCGAGCGTGGTGCCGAAGCTTTTGAGCGCGGGCATCGCGCTCACGCCGAGCATGCCGAACGACAACAACGTGGTCGCCGCCGACAGCAGCACGCCGGTCCACACCGCGCCGAGATCGGCCTCTGCGCGCGCGCAGCCTTCGCGCAGGAACACCGCATAGTTTGCGCCGACGCCAAGCACCAGCATCAGCGCGAGCCAGTTGAACAGATTGAGCGGCACGCCCGCGTAGCCGAACACCGCCAGCGCGACGCCGACCGCGAACAGCACGGGCAAGGTCGTGGCGATACCCCCGCGCGCCCCATAGCGCAGCATCAGCAGCACGCACACGAGCACGAGCGCGCCGCCGAGCCACCAGCCGCTATCCACGCGATACGCGCCGAACAGCCTCGACACGCTCGCGGCCTTATCGACGAACACGACGCCGGGCAGGCCGCGCGCGAGCGCGATCAGCGCGGGCTCGTTGCGCGGCGTCACGCCTTGCGGGATCACGACGGCCGCGTAGCCAGGTTGATGAGCCCGATTCTTGTCGTTCGATCCCACCGCGTCGAGCCACAGATGCCGATACGGCTGCGACCACGGCGCCGCGAGCCAGCGCTCGACGGTCAGCGGCGCGGGCGGCTTGGCGAAGCCGGCGAGCCACGCATCGGCGACTTCGTCCTTGAAGCCTGCTTGCAGCAGCGTCGCACGCAACGCGGCAAAGTCGCCGAACACATGCTGCGCGAGCAGCGCGCGATCCTCGCGCTGACGTTGCGCGGACGGCACGAACTGCGCGACCGACTGGTAGCCGCCGACGCTATCGGCGCTGCCGTTCAGCGCATCGAGCTTCGCACCGAGCGCTTCGGCGCGTTGCAGCACCGCTTCCTGGGTCGCGCCGCGCACGACGAAAAACTGCGCGCTGTTATCGACGCCGACCGCCTCGCGCACCGTGTCTTCCTGCGCGGCCAGCGACGCATCGCGCTGGATCAGCAGATGGATGTCGTCGTCGCTGCTCAGACGCAGCCAGCCGGGCACCGACGCGATCAGCAGCAGCGCAGCGACCAGCCAAGCGCGCTTGCCGCCGAGCGCATGCTGCCAGCGCGCGAGCAGCCGCGCCGCGCCCGCGAACAGGCGCCGAGGGCTGTGCTTCGGCGCGCGCGTGAGCAGCGCGGGCATCAGCCACAGCACCGACGCGAACGCGGTCGTAATGCCCACCATCGCGAAGCACGCGATCTGCTTCAACGCGGGGAACGGCACCCACATCAGGATCGCGTAGCCGAGCAGGCTCGTCGCCAGCGCAACGCCCAGCGCGGGCCGTACCCTCCGCGCGCCGAGCCGCGCATCCCAGTCGCGGCCCGCGCCGAGATAGACGACGAAATACTGGATCGAGTAATCGACGGCCTCGCCGATCAGGCTCGCGCCGAACACGAGCGTCAACAGATGCAGCTTGCCGAAGACCAGCAGCGTCGCCGCGAGCGCGCAGACGATGCCGAGCGCGGTCGATACGAAGCCGAGCAGCAACAGACGCGGCGAGCGGAACACCCACATCATCAGCAGCGCGATGCCGGCGAGCGACGCGATGCCGATCACGTGCACCTCGCGTTCGGAAGCGCTGCGCGCGGCCTCGGCGTAGAACACGGCGCCCGTGCGTGCAACCGATACGTCGGGGAACGTCTGACGCAACGCGCTTTCCGCATCGGCGAGCGCGGCGTGTACCGCGCGCTGCGTCTTCGTTTCGTAGGCGGAGCCCGGCAGCGTCGCGATGACCAGCACGCTGGTCATGTCGCCATGCGCGTCGTGACGATGCGACACCAGCAGGTTGTCCTCGACTTCGAGATTCGACGTCGCGAGCGGCAGATTGCCGAGCCAGCGTTCGAGCCAGCCGAACGGATCGTCGGCGAGTTGCGTACTGAGGCCGCCTTGCAGCGGGCTGTAGATGCGCTGCGCGAGCATGTCGTGCAGCGTCGTCGCGCGCGCGGTCGCGAGCGCGGTGCGATCGGCCGGCGCGAGCAGGCCGAAGCCGTAAGGCAGATACAGCGCCGAGATCTGCGACAGGTCGAACGGCGGCAGTTCGGCCGTCACCGATGCGAATGCGCCGCTCTTTTGCAACGACGCGCCCAGCCGCTTCGCGGCCGCTTTCGCGTGCGCATCGTCGCGGCTCGTGACGAGCAGCACGGTGCGATCGCCGAGCGCGCTCGCGAGCGTGTCGACCGCTTTCTCGGCGACCGGGTCCGCTTCGGTCGCGGGCAGCAGCGCGAGCAGATTGGTTTCGAGCGGCGACGCTCCGGCGAAGCGCCAGCCGCAATACAGCGCCGCCAGCAGCGCGAGCACGAGCCATGCGGCGCGCACGCCCCACGCATGTTTCGCGGTCCGCTGCTGCGGCATGTCCATCACGGCGCTCCGAACAGGCTGCGCTCGTCCGGCGTCGGCTCGGCAACGGCCGTGCTGTTCGCGAACTCGAGCTTCGTCACATCGCCGTTCGCGAGCGTGATGCGCAGGTTTTGCAGATAATCGCCGCCGCTCATGTCGAGACCCTTGATCGATTGCGCGAGCTGCGGTTGATTCGGCGTGAGTCGCATGCGCCATTGCGCGGCGCTGCCTTCGGCGCTCACGTCGAACTGCGAGTACAGCGCCGACAGATCGCCGCCGAGCATCGCGCGCATCATCTTCGACACTTGCGCGACGCCGCGGCTGCCCTGCGCGCTTTGCGTGCTCACGCGGTGGCCGCTGGCGTCGAGCTGCGCGACGCCTGCGTCGGTGATCACGTAGGTGGCCTTGTACGGCGTGTCGATCCGCCAGATCACGCCGCGCTCGCGGAAGAACAGCAAGGTGCCGTTGCTGACGAGCGGCTGCTTCATCGCGGCAAGCGTCTGCGTCTGCGTGAATTGCGCGCGCACGCCCTTGGGCTGCGCGAGATGCGCGGCGATCTGCGAGACGAGCGCGGCGTTGGCGTTGCTGGCGGCGTTGGCGGCGTTGGCGGCTGGAGCCGTATTGCTGGCGGTGGCCGCATCGGCCGACGCCGCTGCCAAGGCAAGCGCCCCGATTGCGACGATCGCCCCCGCCAGCCGCAACACGAGCGCTCCCAGCGCGCACCGGTTCACCGTCCCCATACGCGCTCCAGCTTTTCGAATACGACCGGCGGCGACACGAACTGCAATTCCTCGGTGGCGGCATCGACGGCGACCTGGATCGTATAGCCCTTCGTGAGCCGCGCGCCCGATGCGCAATCGACGATTTCATAGCCTATTTTCAGGCGGTTTTCGTATTCGAGCAGTTGCGCGCGCACCTCGATCTTCTGTCCGTACACGGCGGCCCGCACGTACTTCAGATGCGCCTCGACGATCGGCCACAGATAGCCGGACGATCGCATCTCGCGATAGTCGTAGTCGAACGCGCGCAACAGGGCCGCGCGGCCCAACTCGAAGTACTTCAGATAATTGCCGTGCCAGCACACGTTCATCGCGTCGACGTCGTGAAACGGCACTTCGACGGTCGCGCTCGCGGCGAGCACGTGCTGCGTTTTCGCGGGCTCGCTCATGCGTTGACTCCTTGGCGATCGGCAGCGGCACCGGCATCCACATGCGCCGCGGCACTCGTAACAGCGCGTAGGTGCCGTACATCGTTCAGATCATGGTCGGCCATTTGCGCCTCGCTCGGGGCTGGCCCAGAAATCGAAGAAATTGAACCATTGGTAAGGGGCCTTGCGGCAATAGTGTTCGAGGCGCAGCGCGTAGCGTTGCGCCCACGCTGCCAGATGCTGCGCGCGTTCGCGGCGCGGCAGCTCGATGCGCTCGGCGAACGGCTCGAAATACATGCGGTAACCGTCGTGTTCCTTCAGGCAGAAGAACAGGTAGACCGGACAGCCGAGCGCATGCGCGAGCACGTAGGGTCCTTGCGCGAACGGCGCGCTCGCGCCGAGAAATTGCGCGTCGGTGGTGCGTCCCGCCTCGCGCGCCGGCACCCGATCGCCGACGATCACCAGCAGCTCGCCCGCATCGATGCGCTGCTGCATCAGCACCGCCGTCTCGGGACCGAAGTCGCCGACTTCGAGCAGATGCCGCGCGAAGTCGCGATTCGACGACGCCAGCACCTCATTGAAGCGGCGCGCGTGCCCGGTGTAGACGACCGCCGTGACCTTCGCGTGTTCGCCGCGGATGGCGAGCGCGCGCATCATCTCCAGATTGCCGAGGTGCGCGCCGATCACGAGCGCGCCCTTGCCGCTCGCGATCAGTGCTTCGAACGCCGCAGGATCGTCGAACGTGACGTCGGTGTCGTCGACGCGGCCGGTCCATGCGGCGAGCTTGTCGAAGCCCGATTGCGCGAACGCGAGCATATGGCGATACGCGGACAGCCAGCCCGGGCGCGGCGTATCCGCCGACGGCGCGACCGCGCTCAGATGCGCGAAGTAGTTGTCCGACGCGGCGCGCGCCGCGCGGCCCGTCAGCAGAAAATACGCGACGACCGGATGCAGCCACAGCGCGGTGAAGCGGCGGCCGAACAGCTTGCAGCTCAGCGCGAGCAGGCTCATGCCGAGGCGGCTGCCGCGTTCGGCGATGCGCCACCATGCTTCGGGCCGGGGTTCATCGGCGGCGTCGGCCAGCGCGCCGCGGCGCGGCATCAGCTTGTGCGCGAGCAGCATCGGCAGACGCCACAGCATCCCGAACACGAGCCGCGTATGGCTGCGGCTGATTCGGACGTTGTCCCACAGCACGTCGAAATGCGACACGCCGTCGGCCGCGTAGGTCACGCGCGTCGGGATCGAGCGGAACGCGGCGCGGCGCCAGTAGAGACGCACGAGGATCTCGATGTCGAAGTCCATGCGCGTGGGTAGTCGCACGCTGTCGATCAGCTCGCACGCGAGCGCGAGCGGATACAGACGAAAGCCGCACATCGAATCGCGAATCGTCAGCGACAGCGTCTCGATCCACACCCACACGTGGGTCAGATAACGGCCGTACAGACGTGCCTTCGGCACGCTGTCGTCGTAGACCGGACGGCCGAGAATCACCGCGCCGGGTTCGGCGCGCGCGGCATCGATGAAGCGCGGCACGTCGGTCGCATCGTGCTGGCCGTCGGCGTCGATCTGCAGCGCGTGCGTGTAGCCCGCGGCGCGCGCCGCGCGCAGGCCCGACATTACTGCCGCGCCCTTGCCGCCGTTTGCGGGCAGACGCAGCAGCGTCATCTGCTGCGCGTATTGCAGGGCGAGCGCGGCGAGTACCCGCTGGGTCGGCGCGTCGCTGCCGTCGTCGACGACGAAGATCGGCAGGCCGTGCACCGCGAGATGCGCGACGCTCGCTCCGATCGCGTCCTTGTGGTTGTAGATCGGAATGACGATGCAGGGCGCGAACGTCATCACGCGTCCTCCCGATGCACGAGCAAGCCCGACGCGCATTCGCGTCCGTCGAGCCGGTACGCGAACTGCACGCGCCGGCGCGCGGCATCATAGGCGAGCGTGAGCTCGAGCACCGCACCGGGCGACACCGGCGCCATGAACTTCAGGCGGTCGACCGATGCCATCTCTCGCACGCGCGGCCAATGCCCGGCTGCGAGCCGCGCTGCCCAGTCGACCTGCACGACGCCCGGCAGAATCGGCAGACCCGGAAAGTGGCCGGCGAAATGCTGGAGTGACTGCGGCACGCGCAGCACGTAGTGCAGCGTGTCGCCGACGCGCATGTCGCCGACGCGCGTTTCGGCGAGCACTTCCATGCCCTCGGCGAGCGGCGCGAACGCGGCCGCAACCGCGCTCGCGGGCAGCTTGCCGCGCGCGTCGAATGGCAGGCTCACGCGAAAACGCCAATGACGCGGCAGCACGACCGCATCGAAGTAATCGGCCAGATGCCGGCGCAGCGTTTTCGCCAGCGCGACGCGGCCTTCGGCGCACAACGCAGCGCCGCCCGCTTCGGTCAGCGCGACCACCGCGCCGACGCGTTCGCGCGACGCGCCTATGAGCGGCACCAGCGCCGCCTGCACGACATACGGATGCAGCGCGAGGCGCGCCTCGAGTTCCGGCAGCGAGACGCGCTTGCCGCCGAGCTTCAGCACGCGGTCGAGGCGCCCTTGCAAGCGGAAGCGCCCGTCGGCATCGAACGCGATGCGATCGCCGGTGCGATGCCAGCCGTCGTGGTCGAGATGCGGCGAGCGCACGCACAGCGCGCCGTCGTCGTCGCGGCGCACCTCGGCGCCGGCGACCGGCTGCCACGCGTCGCCCTGATCCTGACGCCGCCACGCGATCCCGCCGGTTTCCGTGCTGCCGTAGATTTCGAGCGGCGCCGCGCCGTAGCTCGCCGCATAGGCCTGCGCGGCGTCGGCCGCGAGCGGGCCACCCGACGAAAAGAACGCGCGCGGCGCGGGCGTAAGCGCGGCGAAGCCCGGCAACGCGGGCCAACGCGACAGCTGCGCGGGCGTCGACACCACCGCCGTCGCGCCGCATTGCGCGATGCGCGCCTGCAGTTGCAGCGGCTCGCCGCCGATCGCGCGATCGAAGGCGCGGCCGGCCGCGAGCGGCCACAACACGCGAAACAGCAAACCGTAGATGTGGTGATGCGGCACGCTCGCGAGCATCGTCGCGTCGCCGAGCAATGCGCCCCATTGCCGCTCGAGCGTGTGGACTTCGGCGTTGAATTGCGCGAGCGTCTTGCGGATCGGCTTCGGCGTGCCGCTGCTGCCGGATGTGTAGAGCGTCATCGGCGCATGGGCGTCGATCGGGTGGGCGGTGTGAGCCGTGCGATGCGTCGCTGCGACGAACGGCGGCAGATCCGCATCCGTCAGCAGGAAGTCGTAGGCGTGCGCGAGATCGGCGAGATAGCCCGGCGTTGCATTGGCCGGAATCACCGGCTCCTTGCCGCACGCGAACAGCGCGAACAATGCGCAGGCGAACTCGAACGGATCGTCGATGCAGAGCGCGCAGCGCCGCGCGTCGGGCGTTCGCACGAGCTCGATCAAGCCCTCGACGCGCGCGCGAAACGCCGCGCGATCGAGCAGCACGGCGCCATCGCGGCACACCGGTGCGGCGGACGTCGCAAGCGCGGCATCGGCCGACAACAGATCATGCAGCGCGAGCATCAGGCGGCCTCCGAATCCGCTCGCGCGGCGCGCGGCAGCACGAACAGACGTCGCCATACGTATTCGCCCGCCAGCAGCGCGCCGATCAGTGCATAGGCGATCGCGCCGTTGTACAGCGACCAGGCCGCGCGGCTCCAATAGAGCGCGGTGTAGACGGAAAACGCGCCGTTCAGCACGAAGAAAACGCACCAGACCTGGGTCACGCGCCGCGTATAGCGCACCGCACCCGGCGGCAGATCGGGACTGCCGAGGCGCGCGAATTTTTCGATCATCGACGGCCCGCGCACGAGCGTCGCGCCGAACGCGATCAGCAAACCGAGATTGACGAGCGACGGATAGAAGCGCAGCAGCAGCTCGCTATCGGTGACGACGATCGTCGCCGATGCGCAGCTCAGCATCGCCACCACGCTCCAGTCGAGCGTGGAAAGCTGCCGCACCGACATCGCAACCGGACCGCCACCGGCCCAGCGCTGCAGCCATAAAGTCACCAGCAGCATGCCGCCGACGAGACGCGGCGCGTCCCAGCGCCATGCGCACAAGATCAGCGCGGGGTAAGCGAGTTTCAGCAGCACCTGCAGGACGGTCCTGCTCCAGTGAGGCCGCGCGCCGGATTCGCTTGCGGCGGGACGTGGCTGCGACATCTGCGTGCGCGGGTGCGCGACCGGCATCAGCCTTGCGCCGCGAGCAGCGATTCGACCGCGCCGATCACGTCGCCGACCGTGCGCACGGATTTGAAGTTCTCCGGCTTGATGCGGCGGCCGGTCATCTCCTGCAGCTTGATCGCGAGATCGACCGCGTCGATGCTGTCGAGATCGAGGTCTTCGAACAGGTGAGCGTCGGGCGTCACACGCTGCGGCTCGATCGCGAAGTTTTCCTGAAAGATCGCGCGGATGCGCTCAAGAATCTCAGTCTCGGTCACGATTAAACTCCCTTCCTTGCGGTTTCGTTCGCAGCGTGCGCCGCTTCGCGCTGACTCTCGACCAACGCGGCAAGCGTGTTGATCGAGCGAAAGTGCTCGCGCGTGCGTTCGTCGTTCGCCACGATGGTCAATTGGTATTGTTTGCGCAGCACGATGCCGATTTCGAGCGCGTCGATCGAATCGAGACCGATGCCGTCGGAACCGAACAACGGGGCGTCGTCGTCGATATCGGCGGGGCTCAGGTCTTCGAGATCGAGGGCTTCGATCAGAAGCTTTTTAATTTCCAGTTTTAAAGAATCCATAGTCGAACAGGTGCTGGGTAATGTGGGCTTCTACGGCATTCGTCACGCTGCGCGCCGCGATGGCCGCGGTGGTGTCATGCGCGGCCAGCTCGGCGACGCCAAGCGGCGCGAGCACGTTCACGCGCATCCGGAAAGCGCGCGCCGGCACGTCGTACCAGCGCATCTGCCGCGTGAACGCGGGCGGATCGCAATCCATCAATACCGGCACGATCGGCGCGCCGGCCTTCAGCGCCATGTGCGCGAATCCGCGCGAGAACGCGTGCAGCCGGTTCGGCGCCGGGCTGCGCGTGCCTTCCGGAAAAATGATCATCGTATAGCCGGCCGCGAGCTGCTTCGCGCCGGCCTCGACGAGCGCGATCGCGTCCGCGTTGCTCACGTATTCGGCCGCGCGCACGATGCCCCAGAAACACGGGTTGTGCCAGTGCGCGTGCTTCACGACGCAGCACGCGCGCGGCGTCAACGACAGCAGAACCATCACGTCGAGGTAAGTCGGGTGATTCGCGACGACGATCGCCGGCCCGCCCGCGCGCAACGCCTCGGCGCCGGACACTTCGAGTTCCATCACGCCGAGACCGCGCAGCACCGCGACGAGCGCGCGGAAAAACCGGTGAATCACGACGGTCACCGCGCGCTGCCGCGACGCGCGATGCGGCCACAGCCACGCGAGCGGAAACACGAGTACCGAAAACAGCACGCCGCACACGCCGAACCCGACGAAAGCGAGGCCAGTCGCGCAAAAACGCCACGCGTAATCAAGCCGCGCGCTCATCCCACCTCCAGTGCCACAGCGCACCGGCGCGCTGCCAGCGCGCGGGCTGGCCGGTTTCGAGGCAGTACAGCAGCGCCTGGCTCTGAGTCGGAAAGCTCGGGGCGTCGCTCAACGCGGATCGCGGGTCGCCGCGTTGCTCGGCTACCTCCTCGTCAGCGCGGGTCAAAGAGCAAACAACCTGCCCAGCCGACGCATGTTTGTCGAGCAATATCGCGATCGCACCGCCGTGCACTTCGTCTTCGATCGTGCCGTACGCGAGATCGGCCGGTTCGTCGGCATATACGAGCAGCACCGGCGCATCCGGTTGCGTCGCGTATTGCGCGTACGCTTCGAGCAGCGCATAGCCGAGCGTCTGCGCTCCAGCCGATACCGCGCTCGCGGCCGATCGGTCGCCGCGCGCAATCCCGAACACGCCGGTCATCGCGTTCAACACCGACAGGCTGAAGGCGGTCGGCGATACCGGCTCGCCGGCGCTGATGCTGCGCAGGATGTCGGTGGTACGCCGCAACTCCCCGTGCCGCGAAGCGAACACCACGCGCGCGGGTTCCTGCGCGACGCAGTCGTGCGCGACCTTGAGCGCCAGCTTGGACAGCGTGCTGAGACGCCGCCGCACGATCGGCTCGATGAAGCCGATATCGGGTGCGGCAGACGAGGTAGCCGGCCAGCTAGACCAGCGACCGACCGGAATGGTCCAGTGCAGATCGGGCATATTGGTGTTCGCGCGTGGAAACGGGGAAGGGGCTCGAGCGCCTGACGGAATACACAGCCGTCACGGCGAGCGCCGCCGCGCGGATCGGGAAGTTCCAGCCCGGGACCGACCAGTCTGCCAGTCAGGGAATGCAGCACCGGCGATCGGGCCCGATTTGTCAGGCGCCCCTGACAATCGGTGCAGTGGATAGCGGCTCAGGCTCCTTTTGTGGCCGAATAGTACCGGGTATTTTGAATCAGATCGGCGAGGAAAGACGTATCCATCTGTATCCGCGCCTGTCACGCAACACATTGTTAGACGATTTGACAAAACCGGCCGCGACGACGCACCGGAAGGCGATCTCGTGCGTCGGCGCTGGCGTGACAACGCCGCCGGAACCGACGAAAAACCTTTCATTCGTCTTTCTTCGAATGCACCGCAGAGCGAAAACACCGACGCCGCGTCGTGCGTGCAAACAACATTCGTGGCAACGATGCGCCCGCGCCTGCTATACTCCGGCCCTCATTGGGGAGTAGCCGCCCCGCGGCACGTCCGCACCGCTTCGCCGGTGCGTCGCACGTGTGGTTCGCGGGGGCGCCTGTCAACAGACTTGGCCTGCACGGCCATGGCAGTCGCAGCCTCTGGCCTGGCGAGACCGATGATCCACACGCGCCGCAACAGGGCCCGGCGTGTCGTGGGTCGTCGCTCGTTCATCTTCGGCCCGAGGAATCCATTCAACGTGAATCAAGCTTTTCTGATTTCGACCGGAGCGGTCGCGCTCGCCGAGATCGGCGACAAGACGCAACTGCTATCGCTCGTGCTGGCCGCGCGCTATCGCAAGCCCGTGCCGATCATTATCGGCGTGCTCACGGCGACGCTGATCAATCACGCAGGAGCCGGCGCGCTCGGCGCGTGGCTCGGCTCGATGCTGACGCCGACCATCATGCGCTGGGCGCTGGCGGCGTCGTTTATCGGCATGGGGCTGTGGATTCTCGTGCCCGACAAGCTCGACGAAGAGGAAGCCAACACGAACCGCACGCACTTCGGGGTGTTCGGCGCGACGGTCGTCACGTTCTTCCTCGCGGAGATGGGCGACAAGACGCAGATTGCGACGGTCGCCCTCGCCGCGCGCTTTCACGATTTCTTCGGCGTGGTGGGCGGCACGACGCTCGGCATGATGATCGCGAACGTGCCGGCGATCCTGCTCGGCGACCGCTTCGCGCATCGTCTGCCGACCAGGCTCGTGCACGGCATCGCCGCGGTGATGTTCGTCGTGCTGGGCGCGATGGCGTTGTTCGGGGTCGGGGTCTGAGCTACTGCGCGGCCTTCGGCGCCGACGCCGCGCCCGCGGGGGGCATGGCCGCCGGCAGCGACACTTCGTTGGCGTCCGCGCCGCCACCGCCGAGCGGAATCTTCACGGTGTGCACCGCGCCGTTGGCCAGCGGGAAATCAGCCAGCGCGCTACGCGCCAGATATGGCATTGCCCGCACCAGCGACGACTCCTCGCCGACACTGCGCGCCGTGACGTTGTAGACCTCCCGGCCGCTCGCGCGCTCGGTGATCCGGATGCCGAGCAGATGCGTGAACACCGGATAGCTCTGGTTCACGTACGTCGCCGGGAAAGGCCCCCACGGTCCCCACGTATCGAACGGCCGGCCCCAGTAAGGACCGGGCCACGGGTTGTAGTAGACCGGCTGCGCGACGGTCACGATGTCCGAGCGGATGCCATAGGCGAGCTCGACCAGATAGCGCGCGTCGTCGTGCGAGACTTCGCGGAACGCGTGCAAGGCGAGCTCGTTCGCGACGATCCGCTCGTACGCGCTCAGTTCGAGATTGTTCTTCTGATCCTCGTGCCGCGTGAACGCATAGGTGCGCGTCGCGTCGCTTCCGCTCCAGTCCGAGAACGCCGTGACCTGCGTGGTCACGTAGGTCGTGCAGCCGGACAGCAGCGCCGCCAGCGCGACGAACAGCAGCGCGACGCGGCGGGTCCATCGATCGATGTTCATGGTCTGCCTCGTGATGCCTCTGATTGCATCTGATTGCATCTATTCTGCTTCAGTTGAAACTCTGCTTCACTCGAGATTATTCCGTCGCGCGATCCGCTGCCCGGCGGACGATGCCGGCGCTCCGCCACGCGCGGCGCCCGATAATACGCTGACCTCGCCAGCCGGTAAAAGGTTCTTCCCCTGTCCGTCGAAAGCGGCAGCGCTACCCGGCGCCGAGACTCGGCCCCCTTCCCTTCCGCACGATTGCCCGAGGCTTTGTACAATGAGTCGACCAAGCCCGGCTCGCGCGCCGTTTGCGCGCCCGACCGCTCGAGTACACCACCACAGAACGCCATGGCCGATACCGCAACGCCCAATCTGATCCGCCGCGCCGATTACGCGCCGCCCGCCTTCCTGATCGACACCGTCGCGCTGGAGTTCGATCTGGTCCCCGAACGCACGGTCGTCAGGAACACGATGCGTGTTCGCCGCAACCCGGATGCGTCGCGCGCCGCGCATCTCGAACTGATGGGCGAGCAACTGGAGTTCGTCAGCGCCGCGATCGACGGCAAGCCATTCCCGAACGCGCACCCCCACGAGCACGGCCTGCTGCTCGACGACGTGCCGGACAGCTTCGAGCTGACCCTCACCAGCATCTGCAATCCCGCGGAAAACACCACGCTGTCGGGGCTGTATGTGTCGAGCGGCAACTTCTTCACACAGTGCGAGGCCGAAGGCTTTCGCCGCATCACCTATTTCCTCGACCGCCCCGACGTGATGGCGAGCTTCACGGTCACGCTACGCGCGAGCAAGGCCGACTATCCGGTGCTGCTGTCGAACGGCAATCTTCTCGAACAAGGCGAGTTGCCCAACGGCCGCCATTTCGCGCGCTGGGAAGACCCGTTCAGGAAGCCGAGCTATCTGTTCGCGCTCGTCGCGGGCAAGCTCGTCGCGCTCGAAGAACGCGTGAAGACCGGCTCAGGCAAGGAAAAGCTGCTGCAGGTCTGGGTCGAGCCGCACGATCTCGACAAGACCCGTCACGCGATGGATTCGCTGATCCACTCGATCCGCTGGGACGAACAGCGCTTCGGGCTCGAGCTCGATCTGGACCGCTTCATGATCGTCGCGGTCAGCGACTTCAACATGGGCGCGATGGAGAACAAGGGGCTCAATATCTTCAACACGAAGTACGTGCTCGCGAACCCCGAAACGGCCACCGACACCGACTTCTCGAACATCGAGGCGGTGGTCGGCCACGAGTACTTCCACAACTGGACCGGTAATCGCGTGACCTGCCGCGACTGGTTCCAGCTGAGCCTGAAGGAAGGCCTGACGGTGTTCCGCGACCAGGAGTTCTCGGCCGACATGGCGGGCGGCGCCACCGACGAAGCCGCGCGCGCGACCAAGCGCATCGAGGACGTGCGGGTGCTGCGCCAGATGCAGTTCGCCGAGGACGCGGGCCCGATGGCGCATCCGGTGCGCCCGGAAAGCTACGTCGAGATCAACAACTTCTACACGATGACCGTCTACGAGAAAGGCTCGGAAGTCGTGCGGATGTATCAGACGCTGTTCGGCCGCGACGGCTTTCGCAACGGCATGGACCTGTACTTCAAGCGTCACGACGGCCAGGCCGTGACCTGCGACGACTTCCGTCACGCGCTCGCCGACGCGAACGGCCGCGACCTCGCGCAGTTCGAGCGCTGGTATAGCCAGGCCGGCACGCCGCGCGTGTCGGTGCGCACGCGCTACGACGCCGCGCAGCAGCGCTACAGCGTGACACTGCGCCAGGGCTACGGCGATGCCGTGCCGGCCGCGCGCGAAACGCAGAAGGGGCCGCTGCTGATTCCGTTCGCGATCGGTCTGATCGGCAAGGACGGCCGCGATCTGCCGCTGCAGCTCGACGGCGAGGCGAAGGCGTCGGAGTCGACCACGCGCGTGCTCGAATTCACGCAGACCGAGCAGACCTTCACGTTCGTCAACGTCGGGCAGGAACCGCTGCCGTCGCTGCTGCGCAATTTCTCGGCGCCGGTGATCGTCGAATACGACTACACGGGCGAACAGCTCGCGTTCCTGCTCGCGCACGACAGCGATCCGTTCAACCGCTGGGAAGCCGGCCAGCGGCTTGCCACGCGCGAGTTGCTCGCGCTGGCCGCGCGCGCGGCCACGGGCGCGGCGCTGCAGTTCGACGACTCGGTCGTCGCCGCATTCGCGCGCGTTTTGACCGACGAGACGCTGTCGCCTGCGTTCCGCGAGCTCGCACTGATGCTGCCGTCCGAAGCGTATCTGGCCGAGCAGATGGCCGAATCGAATCCGGCCGCTGTGCACGCGGCACGGCAGTTCGTGCGCAAGCGCCTCGCGAATGCGCTGCGTGACGACTGGCTGAAGGTCTACGAGCAGCATCGCACGCCGGGCGCCTATGAAACGACGCCCGAGGCCGCCGGTCATCGCGCGCTGAAGAATCTGGCGCTGTCGTATCTGACCGAACTCGACGACTCCGCGGACGCCGTGCGTCTCGCGGCCGCGCAATATGAAACCGCGAACAACATGACCGACCGCGCGGCCGCGCTGTCGGCACTGCTCAACGCGGCCGCGCCGCAAGGCGGCAGCCCCGAGGCGCAGCACGCGCTCGACGACTTCTATCGACGCTTCGAGAAGGAGCCGCTCGTCATCGACAAATGGTTCGCGTTGCAGGCCACCCAGCGCGGCGGCGCACGACATCCGGTGATCGATACGGTGCGCAAGCTGATGACGCATCCGGCCTTCAACCTGAAGAACCCGAACCGGGCGCGTTCGCTGATTTTCAGCTTCTGCGCGGCCAACCCCGCGCAGTTCCACGCGGCAGATGGCTCCGGCTACGCATTCTGGGCCGAGCAGGTGATCGCGCTCGACGCGCTCAATCCGCAGGTGGCCGCGCGCCTCGCGCGCTCGCTCGAACTGTGGCGACGCTTCACGCCGGCGCTGCGCGACAGCATGCGCGCGGCGCTCGAGAAAGTGGCCGCACAGGTCAAGTCGCGCGACGTGCGCGAGATCGTCGAGAAGGCGTTGGCGTGATGCCTCTCTGAGTTCCCGAGTCACATCGGAAAGCCGGCACGCGTTGCCGGCTTTTTTTTTCGCGTTGTTTTCAGCTGCGTTCACGCCGCTCGTGTCGCGCCGTTAGCCGTTTGGCCGACTGTTCATCGGACCTCGCCGGGCAGAAAGTATACGTACAGGTTTGATGGTTTACATTTAACGCGGTACGTTATACGATTCGATGATCACGACATTCGCAGACAAGGCCACCGCAAGAATTTTCCAGGGCAGGTTCGTGCATTCGTTACCACGCTCGATCCAGGCGCTAGCGCATCGCAAGTTGCTGATGATCGACGCCGCGAGCTCCGTCTCGAATTTGCACGCGCCGCCCGGAAACCGGCTCGAAGCCTTGCAAGGTCAGCGCAGCGGGCAATGGAGCATCCGCATCAATGCGCAGTGGCGCATCTGTTTTCACTTCGTCGGCGAGGACGCGCTGAATGTCGAGATCATCGACTATCACTGACTACTGGGAGACCGACATGGTCATCAAACGCTCCGCGCTCAACAGCATCGATTTCTCCGACATCGATACGGGCGCGGCCATTGCCGAGATCCATCCGGGCGAAATTCTGCGCAGCGAGTTCCTCGAGCCGCTCGGCATGTCCGTCAACGCGCTCGCGCTCGCGCTGCGGGTGCCGGCGCCGCGCATCAACGACGTCGTGCGCGGCCGCCGCGCAATCTCCGCCGATACCGCGCTGCGGCTCGAGCGCTACTTCGGCGCCAGCGCGCAGTTCTGGCTCAATCTGCAAATCGCCTACGACCTGCGCGTCGCCACTGCCGCCGCCGGCGAGCAGATCGAACGGGAAATCGAACCGATGCCGCGCGCCGAGCGCCCGAAACTGCCCCGCGTGCCGGCCGGACACGCCCGAGCCGCGGCCCTCGCGGCCAGCGTCAGCGGCACCGTCTCGGCCAAGGCGCGCCGCAAGACCTGAAGCCGGCCGTGCGACCAAAAGCACGGAGCCGACACAAACGAGCGGTTAAAATCCCATCATTCTTCTAGCCTTCCGGAGTACAGCAATGTCTTTGCAACGTCGTACCACTCTCACGAAGTACCTGATCGAGCAGCAGCGCGAAACCAACAACCTGCCCGCCGACCTGCGCCTGCTGATCGAAGTCGTCGCGCGCGCGTGCAAGGCGATCAGCTACCACGTCAGCAAGGGCGCGCTCGGCGATGCGCTCGGCTCGGCGGGCAGCGAAAACGTCCAGGGCGAAGTGCAGAAGAAGCTCGACATCCTCTCGAACGAAATTCTGCTCGAGGCGAACGAATGGGGCGGCAACCTCGCGGGCATGGCCTCCGAGGAGATGGAACAATTCTTCCCGATTCCGGCCAACTATCCGAAGGGCGAATATCTGCTCGTGTTCGATCCGCTCGACGGCTCGTCGAACATCGACGTGAACGTGTCGATCGGTACGATCTTCTCGGTGCTGCGCTGCCCGGACGGCCATCAGGCCACCGAGCAATCGTTCCTGCAGCCGGGCACGCAGCAGGTCGCCGCGGGCTATGCGGTGTACGGCCCGCAAACGGTGCTCGTGCTGACCACCGGTAACGGCGTGAACTGCTTCACGCTCGATCGCGAGCTCGGCTCGTGGGTGCTCACGCAAAGCGACATGCGCATTCCCGTCGAAACGCGCGAGTACGCGATCAACGCGTCGAACGAACGCCACTGGTATCCGCCGGTTCAGCAATACATCGGCGAGCTGAAGGCGGGTAAGGACGGCTCGCGTCAGGCCGACTTCAACATGCGCTGGATCGCGTCGATGGTCTCCGACGTGCATCGCATCCTGAGTCGCGGCGGCATCTTCATGTACCCGGCCGACAAGCGCACGCCGGACAAGCCGGGCAAGCTGCGTCTGATGTACGAAGCGAATCCGATGGCGTTCATCGTCGAGCAGGCGGGCGGCGCCGCAACCAACGGCGAGAAGCGCATTCTCGACGTCCAGCCGAAGAGCCTGCACGAGCGCGTCGCGGTGTTCCTCGGCTCGAAGAACGAGGTCGATCGCGTGACCCGCTATCACCTCGAAGCGAAGAAGTGATCTCGAAAGAAAAAAATGCCTCAAGGGGCTTGTCAAGGCACTAAAGTAGTCCCTATAATTTCGTTTCTCCTGATGCCGGAATAGCTCAGACGGTAGAGCAGCGCATTCGTAATGCGAAGGTCGGGGGTTCGATTCCTCTTTCCGGCACCAACAGATTCAAGCACTTAGCCCAGTCATTGCGACTGGGCTTTTTGCTTTCTGGGCGCCATGTAACCGCTGTGTAACCGGATTTGGTCGACGCGAGTCGACACGTCCTCTCTGCCCGAAAGGCGCAGGGTCACCCAACCCCAGCGGCTGAGGTCGGCGACATTGGCACGCGTGAATGCGGACCGCGTTATGCACACGTCGCGGCCGTCACCAAAGCGCATGCAGCCGTTTTCGCCGCACATCTGCCCCCGGCGCTGGACCGTGAGCCGCTCACGTTCATCCTAAAGCCCATTTCTGTTCCGCCTTTCGTTGTGCCCGGTATGCGAGCGCCGCGCGAATCCGCTTCACGCCGTAAAGAAAAGGTTGCCGCCGTGCCGGTGAGCCCGCACACGACGACCGCGCACACCGCTTCGTGTCGCTTTGGGGGCGTACGCGTCGGGCAGCAGGCGGGCCAATTGCCGCCGCTTGCCCGGCCCTCAAAGCCATGCTTCGGAAGACCGATCAACTTCCCAAAGCTGCCGTTGGGGGATTCAGCCAGAGTAGACATGAGTTCGGTCATCTTCGAGCTATCGCGTGAACATAGACGCTACTACTCTACCGATAATCTTTCGGCTAAGATTTGTCAGGCTAAGGTTACAAAAGTTCGCTCCCTAAAAAGCCTAATCGATGAAAATCCAACGACCAGTCATTCTTGAGAAAGCAAAAAAATGAGATATGAAACTCTGATTCGCATCCTTGACCAGATCCGAAATGAGGCGCCCTCTCAACAATGGTCCCGATATCGCCCGGACGGTACGGACATCGAAAAAATTAACCAAGCAAGAGCGCGAGCGTTTATTCATCTGTATATGAAAGTAATGTTCGGGATATCGGACTTCTCGGCGCGTGAGCGAACAATAACTGATGCCAGCGGGGATGGAGGTATCGATGGGTATTATATCGATACTGAAGCAAAAACAATTTATTTCATCCAATCCAAATTCAGGATAAATGAAAAGAATTTTGAATCGAAAGAAATTGAGCTTGAAGAATTGCTCATGATGGATATTCCCCGAATTATGGAAGGGGAGACCGCTGATGAAGCGGGTTTGGAGTATAACGGTAAAATCAAGCAACTCCAACGCGAAATATCATCACTTCCCGATATTGGGCGGTTTTCTTACCGAATTATAATTCTCGCTAACCTCAGGAATATCACGCCGTCTCGCCTAATGAAGCTCACAGGCGGCTACGCAGCGGAGGTCTTCAATTTTGAGAAGACGTACGAGGAGCTCGTATTTCCCGTTATCACGGGAACCTATTATACGGCTTCAGATATCGTTATTCCAATCGATTTGTCGAACAAAAATGCAGGGAGCAAGATCAGTTACAACGTCTCAACCAAGTATGGAGAGTGCGAAATAACGGCTTTATTTGTCCCCACTATCGAAGTGGCAAAATTAATGGATAAATATAGAAATTCCATACTTAAGTATAATCCCAGAAGTTATTTGGAATTTGAGGGTCATGCCGTAAATGCATCAATTCGCGACACCATCGTCCAATCCGATACTAACGAATTCTCGCTCTTCAACAACGGCATCACAATGCTTTCTGATGAGACGAACATCAACGAGAAGATTGGGCAAAAGAACAAGGCGCAGCTTTGGATTCGGAATCCTCAAATTATCAACGGTGGCCAGACGTCATTCACTCTGAGTAGAATATTGAGTGAGAACCCAGAGAAGGCAGAAGATGTATTCAAAAACAAAGAGGTTTTGCTGAAAGTTATCACGCTGTTCGATAACGAATCGCAAACCTCGAAGCTGGAGCTAATCGACGAAATATCAAACGCAACAAACAAACAGACCCCCGTAATAAACGCGGACAGATTTGCAAACGAGCAGTTTCACATAAAAGTTCAACAGCTTGTCTTCGAACGTTATGGCTTGCTTTATGAGAGAAAGCGCGGCGAATTTTCAGCAGGTATAAACGATGGGTATGTCGACGCGAAGAAGGTCATTGAGAGAAATCTTTTTTGGCGCGTTTACTATGCCGCAAATGGCCAAATAGATAAGGGCTCTGAGCGTCGATTATTCAAGAGAAATAAATTTTCTGATGTCGATCTAAATAAGCTTGAGCATTTTGATCGTGCCGCCGTTGGGTTAAGTCTATTTGGCGTTGTGCGTGGGAAGAGTGGTGCGCACGAGCCGAGAGACCAGAATATTTATGCCAAGATATTTTTGTACGCTGAGCTGTTCTATGCGAATTTTGATTCCAACGCAGTGCAGACTGAACAGAATCTTACATTGCTAGAGCAGCGGTGGAATGAGTTTGGCCAACGTCAGATTGAGAAATTTGGCCCCAAACGTAGAGCGTATATTGATAATCAAACAGGCGAGGCTAAGATCCGGATACTTGATGTTAGGTTTGAATATAGCCCGTCGTTTAGAGGCGACTTGTCGCGATTTATCGCTGAGATAAAACCTGCGTCGGAAACTCCAGCGGTTGCGTAGTAACTCACCAAAACGAATCCTACGGCCAGTCTGAAACGAGCGGGAGGGCCCGCATGAGTAGAGCTGGCGGGCGACAGCCGGGCGTTAGTATGCGACAACCTACGCCAGCTTCGGATCACATATCGGAGTAGTTGATCCTCCGACAGACCCTTTAGGCTTCGAGACCGGTCATTGCCTGAGCAGCGGTCCGAATAACTGTAACGGGTCGGTTTCTGCCCGATGGAAAGAGGGCGTGTTCGCACTTACGAGCGCGCGCGTAGCTTGTTACTGTTGGTCGATTCGCTTTCGAGCTTCCCGCTCCTCTTTTGTCCAGTACTCCGGCCGCTTCGCTGCCGCGCCCAATAGCAACCGCTCCAGCGTGCGGCCGCCGCATTCACCCGGCCGCCGTTCGGCCGCGAGCGCCGCCGTAAGGTCCGAACAGACCCAAACCGATAGGCGCTTGAATCCCGCCGCCCGAAGTCGGGCCTTGTGCCGCTCCAGTCGAGCGGCGTTTGTCGATGCCATAACCAACCTCTTCGGAAAAAGAAACGCGCCCGAGCCCGCTACCGGACCCAGACGCAAAGGACGAAAAGGACGAAATTGCGTCTTTTATTTCCAGCCCATAACAAAGACGAAAGGACGAAAAGACGCACCACCCCTTTAGGGGTGGCGTCTTTGCGTCTCGTCCTTGGGGTTCAAATTTCCCAAACCCATCCGTCGAACTCTGCATAGTGACCGGCCCCTATTAATGCATCGAGCGCGCGGCGGGCCTCGGGTTTGCGGCGCTTTAGTTCGCAGGTCATATCACTAGCGAGTGCTGTCACCGCGTCGTCTTTTCGCACGCAGGGACGGCCGGCAGGTGCGCACCCCTCGCCGTCGTGTTCCGACACGAGCAGAAGCAGTTGCATCGCCTCATGCACGATTTTTTGTATCGCTCCCTTCGGCGCACGCCGGCCAGCATTAGCGGGGCTGTGATCGGGCGCGACTACGCACGACGTAACGGCCTCGCCGTCCTCATCTTCGCCAAGATCGACCAACTCAAGCCGGAACGGATTGCACGCGCCGTCCGCATCGTCTTTGCTCTTTGCTACGGACCATTCGCGGCGGTCGCCGTCCCGCTTCACTTCGATAGCCGCATCGAGCGCCGCATGCAGGCTGCTATGGCCGCGTAGGCCCTTGGCCGCATCCTTGCCCGTGTGATGTACCGCCAGCACCACGCCGCCGGTTACGCGCTGAATTTCCTTGCACGCTTCGATCAGCGTGCCCATGTCCGTGCTCGCGTTTTCATCGGCGCCCGGCGCGGCCCGGTTCAATGTGTCGATTACGAGCACCCCGTCGCGCAAGCCGGCCGCCAATACCGCTCCGCACAGGTCGTCAATATCTGCCGGGCTGCGAAGATCGAACGATTGCGTAATGAACCCAATCTGCTCCGGCACAGCCCGGCCGTTGTGTGTGCGCCATGCGGCGACGCGCTTTCCCATCCCGGCCTCGCCTTCGAGGCACACATACAACACAGGCGCGGTGTCGACGCGCCGCCCGAACCAATCCTCGCCGCCCGCAATCGCCGCGCACAGATCGAGCGCGAGAAATGATTTGCCCGAGCCCGAAGGGCCGTAGAGCGCAGCCAACCCCGACGCCGGCAGCACGCCGCGCACAAGCCAGCGAAGCGGCGGCGCGTTCGCCAAGTCATCGGCCGACAGAACACGAAAGCGTGCTGCATCCGTTTCTTGAAAGTCTCGCGCTTTTGCCGGGTCAGTCCAGCCCGCTTTCTTCGCTTCATGAAACAGCGTCGCGGCCGTCACGCGCCGCGCCTTATCGCCGTTGAACGAATTCCACGCGACCCGACAATCGTCTTCGCCCGTGTAGTTGGCGCCCGTTGCGCTCCACGCGTCGAACACTTCAAAGGGAACGCCGGCATCCTTTGCGGCCATGCCGAGCCGAATCCATGTGTCGCGATCGCAGCCGGCATCGAGCCAACATAGAGCGGAGAGAGCGCGCGCCACTTCGTCCGGCAGCCGGTCAGAATCGGGCTTAGGGGCGCTTTTTGGCTCGGGGCGGCGTGCGTACACCCATTCCGGCAACACCGGTATCTCCGGCGCGTCAAAGAGGCTACAGCCCGGCATCCAACTATAGGGCGTCCCATTCGGATGAATGCTCGGCGGCACCACGCCGTAGCCCTTATGCAGTAGGTCGACTCCCCGGGCCGCCTTGCCGGGCAAATGCGCGCCGCCGGGCACGCGGAAATAGCGGTGCTCGCCACCCCCGCCCGACTGCACGACGAGCGGCGAAATCAACGGCCCGTGTTCCGCTTCGAGCGCCGCAAGTGTGTCAAAGCCGTTCGCTTTCCCTTCGTGGCGGTCGATATCGACGACGACAAGCTCGGACGGAGCGAAACTGATGCCGATGTTCGCGTCCGGCACGGCACCCCACCACCGTTTGATAATTTCGGGGTCGCACGTCGCATCGTTCTTGCCGTTCGGCACAAGCCGGCCAAGCGGCGCTTTGCCCTTCGGCTCTAACGGGAGCACGTGCATGTCTCGTGCGGCGTAGGCGAGCGCATGGTCGAGCATGGTTGCGGGTTCGGGTTGCGGCCGCGACGCCGCACCTTTATATTCTGTATTGCTAATCATTTTAGTTTGGCAATATGAATGGACGCCCCCGGCCTCAAATGCCGGGGTCTTTTTTATCTGAACTTCATTCTCGTGAATACACCCGGAATGCGCCCGTACACATGCCAGTCGTAACGGTGCACCTCTGGGCCGACGCTCATGTCGAATGTGCAGTTGGGGCTACCGATACCGCAGTGCTGGTCCCTGTAGCCGCAGATCAGCGCGGCGAGAATGAACGCGCCGTTCGAAATCCACATCGGCATACCCATTTCGTCCGCCCAGTTCTCTACACAGTGCTTCAGGCGATACGAATTGGCTTTTTCGTTGAACGTCTTTCGGCGCTCGCAGAAAGTCAGAAGGAACCGAATCACCATCTGCACCTGTTCATAGTCGAAGTCGCGGCCAGTGGCGGCCACTCGTCGCCCACCCCAACAACCGCCAATAGTCAGTTGCGGATACGCGCGCAGCACGGCGGCCGCCCGTCGCTTCACTTCGCGCATAGGCATGTGCGCTGCGCCGGATTCCAGAAGCGGAAGGGCGGCGCTCATGCTGCGGCTCCCGTCAATTGTTCGACGGCATCGAGGGGCCAGCAAAGGCGGCGATTCGGGAGCTTGACGGGGCGAACGCTGAAATAAGCGCCGGTCTGGCTGTAGCGCTTGTGGATCGAGCGCGCACGGACGTTCAGCCGTTCGGCCAGTTCGTCGGTCGTAAGAAACCGGCGGGAGCTTTGTGCGGGTTGGAGTTCCATGTGTTCCTCTTTGTGTGAGCGATGAGGAGCACGGTATCTATTTAGGATGCCTACTTTCGTTGATCGAGCGGATTGAAGTCGCGGATGCACTGCCGGCGTCGTTTTGCGCCCGCTTTTTGTCGTCATGCGTTGCGTACCCGTTTGCGGAAATAGGACTATCGGGCTCGACCCGTGTGAATTCTCAAATTTTTTGGACGGCCATAGGTGCGGCCCAATTTTCAAATTTTTTCGGCGCGGGGGTCGATGCGTATAGGGGAGCGCGTTGGAAGCCGCCCCGTCAGACCCCCGGGGCCGGGGGGTTCTCGCGCCGCCTTGCCACCGCCAGCCGGCCCGCAAATCGGCGCGGCTAAGGGTCTGCTAGCAGCAGGCATCGAACGCCGCGATAGCTCGAATGCGTTCGTGAAACTCAGGCGTTACACGCGTCGCAAATTGCACGGCGCCCCCTCGCCCCACACCTACCGGTTCGAAATAACACGCAGCCCGGGCGCAGCAACGTCCGCCATAAAATCGATGCCTGCCTGTTCAAGCATCCATGCCTCGATGTTGTCGTGCCACTTGCGTAACAGGTCGAGCGGGCGCCGGCGATAATGTTTCTCGGCAAGTGCGCTCGCGGCATGCCCCATGATTTGCGCCACCACGCCAACAGGCACCTCACACCATTCGGAAAGCGTGCCGAATGACCGGCGCAGGCCGTGCAGAGTCACATGAGGCAATCCGGCAGCGGCCAGCGCCTGATTGTGCGCAATGCGCGGCTCGGCAATCTTGCCATCAGCGGCGGCGGGACTGGAGAACACCCACTCATTGCGACGCGGCAGGGCGGCCAACAGGGAGGCAAGGTAAGGCGTGAGCGGAATAAGCCGGCCCGTCTCGGTCTCCACCTTGTCGGCCACATGCAGGCTTCGCCACTGGAAGTCCACATCAGCCCACTTGAGCGCGGCCATTTCCTCGCGGCGTGCACCAGTCAGCAGCAGGGCTTGCAGGTACGCGCTGATAACCGGGTTGCCAAGCTGGCGGACGGCGGCGAACCAAGCCGGTAGCTGCTCGCGCTGCAAGCAGTCGCCCTCCTTCGCCTTACTTTGAGGTAGCACCGCTGTTACCTTTGGCGAGTCGTAGGCATCCGTCGCAATGGTTCCCGCGTACTCGTCTTGTCCGCCGCACCAACGAATGAAAGCCTTCAAGAGGCGATAAGCGTGCGCCGCATTGGTCGGGCGCTCGCGCGACTCGTCCGCCAGCCATGCCGCTACAGTCTTTGCCGTGAGGCTCGATAGATTGAGCCCCATTAGCGGCGCAAGCGGCCCGCGCACGGTTACTCCGTTGCCTCGCTTCAACGGCTCGCCACCGGGCGCAGCTAGTGCCTCATGGTCGGCAAGGTAACGCGCCGAACGCGGCTTCTTCGTTTTTGGGGAAATTGCCGTGCGCAAGTATTGGAGATAGTCGCACCATGCGTCGGCCACGGTCGCGGACCGGCGGCGCGCATCCACCTTGCGGGCCTCATGGGCGGCGCGTTGCTCGGCGGCATGTTCGCGTGGGTCTTTACCAGCGTCAACGAGGGTTTGCAGGCGGCGCGCCTCTTTCTGCGCCTTCTCGATAGTCCAGTCCTTCGGGTCGCCAATCGTGACGCGCACTGT
This sequence comes from Paraburkholderia sp. HC6.4b, assembly GCF_014200875.1. NCBI lineage: Bacteria > Pseudomonadati > Pseudomonadota > Betaproteobacteria > Burkholderiales > Burkholderiaceae > Paraburkholderia > Paraburkholderia sp. HC6.4b. The sequence continues at coordinate 32,703 of NZ_JACHDC010000037.1, forward strand.
GCCGCCGTGAATCTTGCCCTGATAGATGTAGGACTTCGCGCCGCTCGCCGTCGCACGCAGGCCCAAACCCGACGCCTTGGCATCCCATATGAACGATTGGGACTTGCCAGCGGGGCAGCTATGTCCATCTACCCGCGCCGCCGTGAAATTGACTTTTGCCATCGCTAACACCCTCCGAACCGGGTTACACGATTCCATGTAACCGCCATGTAACCCGATTATGGGGTGATCAATCAACTTTGGTCAACGCGAATATGCGAACAACATGCCGCGAATACAGCACCAGTAAAGGATTCTCTCGGTTACATCATCTTAAGTCAACGCCGATAAATCCCAACTCGCCCGCATTCGTAATGCGAAGGTCGGGGGTTCGATTCCTCTTTCCGGCACCATCAAGTTTCAAGCAAAAAGCCCAGTCCTCGCGACTGGGCTTTTTGTTTTCTGGAGCCTGTGTAGGCGCTGCGTAGGCATTTCACGTCAACTAGATGTGTTTTCGGACGGCCAGGTTCTCGAATATTTCACGAACTGTCGGCCGAGCCTAGCCTGGCGCATCTGGCCGAGTTCGACCCTGCTCTGCCGTTTGCTTGTCCGTCGGCCGAATGGCCGCCTTGAGATGGGGATGCGACACAGCCTCCTGCCGGCATAATCAGGAAATCTGCCAGTGCCGACAAGTGGGGCCAAGCCGATTTCTATCGAGCATGCACGCTGCTCGCCCGAGGCCACCGTTGACGCATCCGCGCATTGAAGTCATTGATCAATCGGCTGATCCAGTCGTGCAGTAGTGAGCAAACTGTTCTGCGGAGAGCGCGAAACCCTTCTGCCTGGCGAGTTCCCAAGGACGTTCGCATTGGTGCGTGGATTCACACCAGGAATACCCAGCCGAACCAATACAACCATGTGCATCGCGATCTGCACCGACAACGGGTGACGGGCTGCTGGGCGGCGAGGCCGCGCAAGCGCTTAGCAAGCATGTCATCGTGACAGTGGCCAGGCAAAGAGAAAAGTAGTCTCGGCGCATAAAATGAGTCCCAGATTTGTGTGACGTCGGATTTTGGTCTTTTTGCCGTTTGCGAGTCGCGCAATAGCGCTTGTGGGCTAACCGGCAGCGAGCCGCTGCCGGTTCCGACCGCGCTCGATGCTAACGGCCAATCTGCTGTATCCCCGCCAGTCGCCAGGCCGGGTCGCCATGCTCGTGGCCCACGATGTTCCAGACCTCCTCAAACGGTTGCGCCGTCTGCGCGTCCTCGTCTTCCCGCATCTGGCCGTGAAAGCGAAGGCTAACCAGTGTTTCGCTGCCATTGTGTTCCGTGCTCAACAATTCCACGTCCAGCTGCGTGATTTCCGTATGGCTCGGCTGGTTGCCCCGATCTTCCAGGTCCCGCTTGATCACCGCGAACATTTCCGGGGTTGTCAGCTCGAAAAGGTCGCCTTGTTCGTTCTGGTCCCAGGCGCGTTGCAGACGCAGGAACAAGGTCCTGGCCGATGCCAGCAAGACCGCCTGATCGAGCCCGACAGGCAGCCCCGGCACTGTCGTTGTTTGTGCCGCTGCGGCGGGATTCATCACTGTGCGCGGCCAGGCACCGAAATTCGTCTCAGGCGCCGCCTGCCCGCTCTGATTCATGAGCAAGGAGCCGTTCATGCGCTGCCCGTTCGCCGCGTCGTGCCCATAAGCGAGATCCGGACGGCGCCGGTTGGCAATGAAGCGGAACAGCATGATGCCGGCGACAATCACGAGGCCGATCACCACTACGTTCGACAGCATCTGGGCCAGCCCTTCACCCAGCCCCAACGACGACATCAGCGCGGCAATGCCGAGTCCTGCGGCCAGGCCGGCGAGCGGGCCCATCCAGCGGTTGGCTGGCTTCGCGGCAGCGGCCGCCGGCGCGGCCTGCTGCGCCGGTTGAGCTTGCTGGCTCCGTTGGCCTTGCCCGGACGGCGACGCCGTCTGCGACTGGCGGCCGACACTACTACCACCGCCAATACGCTTCGCTTCGGCATGGTTGGATGCGACAGTGCCCGCGACGAGCACTAGCGCCATGGCCAGGACAGCTGCACCACGCGTCACGACACTCGCAAGGCGTCGCAACTGATTGATTGTGTGCGAATACATAAGAATCTCTTTCGTGTAGGACAGAAACTCGCGAAGGTCGCCCGAACGCGTCTTTCCATCGCGGACCGCAAATAGCGAGCAATACCGCTCGTACGATGCCACCGTAGCCGTGCAAGCATGGCTTGCTTAGACGGCATCAGGCTCAGCGCTCCAGGTGCACTCGCGTTGACTCGCGCGGCGCCTCGCGACGCGCGCCTGGCGCCTGCGGACGATCGAAGAAACGGCGCGGGCAAGCGCGAGATCGAGGGCGCCGCGCCAGTCTTTCGCAATCGACGTCACCACGACCGGATTCGCACCGGGCACCTGCACCTGCACCTGGCAACGCTTATCGAGTCCGCGGCGCGGGCCGTTGACGTCGGAGAGATTGACGGTGGCCTGGGAAACCAGCCAGGCCATCCGGCGGAACACAAACTGGGTGCGTTGGCGCGCAAAGCTGCGCAAGCGTGCAGCTTCAATGTCGCAGGACTTGAACAGGACTTGCATGAGACCTCCATCAGAAACAGAAAGAAAAAACGGGTTAGCGAAACAACGACCGCCGGGGCGGAAGCCTGAGTGCTTAGTCGTTGAAGCCAGTTTATCGGTTTAACGCGCCATTACAATCACCTTTCACCCAATAGATACTTGTCGCGTCTGCAACGTCACCCCAGTGGGCGCAAAGCAATTACAAACGACGAAACGCCGGAGCGAATGACGAATTCGCGCCGGCGCAAAAATGCAATGAAACGCTAATACTGGAAGGGGATGGAATGCCGGTATGCGCGGCTGAATGCAGGCCCGGTTGCAGACGATGAAGCGGCGACGATGCCGCTCGCCGGAGGTCACCGGGCCGGGCAGTCGAAAGCGCCCGGCCATCCGGCTGATAGCCCATTAACTTCCTTTGTAGATCGAATGATCCGAGGCCACCTGGGTCGGTGCGCCGGAAGCGGCCGAGCCCGATTTCACGCCACCGTGGCCACTGAGTGCCTGCTGAGCCGCCACGCTTTTCAGCGCGGCCTGGAGGTGCGTGGGGTAGTGCGCGTCACCGTGGTTGCCGTCGTAGCCCGCTTGCCGCAGCTGGGCCAGCTCCGCGCGCACTTGCTCACGGGTGAGGGGGCCGTTGCTGTTAGCGGATGCAATCGTCGGCAGAACGAGGACCGAAACGAGTGCGATAACCGGAATGAATGTTTTAGCCATGGTTAATTCTCCAATTTAATTTCAGAAACAGAAAATACTGGGTTAGCGAAACAACGACCGCTGGGGCGGAAGCCTGTGTGCTTAGTCGTTGAAGCCAGTTTATCGGTTTAACGCATCATTACAATCACCTTTCACCCAACAGATACTTTCCGCATCTGCAACGTCATCGGGGTACCTCGCGGCGCAAAGCAATTACAAACGACGAAACGCCGGAGCGAAACGAATTCGCCCCGGCGCAAGAATGCAATGAAACTGTCGCTAATACTGGAAGGGGGATGGAATGCCGGTCTGCGCGGCTAAGTGCAGGCTGCCGTCACGCGCATTCGTCATGCCGCTGGCCGCGACCTGCGCAGTCGTGGTGGGGCAGTCTCAAGAGTCAAGTGCAACGTTTAGCTAATCCAGCCTTCTCTAACTCTTTAGCCATTGCTTCCTCGGGGGAGTCCCAGCCGAGCGTCTG
>NZ_JACHDC010000038.1:0-31342 GCF_014200875.1 Paraburkholderia sp. HC6.4b
ACGCGACTCAGTCGTCGAGATGGCGTCGATCAGCGCAAATAAACAGCCTCTGGCTGCATGAGTGAGGCGACAACTTGCTTGACGCGCGCCGCATGGTTACCGAAAGTATCAAGGTCAAGGGCTCGTGGAAATATCTTTACCGCGCAGTGGATAAGGCGGGCAATACCATTGACTTTCTGTTCAGAGCAAGGCGGGATAAGCCTGCTGCGCGGCGTTTCTTCAAAAAGGCAATCGGTCAGAACGGTTCGCACGAGACGGTGACCATCGACAAAAGCGGCCCCGCGCTTAACGCGGTGAATGCCGAGCGCGAGATGCCCGTCAAGGTTCTTCAGATCAAGTATTTGAACAACATCGTGGAGCAGTACCATCGGGCCATCAAACGCCGAACCCGACCGATGCTCGGATTCAAGGATCTCAACTGTGCGCGTGTCATTCTGAGTAGCGTCGAATTAATGCACATGATCAAGAAAGGACAGTTGCAATGTTCTGGCAACAGCCCGCTGTCTGCCGCCTAGCAATTTTACTCGTTGGTTTCATAAGCTATCAGAACAGCCCGTTGGCAGGATTCATATGCGGCAACACCCAGCGTCTTACTCGCTAAAGCAGAGCAGTATTTGACCACTCTGATTTCAAAACGAAGTGATGCAACGACTGGTGCCGCGCGCTGACACGTTCAGGTTCGAGGTGGGCGGCCAGCGGCTCCACGCTTTTACGCCGCAACGGCAACATCAAGCCTTGGCAGTATCCCACCAGCCCAGCGTTGCGATCGCTGTGCCCGAGTGCCTCGCAAAGATGCTCCAGGTACTCATCGAACGACAATTTCCCGACCATCGCTTCCTCATGCCACGTCTGAAGGAGTTTCTGCAATGGCATGAATTTATCGACAGAGTAAAGTTAGTCCTTCACGGATCCGCAAGCGGCCTGGATATCGAAGGGTCAAGCGCCCAGTCGCTGTGCAGCGCATCGATAATCGCCCGCGTGATGCCGGGCCGGTCATATGACGCGCGCTGGATCATGCCGACCGTGCGCAACACCGGCGGATCCGAAATCGACAGCACGCGTAGTAACGGATCGTTTTGCCAGTTGCCGCGATGCAGAAGCGGCAGCACCGTGACGCCGACATTTTCGCGCACCAGCGCGACGATCGTCTCGATCGAGTTGAGTTCGAGGAATTCGTTGACCGTCACGCCGGCTGTCTGCAGTGCATGCTCGACGACGCGCCCGGTGCGCACCCGCCGGTCGAAGCGCAGAAAGGGGTGGCTGCGCAGGACCCTCTGCGGATCGTTGTCGCCGATTTCGCGGCTAACCACCAGCATCAGCGGCTCCGTGTATAGCGTCGTCCACTTCAGCGTGTCGGATAGCGTCGTGTCGGCATGCGCGACGATCGCCGCGATATCGACCTCACCCGCCTCCACCATCCGCGCCAGTTCGTCGGAGCGTGACGACAGCAGCCGCACGTCCAGTTGCGGATGCGCGGCCTTCAAATGCGCGACGACCAGCGACAGCGCGCCGATCACCGACACCATCGCGCCGATGGTCACCGGCCCGACCATCGAACCCGCCGGCGTCGCCTCGAGTTCGGCCAGCAGGTCGAAAATCTGCTCGACTTTCGGCCAGATCTCTTGTCCGTGGCGGCTCAGCGCAATCTGCCGACCGCTGCGGTCGAACAGCTGCCGGCCCAGCGCCTGTTCGAGCCCGCGCATCTGCAAGCTGACCGCCGCTTGGGTCAGCGCGACGCTCCCGGCCGCTGCCGCGAATGATCCGGTCCGCGCGACGGCTCGAAAGGTTCTTAACATGCGGAGGGTCGGCATCGCTCATGCTCAAGGAAAAGTTAAGTATCGGTAAGAAATATTAATATTTTCCATCGTGAAGCGCACCACATACTTTCCGCCAGCACAGCCTTTGAACAGGACTAGCAGCACGATATGGAGTTCCCAGCATGACCGATGCCGCCCGCCGACCGGTTCTGGAGGTCCGCGGCTTTTCGTTGAAGTTCTCGCGCGCCGCCGAGGTGCCGAACCTCGTCCACGACGTGTCGTTCTCAGTCGGCACTGGCGAGACGCTATGCATCGTTGGTGAATCGGGCTGCGGCAAGAGCGTGACGTCGCTCGCACTGATGGGGCTGCTCGCGAGTCCGCCTGCGCAACGCGTCGCCGGCACCGCGCACTTCGAAGGCAAGGACCTGTTCTCACTGTCGGAGCGCGAACTGGCCGACATTCGTGGCAACCGGCTGTCGATGATCTTTCAGGAGCCGATGACGTCGCTGAACCCGGCGTTCACGGTCGGCGAGCAGATCGGCGAAAGCATCCGGCGGCATCGCGATATCGGGCGCGGGCAGGCGCGCGAGCAGGCGCTCGAGATGCTGCGGCTAGTGCGGATCCCGGCGCCGGAAACCCGGCTCGATGCGTACCCGCATCAGCTTTCCGGCGGCATGCGCCAACGCGTGATGATCGCGATGGCGCTCGCGAACCGCCCGCGCCTGTTGATCGCCGACGAGCCGACGACCGCGCTCGACGTGACGATCCAGGCGCAGGTGCTGGCGCTCGTGAAACATCTGCAAGCCGAGACCGGCACTGCGATGGTGTTGATCACGCACGACCTCGGCGTCGTCGCGGAAGTCGCCGACCACGTGGCGGTGATGTACGCGGGACGCATCGTCGAATACGGTACCGTCGCCGATCTGTTCGACGACCCGCAGCATCCTTACACGATCGGCCTGATGGGCGCAATTCCGTCGGTCGGCAAGCGCGAAGGCGCGCTCGCGACGATCCGCGGTTCAGTGCCGTCGCCCGAGTTGATGCCGCACGGCTGCCGCTTCGCGCCGCGCTGCCCGTTCGCCGAGCAACGCTGTATTGACGCCGCGCCGCCCGACAGGGTGATCGCCGGCGTGCATCGCGTCGCGTGCTGGCTCGCTCCGGTCGAACAGATCGCCGCGCCGCTATTGCGCAAGGAAATTGCATGACGACGCCCACTAAACCGACGCCGCACGCACACCCGGCCTCGAATTCGCCGACGCCGATCATCGAGGCGCGCTCACTGACAAAGCATTTTGGCGGTACGCGGCAGCTCTTCACGCGCACGCCAACCGTCTATGCACTCAACGACGTGTCGTTCGCGGTCCACCCCGGCGAGACGTTCGCGATCGTCGGCGAATCTGGCTGTGGCAAGTCCACGCTGGGCCGCTTGCTGCTCCGTTTGATCAACTCGACAGACGGCCGCATCTTCTATCAAGGCAAGGACATCACGCATCAGCAAGGCGCGCCGCTGCGGCGGCTGCGCCGCGAAATGCAGATCATCTTTCAGGATCCGTTCGCGTCGCTGAATCCGGGCATGACCATCGGCCAGATCGTCGGCGAGCCGATCGCATTGCACGGGCTCGCGCGCAACAACGCCGAGCACCGCGAGCGCGTCGCCCAACTGCTGCGCACGGTCGGCCTGCAACCGGCCTACGCGGACCGTTACCCGCACGAATTCTCCGGCGGCCAGCGACAACGGATCGGCATCGCGCGCGCATTGGCCGGTGAGCCGAAGCTGATCGTCGGCGACGAGCCGGTGTCGGCGCTCGACGTCTCGGTGCAGGCGCAGGTGATCAATCTTCTCGAGACACTGAAACAGGACCTCGGCCTCACGCTGATCATGGTTGCGCATGACCTCGCGGTGATCCGCCATATGAGCGACCGCGTCGCCGTGATGTATCTCGGCGAGATCGTCGAACTGGCCGATGTCGATGCACTGTTCGACGCGCCGCTGCATCCGTACACGCAAGCACTGCTGCGCGCGATTCCGGCGAGTAGCCCGCACGAGCGGCGTGCGAAGCCTTCGTTGTCCGGCGATCTGCCGAGTCCGACCGCGCCGCCTTCCGGTTGCCGTTTCCATACGCGCTGTCCGCATGCGAAGCCGTACTGCGCGCAAGCGCGGCCAACCAGCGAACGACTCGAGGACGGACGGCAGGTCGCGTGCCACTTCTGGCGCGAGATCCAGAACGCCGGCGGCGGCGCGCCGCTGGCCACGAGCGTCAGCCCGAAATTGATCGAGCGGCTCGCGATCTACCGCAACCGCCAAACGACGCTGGCCGCGGCCGGTGGCGACTGAGCCGGTGGTCGAGATGAAATTCCAGTGAAGAATCGAGCCGCGCGCCGCGCCGCTGCCCCTTCACCAAACCATTTTATGAATTGGAAACAAAGGGAACTCCTCATGCGAAGAATGTTGATTGCCGCAGCGCTCGCACTCAGCGCCAGCGCCGCGATGGCCCAGACCGGTCAGACGATACGGATCGGCTTGCAGGACGACATCGGTTCGCTCGACCCCGCTCGCAGCGTGCAGCTCGTCGACCGGATCGTGTTTGCGTCGATGTGCAACGCGCTGGTTGATATCACGCCCGATCTGAAGATCGTCCCGATGCTGGCAACGTCGTGGACGACGAGCGCCGACGGCAAGACGCTGACGTTCAAGCTGCGTCAAGGGGTGAAGTTCCAGGACGACGAGCCGTTCAATGCGGCCGCCGTCAAGGCAAACCTCGACCGCGACCGCACGCTGCAGACGAGCAACCGCAAGAGCGAACTCGCGTCGGTCGATCACGTCGACGTGATCGACGACTACACGGTTGCAATCGTGTTGAAGCAGCCGGACGCCGCGCTGCTCGCGACGCTGACCGACCGCGCCGGCATGATGCTCGCGCCGAAGACGTTCGCCGATCCGGCCGGCGTTGCCGCGCATCCGGTGTGTTCGGGTCCGTACAAGTTCGTTCAGCGCGTGCAGAACGATCGCGTCGTGCTCGAGAAATTCCCTGGCTACTGGGACGCCGACAAATACCCGATCCAGCGCGTGATCTTCTTGCCGATTCCGGACAGCACCGTGCGCCTCGCCAATCTGCGTTCGGGTTCGCTCGACATGCTCGAGCGCCTCGCGCCGTCCGATGTGGCGTCGGTCAAGAGCGACACCAACTTCAAGTTCGCGCCGGTCAGCGGCTTCGGCTACTACTACGTTACGTTCAACATCGGTAACGGCAAGCGCAGCAACGCGGTGCTGAGAGACAAGCGCGTGCGGCAGGCATTCGAACTCGCGATCGACCGCGACGCGATCAACCAGGTGATCGGCGCGGGTATCTTCGCGCCGGCGAATCAGGCGGTGCCGAAGTCGAGCCCGTACTACAACGCGTCGCTCCCAATGCAGCATCGCGACATCGCGAAGGCGAAGGCGCTGCTGAAGGCGGCGGGCCACGAGCACGTCGACATCGAGTTCACTTACCCGAACAACACGGTGTCGAGCCAGATCGTGCAGATGATGCAGGCGATGGTCAGCGAAGCCGGCTTCAACCTGAAGCTGCGGCCGACCGACTATGCGACCGAACTCAATGCCGCGCACACCGGCGACTTCGAGGCGATGTATCTCGGCTGGTCGGGCCGTGTCGATCCGGACGGCAACCTGCATCAGTTCAACACGTGCGCCGGCAACCTCAATTACGCGCGTTACTGCAACCCCGGAGTCGACCAGTTGCTCGACGCCGCGCGCGTGAAACTGACCACCGCGGACCGCAAAACAGAGTACGACGCGGCGTCGAAGCTGCTCGCCGACGATGATCCGATCATCTATGTCTATAACCAGCCGTGGCCGTTCGAGCTGTCGAAGAAGGTGCAAGGCTTCACGCCCTATCCCGACGGCCTGATCCGCCTGCGCGGCGTCAGTATCAAGGGCTGACCGATCATGCTGCCGATCATTGCAAATCGCGTGCTGGTCGCCATTCCGACGCTGATTCTCGTGTCGATGCTGATCTTTGGCCTGCAAAAGCTGCTGCCTGGCGATCCGGTGACGGCCATGGCCGGCGAAGATCAGGATCCGCAGTTGATCGCGTCGCTGCGCGTCAAGTACCACCTCGACGAGCCGGTGCCGACGCAGTACGCGCTGTGGGTCCGTGACGTCGTGCATGGCGATCTCGGCGCGTCGCTGCGCACCGACGTGCCGGTGACGTCGCTGATCGCGCAGAAGCTGCCGGTCACACTACAGCTCGCGGCGATGGCGATGACCTTCGCGATCGGTATCGGTATTCCGGCGGGCGTCATCTCCGCCGCAAGCCGCGGCGGCGCGCTCGATTACGGCGCGAATATCTTCGCGCTATCCGGCATGTCGATTCCGAACTTCTGGCTCGGCATCATGCTGATCTTCATTGTGTCGGTGCGCTGGCATCTGTTGCCGTCGTCCGGCTACGTGTCGCCGACCGAAAACTTCTGGCTCAGCATCAAGACCATGCTGATGCCCGCTTTCGTGCTCGGCGCCTCGCTCGGCGCGCAATTGATGCGCCACACGCGCAGCGCGATGCTGAGCGTGCTGCGCACCGACTATATCCGGACCGCGCGTGCCAAAGGGCTGCTGCGCGGCACCGTCGTCATCAAGCACGCTTTTCGCAACGCGCTGGTTCCGATCGTCACCGTGCTCGCGCTGCTGTTCGGCGAACTGCTTGCGGGTGCGGTGCTGACCGAGCAGGTTTTCACGATCCCCGGCTTCGGCAAGCTCATCGTGGATGCCGTGTTCAATCGCGACTACGCGGTCGTGCAGGGTGTGGTGCTCGTCACCGCGCTGTGCTTCATCGTCGTGAACCTGTGCGCCGACGTGTTGTACGTCCTTCTCAATCCCCGACTGAGACGCAGCTGATGGCTACTCCCGCCACCCCCGTTCACGCATCGGCCGCTGCGTCGCAGACGACGGTACTGCCGCGCCGCAAGCGCCGCGGACTCGTGAAATTCATGCGCAATCGCGCCGCCGTGTTTGGCGCGGCGCTCGTGCTGCTCATCGTCTTCATGGCGGTATTCGCGCCGTGGCTGTCACACTACGACCCGGTGCAGGCCAGCTTCATGACCGTGCGGCAGGCGCCTTCGGCCGCGCACTGGTTCGGCACTGACGAACTCGGCCGCGACGTGCTGAGCCGTCTGCTATGGGGCGCGCGCGCGTCGCTGCTGGCGGGCGTCGTGTCGGTCTGCATCGCGGTCGTGATCGGCGTGCCGCTCGGCTTGCTGGCGGGCTATTTCGGCAAGCTCGTCGACGGCGTGATCTCGCGAATCGCCGATGCGTTGCTGTCGATTCCGTTCCTGATCCTCGCCATCGCGTTCGCCGCGTTCCTCGGACCGAGCCTGACCAACGCGATGGCCGCGATCGGCATCTCCGCGATGCCGCGCTTCGTCCGGCTGACGCGCGGCCAGGCGATCACCGTGAAGGCCGAGGAATACGTCGAAGGCGCGCGGGCAATCGGCCTTGGCCACGCACGGATCATCGTGCGGTACATCCTGCCGAACGTGCTGCCGCCGATCATCGTGCAGACCAGCCTGACGATCGCGACCGCGATCATCGCCGAAGCGAGCCTGTCGTTCCTCGGGCTCGGCCAGCTGCCGCCCGCGCCGTCGTGGGGTTCGATGCTCAACACCGCGAAGGATTTTGTCAGCCAGGCGCCGTGGATGTCGATTTTCCCGGGCATCGCGATCTTCCTGGCCGTGCTCGGTTTCAACCTGCTTGGCGACGGTCTGCGTGATGCGCTCGATCCGCGCGAGTCGTAACCGGATTCCATCACCGCTTCAATCGGCCGACTGCCCTCCCATCACTTTCGTTTGAGTTTTCAATGACACGTTTCAATTGGCAAAACCCGTATCCAACGCCCCGCTTGCCCGTGTTCGCGCGCAACATCGTTTCGACGTCCCATCCGCTTGCCGCACAAGCCGGCCTGCGCATGTTGTGGAAAGGCGGAAATGCCATCGATGCGGCGATTGCCGCGGCCGCGGCAATCACGGTCGTCGAGCCAGTCTCTAACGGCCTCGGCAGCGACGCGTTTGCGCTCGTCTGGGACGGCAAAAAGCTGCATGGCCTGAATGCTTCCGGCGTATCGCCGGCGGCATGGAACGTCGATTACTTCAAGCGTAAGTACGGTGAGGAAAACGGTCTCGCGAAGCACCCCAAGCGCGGCTGGGATGCAGTGACGGTGCCGGGCGTGATCGCCGGCTGGGAGGCGTTGCATCAGAAGTTCGGCTCGCTGCCGTTCGCCGATCTGATGGAGCCGGCCATCGAGATCGCCGAGCGGGGCCATGCGGTGGCGAGCATCGTTGCGTACAAGTGGGCGGCGGCCGTGCCCGAACTGAGGAACCAGCCCGGTTTCGCCGACACGTTTATGCCGCACGGCCGGGCGCCGGAAGTCAGTGAACTCGTGCGCTTTCCCGGTCACGCGAAGACGCTGCGCAAGCTCGCTGAACAAGGCCCGCGTGCGTACTACGAAGGCGAGATCGCAGAAGAGCTCGCCGCGTTCTCGCGCCAGGGCGGCGGCGCGCTCACGATGGACGACCTGCGCAACTACCGCGTCGACTGGGTCGAACCGATCAGCAAGGACTATCGCGGCCACACGGTGCACGAAATTCCGCCGAACGGTCAGGGCATTGCCGCGTTGATCGCGCTCGGCATTCTCGAACAGTTCGACGTGGGCTCGCTGCCGGTTGACGGCATCGACTCGCAGCACCTGCAGATCGAAGCCATGAAGCTCGCGTTCGCCGACGTCTACCAGTACGTCGCCGATCCGCGTTCGATGGAGGTCACGCCCGAACAGATGCTCGACGACGCGTACCTGAAGTCGCGCGCGAAGCTGATCGACCCGAAGCGTGCCACGCAATTCGACTTCGGCATGCCGAAGGCGGGCGGCACGATCTACATGTCGGTGGCCGACGAGCGCGGCATGATGGTCAGCTTCATCCAGTCGAACTACATGGGTTTCGGCTCGGGCATCGTGGTGCCGGATTCCGGCATTTCGCTACAGAACCGCGGCTACGGGTTCTCAATGGATCCGAAGTCGGCGAACGTGGTCGAGGGCGGCAAGCGCCCGTTCCACACGATCATCCCTGCTTTCCTGACCCAGCAGGCGGACGGCAGGCAGGAAGCGGTGATGAGCTTCGGCGTGATGGGCGGTGACATGCAGCCGCAGGGGCATTTGCAATCGATCGTGCGCATGCTCGACTACGGCCAGCAACCGCAGGCCGCCTGCGACGCGCCGCGCTGGAAGGTCAATCGCGACTTCTCGGTCGACGTCGAGGCGACGCTCGATGAGGACACGGTGCGCGCGCTCGAGGGTCTCGGCCATACGATCAAGTCGGTCGAGGATCCGTATATGGACTTCGGCTCCGGGCAGTACATCTGCAAGCTCGATCGCAACGACCCCGAGCGCGGTTATGTCGCCGCGAGCGACAGCCGGCGCGACGGACTGGCTGCCGGGTTCTGATTCGGCAGCCGTGCTGTTCAGAGTGCATGGGCCTCGCAGGTGGCGACCCGCCGCTTGCGAGGCTCGGCCGCCATTCATGCGCTTGGTGAAGCGCTTCACGGCACGTGAGTCTATCTGTCCCTAAGCAACTTCCTTGGAAGGCGGACCGTGCGATTGATCGGCTACCGTGTCTGTCAATCTGTCCGGCCTGTCGATCGCGGACCTCGACTTTCATACTCAGGCCGGTTCGGCATTAGTGGTTCAGACAGAAGCACGCGCTCACAGCTTCAGCAGGCGACAGGCCGGCGCGGAAAAAAGACTGCAATCGCCGGACGAACGCGTCGTCAGGTTCCCAAGGCACGCGAATGAATCCCTCTCCGAAGGCTTCTTCGTACACGGCGTTTGTCCATGCGCGCAGGTCGAGTTCGAACGAAAGAGGCAGTGCTGTCTGATTGGACTGGATGACCATGACAACCTCCACAACATCGAAGTTAGTTGGCGTCCGGTGCTGCGATCGCCGTAGACGCGTCTTTGGCCGCCTTTTCCAGCAATGCATCGCTCTCGTCTTTAAGTCCCACGCCAGTGAGGCCCAAGCGGCGCGCATGCGTCAGCAGATAGTGCAGCTTGTGCGCGGCTGCGCCGTGACTCAATCCTTCGGGGCGCACGTTCGAAATGCAATTGCGTTGCGCATCGGCGCACCCTACTTTAGGCGCGTACGTCAGGTAGATGCCGAGGCTATCCGGCGAGCTCAGCCCGGGACGTTCGCCGATCAGCATCACGACGAGCCTGGTCCGCAGAATTTCGCCGATCTCATCGCCAAGCGCCACCCGTGCTTGCCGAGCGACCACCACCGGACCGATTCTCCAATCCGCAAGGCGTGAAGAGACGGCCCTCAAAAGCGGAATGGATTGCTTTGCAGCAGCACAGGCCGACAGCCCATCGGCAATCACGAACACCACTTCCGGCGCTTCGATGGAGGCTTGCGCAAGCGCCTCGCGGCTCTCCTCCGACAGGCGTCTCCCCAGATCCGGACGCCGCAAGTAATGCTGACGGTCCGGCGCAGCACTATGCACATCGAGCGTGGTGAAGCCGTTCGCGCGCAACTGCTCATGCAGCGAATCAGCGTCGAGCGGATGATGCACCGCATCGCGTGCCTGCGCGTGCGATAGATTGAACGCGAGCAGCGGCCCAGTCGGCAGGCTGTTGCCGGCACGACCCAATGCGATACGCGCATTGGTGAACTGACGCAATGCGCTCCAGGGGTTCTTTTCGAGGAAGTCGTTGCTCATGCGATCCCCATCCATTCGCGCGCACCTTCCAGCAATGGTTGCCGTATCGCGCCATTGAGCAACACGCCGAGCGCGTCGGCGACCTGCATCGACTCCAGCCACTCTTCGAATTCCGGCGCACGCCTTAGGCCCAATACGTCGCGCACATAAAGCGCATCGTGGAATGAGGTGCTCTGGTAGTTCAGCATCACATCGTCCGCGCCGGGGACGCCCATGATGAAGTTGATTCCCGCGACGCCGAGCAGCGTCAACAGGTTGTCCATATCGTCCTGATCGGCTTCCGCGTGGTTCGTGTAGCAAATGTCGCAACCCATCGGCACGCCGAGCAGCTTGCCGCAGAAGTGATCTTCGAGACCCGCGCGCGTGATCTGCTTGCCGTCATAGAGGTATTCCGGTCCGATGAAACCGACCACCGTATTGACGAGAAACGGATTGAACTTTCGTGCCACCGCATAGGCGCGCACTTCGCAGGTCTGCTGGTCGACGCCATGATGCGCATTCGCCGACAACGCGCTGCCCTGCCCCGTCTCGAAATACATCACGTTGTTGCCGACTGTGCCGCGATTGAGCGAGAGCGCCGCTTCATAGGCTTCCTGCAGCAACGCAAGCGAAATGCCGAAGCCGGCATTCGCTTTTTCCGTACCGGCAATCGACTGAAACACCAGATCGACCGGCGCGCCCTTGCCGATTGCGGCAATCGTGTTGGTGACGTGCGTCAGTACGCATGATTGCGTCGGCACCTGATAGCGTTGCCGGAAATCGTCGACCATCAGCAGCAGCGTGGTGATCGCGGCCAGGCTGTCGGTAGCCGGATTGATGCCGATCATCGCGTCACCGCAGCCGTACATCAGGCCGTCGAGCATCGAGGCGGCGATGCCCTTGACATCGTCGGTCGGATGATTCGGTTGCAAGCGCACTGACATGTGGCCAGACAATCCCACGGTGTTGCGAAAGCGTGTGATCACCGGACGCTTGCGCGCCGCCGCGATCAGGTCCTGGTTACGCATCAGCTTCGACACCGCGGCGACCATCTCCGGTGTGAGGCCGGCGGAGATACGCGTGAGTGCATCGGCATCCGTCTCGCTGCTGAGTAGCCAGTTGCGGAAATCGCCGACCGTCAGATGGGATATCTCGGCGAAAGCTTCGGGCGAGTGATCGTCTATGACAAGGCGCGTGACTTCATCGCTTTCGTACGGAATCAATGCCTCGTTGAGGAAGGTGCGCAACGGCACCTGCGCGAGTGCCATCTTGGCTGCGACGCGTTCTTCCTCACTGGCCGCCGCGGTGCCGGCGAGCTGATCGCCCGAGCGCAGCGGGCTCGCCTTCGCCAGCAACGTTTTGAGATCGTCGAACCGGTAGGTGCGTGTGCCGATCGCTTCGGTATAGCTCATCTCGCGTTGCTCCAGAGTGCCGCGCACGTTAGTGCCATGTCAACACAGGCCACCCACACTCCTTCGCGTGCGCTGCCAGCACCCGGTCCGGATTGACCACGTGCGGCCTGTCGACCTCGCACAGCAGAGGTAAATCGTTTCGCGAGTCGGAATAGAAGCTGGCACCGGCCAGGCTTTCGTCGTGCGCCTTTAGCCATGCGCGCAGCCGAACTACCTTGCCTTCCCGATACGTCAGTACGCCAGAGGTGCGTCCCGTATAGACACCGTCCTCCGTCTGGATATCAATCGCCAGAACATGATTGATACTGACTCGCGCCGCAATTGGCTCGACCAGATGCGCGCTCGACGCCGAGATCACCAGCAGGGTGTCGCCACGCTGGCGATGGGCGTCGATCACATTCCGCGCGTCGGCCCGAATCCTCGGCTCGATCACCTGTTCAACAAACGCATCGATCTGATGGCGCACATCAACGACGCGGCGACGGGCGAGCGGTGCGAGTGTTGCTTTCATGTAATCGTCCATCGTAAGCAACCCTTCGCCGTAGGCACGCATCATCTCGTCGTTTTGCCGTACAAATGCATCGGCGTCGCCGACCCATCCCAGGCGTGCCATCTCGCTGCTCCACAAATTCGCGCAATCTCCATTGATAATCGTGTCGTCAAGATCGAAAATCGCTAAAGTCATCCGGCCTCCGTTGAGTCAAATTCTCGATGCCGCGGCAGCATCAAAATGCGAGATCCATGCCGGCCGCCGCGGCCGCTTTTCCTTAATGTGTTACCGGTACGGCGACCGTCGAAGGTGCGCGGCCGCGCACAGGCTTCGCGAACAGCCGGTCGAGCCGGGCGATCTCGTCGGTCGACGGCTTGATCGCTAACGCAAACACGACGAACACGACGAAGTTCGCTGCGAGCCCGACAATCCCGCTGGTCAGCGAACCGAGCGCGCGGATGTCGTCCGGATAGACGGAAGTCAGCACGATCGCGATTGCAATGCCCACCAGCATTCCCGCAATCGCGCCCTGCTTGTTGCCACGCCGCGTGAAGATGCCGAAGAACAGCGGGACCGCAAGCTGGATGATCCCTTGATATGAAATCTGCGCGAGTAATTGCAGTCGGCTGTAGTCGAAAGTCAGATATGCAAGGATCGCCGCTGCGACGATGAACACGACCATGCCCGCCTTGGACAACACCATCAACTGGCGATCGGTGCGCGGCGTATTCCACGTCGCGAGGTCGTTGGCGAACTGCGTGCCGCAGACCTGCACACAACCGTCGACATGGCCGATGCTCGCCGCAAGCACAATCACGATTGCCACCGCGAGAAGCCACGAGCCGCCGATATCGGCGAGTGCGACGAACCAACCGTGCTGCGGCTGTGCGGCTACGTTCGGGTCCTGACTCGCGGCAGCCGCGAACAGCATCAGGATGCAATAGAAGCCGCCAACCAGCAGCATCGTCAGCAGCGTGCCCTTCTTGACGGCCCTTACGCCGCTCGCCGTATAGATCCGCTGGAAGCTCATCGGCCAGCACATTGAGCCGATCACACCGGTGAAGATCAGGCTGAACATGTACCAAGGACCGTAACCGGTACGCGCGTCGCCGGGAATCAGCAGCATCTTCGCCGGCAGTTGCGACAGGTGCGAGAATGACGCGTGGTTGCCGAATAGCAACAGGATGCACAGCACCGCGCACAGCACGTACGCAATCAGCCCCTGGAACATGTCGGTCATGATCAGCCCCCGCATCCCCATGCTGACGGTCCAGTACTGGCGGATCAGTACAATCACAACACCAGCAGTCAGGCAAGCCGTCACGGTCCACTGGCCGAACGTTGCGAACTGGAATAACGTCGCGAGCGCCTGGATCCCCATCACGACCCACGGAAACACCGAGATGATCCCGATGATCGACGCGATTCGCTTGACGACCGGGCTGTTGTAGCGCATGCCGAGGAGGTCTGGCTGCGTCGTCAGGTTGAACTGCCGGCCCCACGACCACGCCCGGTTTGCCATCAGATACATCGCGGTCACGCCGAGCGTCGCGTAGACCATCCCGTAGAAACCGAGCACGCCGCCGACCGACAGTGCGAAGAACGCGGTGAACGTCGAGCCGGGCCACCACGAGTTCGTGTAGCTCATCGCGACGAACCACGGGCCGTACGAGCGGCCGCCGACGGCATAGTCGGAGAAGCTTGTGCTCCGGCGGTTGGTCGCATACAGAACCGCGATCATCGCAACGAGAAACACGACGATCATGCCGAACGTGACGACCGGGTTGCCGGGATTCGTGAAGTGGGTCATGTCGGTTCTCCTTCGTTGGCGAGTTCGCCGGACACGCCTTCGGCCACGTACAGCGCCCATATGCCGAGCCCGACCAGGACCGCGTTCGCGATCCAGTAGAAGATCGGCAGCGGTACGCCGAGTACGAGTTGCTTACTGCCGCTGACGCCTAGATAGAACGGCGGACACAGCGCCATCAGAAGAAGCAGGAAGAAATAGATGCCGAATACAATCTTCTTCGAATTCGGCATCGAGCTTTGGATCGATTCAGCCATGATCGGCTCCTCGCGAGCGGCGGGTTGAGGGACACGAATGGAACGCGCTGTCATCTCGCGCGCCCAGCCGATAGGCACCGCCTTCGGCGTGCCGGACCGAAGATGGCGTCAGATCCGCCCGGACGCGGCCAATCGCTTTTAATTTCGCTCTGGATTCCTTAATAACCATAATGCCTTCCCATCCTGAAAATGAAATCGGGTTCTCAATAGGTCGTCGAGCTCAAGCGTCGGCGCAGAACCAGTTTATGCACGGAGCTGTTTTCAAGCGCCTAGTCTCTTCACGCCTGCCTCAGCCATGTTTCCCACTGCGGATCCTGAAAGACGATGCGAGCGCGCATCTGTTTCCAGAACCCGTACTTATAGAAATCGAAATCGAGCCGCGACACCGCACGCTGCACCATCGCCCACGTCGACCATTTCAGATCGGCGAGCGCCTTGTTCAACTGCACACGCGCGACGACCTGGGGCGTCACGCGACCGAAATAGTCCTCGAGCAACGCGAGTTCCATCCTAGGCGCGAAGAACATCTCGCCGAACCACAGGGCGAGCTCGTAATGCCGGTCGTTGTTCGACGCGTACTCGAAATCGACCAGGCGAATCTCGCGCGCATCGTTCAGCATGAAGTTGCCGGCGAGGGTATCGTTCATGCAGGGCGCGAGATCCAGACCCGACGCTTCGAGCGCCGCACGGGCACGACGGTATTGCTGGCACAGCCAGTCGTGATCCGGGGGTTTAACCGCGTGCAACGCTTCGACCTGCTGCTGATGTTCGTCGATCATGTCAAACATGGTCTTCGTCTGAGCGAGCACCGGCTGATCATTGAACGCCTTCAGTGCACGCAATGCGTTGTGCCGGACCTCACGCTCGAGGAAGTCGAGGTTTGACGACGCGCGCCAGCCTTCCATGAACTCGAACACCTCGACGCCCAGGTCCTCGAGGAACGCGAACACCGGCGCGCCGTAGCCGGTTATCGCGGCCTTCACGCTCGCTTCGTGTGCAGTGCGGCGGTCGATAAACATCTCTGTGCCCTGACCCGGCACTTTGAAAAAATACGCAGTCTGCGCGCCGTCGACTTCGACGCGCCAGTTCGTGTTCGAGATGCCGCCACCTACCGGTGCGTAGCGAATATCGTACCCTTTCCATGCAGGCAATTCACGAATCGCAGCTTCAATCTCGTGTTCATGATGGGTCTGAGCCTGACCGAGTGCTTTCATTGAATCATCCCTTCAGCAGACGAAGCCAGCCTTCGAAGCGCGCGTCCTGAATGCCTTGTCGGCAGCGCAACGAAGTCCATTGAGCGAGTTTCGTGAATTCGAGACGGCGCGGTGACGTCGTGCCTAGCCACAATCCCCACAGTGTCCAGTACCAGTCGTTGACAAGCGCATACAGACGGCAACGCGCGTAGTCGGCTTCGTCGCAACGGCCAGCCCAGCGCACGATACCCTCCCGCCATTGCGGCTCGAACTGATACAACTCGTTCAGCGTGATAGCCACGTCGTACCAAGGGTCGCCGCAGCCACCGTAATCGAAATCGATCAGCTTGAGTTCGCCTTGCGGGCCAACCATCACGTTGCTCGCAAGGCCGTCACCGTGCAGTGGCACGACCTCTACGTCCGATGCCTGCAACGCATTCCATGCACGATCTATGCAGTCATCGGTCCGCAACCCGTCGATCGGCAATTCCACCGCATCACGTCGACACAGCGCCCGAAGTCGGGCGATGTCGTCCATCGGAGACGAGACAAACATGGGCGCTGGACCGTCATGCACTTGCCGCTTCGCCGCCCACAGCGCGTCGAGACGCTCGGGTGACGCGAGATCGTCAACGCGCGCCCAGCGCCATTCGGAGGCCTCCAATCGATCGAACAGCAGCACGCCGCGCTGCATATCAACGATGCGCAGCGCGACCGTTGCTTCCGCTTGTGCCGCACAGCGGCTCGCGTCGACGGTCCGCGCAACGTCGATCAATTCTTTCATATCGTCGTGCAGCACTTTCGCATACCACGATTGAGCGCCCACCGCGACGACGAAGCCGGCCCATTCGGTCGCGAGCCGCGTCGGCGACGCGACTGCTCCGGTACCGTGCCCAACCTGCGCGTCGTTGCCTAGCCCTACTGCATGCAGCGCGTCGAGCAATCGAAGGGATTCAGGCGATTCCGTCAGCATCATCGTCCTCGAAGGTAGCTCGACGATTCAGTGCAGATGCGCTCCAGCAACGCGCTCAACAGACGCAGGCCGTTGTGCAGATCGGCATCAGCGGTGTACTCGGCTTCGTTGTGCGAGACGCCCCCGCGACTAGGTACGAACAGCAGGCACGTCGGCGTGACGCGACTCATGCTAATCGCATCGTGGCCGGCGACGGTGACGCTATCGCCCGCTGGCAAGTCGAGTTCGAGGCTGACGTCGTGGGCAAGTCGCGACAGGCCATCATGCAGCTTCAGCGGGGCGCGAAGCTGGCGGCTTTCGATCTCGATGCGCGTGCCGGTCTGTTCAGCGATATTCCGCAACGTCGCCTCGAAGCATGTTGCAGTGCCGTCCAGCAGCGCAGTGGACGGCGAACGGAATTCAATGTGTAGTATCGTCCTCGACGGCACGACGTTCGGCGAATTCGGATATACGTCGAGGCGGCCAACCGAACTGTGCATTTGCGCGCCGTGCCGCACGGCTTCCGCATGGACCGCGGCGATCGTGTGCGCTGCCGCCAGCAATGCATCGCGCCGGTCGGCCATCGGTGTAGGGCCGGTGTGATTCTGCTCGCCGTCGAAGCGCACTCGCCATTTCAATGCGGCCCACGTCTCGCGGACCACGCCAATTGCGAGCCCCTCGCGCTCGAGATTCGACGCCTGCTCGACGTGCATCTCGACATATGCGGCAATAGGCAGATCGAGCATCGCATCGCCGAGATAGCCAATCTGCTCCAACGCACTCTTCAGCGTGACGCCTTGCCGGTCCTCGCATGCCCACGCGTCGTCGAGCGACATCGCGCCGGTGAACACGCTGCTACCCGTCAGGCTCGGCTGGAAACGCGCGCCTTCTTCGTTGGTCCAGTCAACGACCGCCAGATTGCATGGCGCACGGTGACCACTCGCGCGAAGCCTCTGCGCGATGCCGACGATCGCGGTCGCGCCGGCAAGCACGCCGTATACACCGTCAAAGCGGCCGGCGCTCGGCTGGCTGTCGAGATGCGACCCGCACAACACGTACGGCGCGCCCGGCGTCAAAGTCACAAGCCCGAAGACGTTGCCGATTGCATCGATGTGCACATCGAAACCGTGCTCGTCGAGCCAGATGCGGAACAGATCACGAACCTGTCCGTCCTGGGCCGACGCCGCGAGCCGATGCAGACCGCCGGCCGGCGTCGCGCCAATCGCGGAGCTTGCGCTGAACAGCGCGTCGAACGCGCGCAACTCATCGGCGTTGGGTTGAACCAGTTCAGGGATGGACGATATCGACATGAGCTTGTTCCAGGCGGTCTATGTAGTCGGCCGACAGCGGGCGGTTTGTGACGATCGTCGCGATCGCGTCGAACGGTAGTGTGTTGATGAACGTGCGATGGCCAAACTTGCCATCGTCGGCGAGCACGACGCTACGCACGCAATGCACAACAAGCGTTCTGCGCAGCATGGCTTCGGATTCTTCGTAATCCATCAGCCCGAGCTTCAGATCGACCGCGCCAATGCCCATAAAGGCGATGTCGTAATGGAACTGACGGGCGAATTCGAGCGTGTGCGGGCCGATCAATGCGTTGTCGTTACGACGGACGTCGCCTGGTGTGACGAGCACGTGGTTGTCACTCTGCTGCGTCAACAGTTGCGCAATGTCGAGCGAGTTCGTGACGACTCGCAACTGGCTGAAGCTTGTCAGCTGATGCGCGAGTGCGAGTGTTGTCGTGCCGGTGTCGAGGAACAGCGCCATTCCCTCCTGCACGAGGCCGCTTGCGCATTCGGCAATCTTCGCTTTCGCCTGTGTCCTGATCCGGTTGCGGACCTGCAGCGGTTGCTCCTCGTTAAGCCGCGGCAGGATCGCGCCGCCGTGAACGCGACGCAACTTGCCGAGTTCTTCGAGATATTTGAAGTCGCGGCGAATCGTTTCTTCGGAGACGACCAGCTGCGTAGCGAGGTCGGCGGCCTTCACGCGTTTCTGCTGGCTCAGAAAACGCATGATTTCTTCGAGGCGAGGCTGATTCAGCATAGGTAGATGAGTCCGGCGTACAGGGAAGCAACCAGTGTAACGAGGTTTGCCGCGCGTTCGGATCACGCGGTGGCAGCGCCCGGATTGTGCCAACAGGCGGTGGGTCGGCGTGGCATCGTCCGCGTCGAGACGTTGCGCCACTCGCAACTTCGTCTGTTGCTGGAGCACAGGTCTCGGCGGTGCCATCAGCGCGCGCCGTTCTGGCCAGGCACCGACTTGATGTGCGTCGAAATGGCAGATCGTCACGGTACGCTCCTAGCCGACGAGCAACGGCGGCAGCCGATGTTCCCACGGCGCAATTGCCTCGAACGCCGCGCAGAACTGCAGCACGTCGCCATCTGCGAAGCGCGGCCCGATGACCTGCAAGCCGATTGGCAAACCTGACGGACTCCAGCCGCACGGCACGCTCGCCGCTGGGTTGCCGGACAGATTGAATGGGTACGTGAACGGTGTCCAGCGCGCCCACGGCACCGCGGTGTCGTCGACGCCATCGAGGTCAGATGGCGCAATCCGGTCCGCGTCGAACGGAAGAATTGGCAGCGTTGGCGTCAGCAGCAGATCGAAGCGCTCGAACAGCTTGTGGACTTTGCAAGCGAACGCCGCGCGCTGCTGGACCGCGGTCAGATAGCCGGCCAGATCGTAGTCCGCAGAACGTTCGATTAGCGTCGCGAAGCCCGGTTCGAGCTCCTCCTTGCGATTGGCAAGCGACTTGCCGTACACGATTCCGCGGCCGCCGACCCATAGGGCCTCGAACGTCGGCAACGGGTCATGCCATTCGAGCGCGGGCATATCAATCGTGACTGGCAGCGTCCGCGCAATCTGATTGACCGCCGCTTCAACTGCTGCCGCAACAGCCGGATCGACGTCAACGTTGAACAGCGTCGGACAAAACGCGACGCGCAGCGGCCGCAGCGGCGAATCGCAACGCGCGAGGAACGTTTCAGTCGGTGCTGGCAACGCTTGGTGATCGCGTGGGTCGGGACCGGATAGCACGTCGAACAGCAGCGCGCTGTCGCGCACCGTCCGTGTGATCGGACCGGCATGGCTGAGCATTTCGGTCGCCGACCAAGGCCACGTCGGAATCCGGCCGAGCGAGCCCTTGAGCGCGAACGTGCCACAAAACGCACTGGGAATCCTTACCGAACCGCCACCGTCCGAACCGAGCGACGCGGGCACCATCCGTGCGGCGACCGCGATTGCCGAACCCGAACTGGAGCCGCCGCTCGTGAGTTGTGGGTTCCAGGGATTGCGGCCGTTGCCGAATACGCGCGACAGGCTCGCGCCGCTCCAACCGAACTCAGTCGTCGCGGTCTTGCCGACGATGATCGCCCCCGCATCCTTCAGGCGTCGGATAATCGGCGCATCATCCGACGGCACATAGTCGAGCGCGGTCAGCGAACCCCGCGTCGTCCGCAGACCAGCGGTCGAAAACAGGTCCTTGACGCCGAACGGAATGCCATGCAGTGGCCCTCTAAAACAGCCGCGGGAGGCTTCGAGCGTCAACGTTTCGGCCTCAGCCGCCGCCATTTCGGCGTAGATGTCGCCGAATGCGTTCAATGTGGGATTGTGGGTTTCTATCGCTTTCAGGCTGTGCGCTATCAACTCACCCGGCGTCAGGCTGCCGTTCCTGATCCGATCAGCGGCATCAAGAACCGTCGGCGCAGAGACGCATTTTGACTCGTATTTCATCCTAAATCCTGAATGGGACAGCGCATTGGCTGGTTGGATGCATTACAGGTTGGACAAAAACTGGTGTCAAGCGCGTTTTATTGGTTTTGTTGGTTTTGTTGGATATGTTGGGTCCGACCATCCACTCAAGGGCTCTCGCTGGCAAATCAGGCGCTCGAGAATTTGCGTCGATCAGGCAGGAACAGTCTCACGAGTTCGCAACCGGAATCCTCCCGGCCCAACTATGCCCGCCCAAGGCCGCGTCGTCAGCCACAGAATTGGCGGGCAGCGCATTGGTTCTGACTGAACCTGAAAAAGTAGGTCGGATGTGACGCAACAGTCGAAAAAAGCCTACAGCGACCGGGCCGGGGCGGCGCAATTACGTGACTCTGGGCTGTCCATTTAACCGGAGTTAGGGATTTGCCTCCACGGGCGACTCGGCGAAGGTCGCTCCAAGCTGGGCGGATGCCGGTGTCCTGGCCTTCGCCCCTGGCTCACGTGGAGCACCAGAAAACCGTCGGTACCAGACCAATGTCCAGCGGTTGAGACATCAATGTGATTAGCTGTGTGGGTATCCGTTAGAGGCATTCGATACCCCGTTCGCAGCCCGCACCTGGGCTGCGGAACTGGTGCACTGGTACAACCACGAACACCGCCACAGTGCGATCCGCTTCGCGACACCGGCCCAGCGCCATGCCAATCTTGCTCAGGACATCCTCGAGCGCCGCACAGCGCTCTACGAGGTTCGCGCGAACGTCATCCGCTACGATGGAAAGGTGCCACGCGGGACTGGCAGCGCGCGTTCATGTCGTGCACCTCAATCCCGATCGGGCTGAGCCGACCGTCGACATTCGACAATCTCATAACCAGGAGTTAAAAGCAGCCTGAATTCCAAACGTCGAGGCGACAACTAGCTGGAAAACTTCCCGTTGAAGGCGGAAATGCCAACGCACTGCGCAATTGATGACTGCAGCCGGAAAGCGGTGGCCGAATACGGTGCGGTCATTGCACAAACAGCGTTGAAAGTACGGCAGCAGCTTCCGGCGATTATTGACGACGAACACAACGAGCTAACAGCGTTGAGTCGGTCAATGATCCGCGATATGTACGAGCGGTATTGTCAACTTGACGCTTCGCGACCGCCAGACCGAACTTCGTCGCCCAGCACCGCACCGTTTCGTACATAAGCTCGATTCCCCGTGCCGCCAGCATCTCCTCAACCATGCGCCGGCTGAGCGGGAACCGGTAGTACAGCCACACCGCGTAGCTGATGATGTCCGGCGGAAATCGATAGCCCTTGAACGAGATCGGCGCCTCGGCCGACAGCAAAACGGAAACGGAAGCTTTCTTGATGCCCCATATATTCGTCGACCCCGGCGCCAACTTGACAATACCTCGACGCGTCCTGACCACGGCTGCAAGATCAGCTGGAACTTGCCACCGACCGCGGCCGCTTGAGCCGCTGAAAAATCGCCGGGAATCAGTTTCAGGCGTATGTTGGCTTCGGCGGCCAGGCTTGAGCACACGCCGTCCAGTGACGCTATGATTGCGCCTGCAGTTCCTTGCCAATCCACTGGAGTACGTCATGCCGGAAGTCGTTGTTTACGCAGTAGCAGGGCGCTCACCCGAGCAAAAGAAAGCGCTGATGACGGGGATTACCAAAGCTGTGGTTGACAGCCTCGGTGTCCTCGCTGAACAGGTTGTCGTGCAGATTGTGGAATCTCCAGCAGACTCCAAGTCAAGAGGCGGCATTCCGTTCAGCGAGCGCCAGCGCACGTCCTAATTCGCACGAATCCACATCATCACCGCCCCGTGCGCGGTGGCACCGCCGACCGGGCGCGGACGTAATCCGCCGGCGCGCTCAGGTTGCGACCGCCGCAGCCGTATCGACGTATAGCGCATACAGTGACTGCCCGGCCGCCATGAACAGCCGGTTGTGCGCTGCGCCGCCGAAGCAGACGTTCGCGCAGCGTTCGGGCAGGGCGATGCGGCCAATCGCGCTGCCGTCCGGCGCGAATACCATCACACCGTTCAGTCCCGGGCCGGTGCCCCAACCGGCCCACAGGTTACCGTCCGTGTCGCAACGGAAACCGTCTGGCGCGCCGTTCTCGCCCGCATCGACGAATACGCGTCCGTGCACGAGGCGCCGACCGTCCTCGACATCGTACACACGGATGCGCCTTGGCTTCGAGCCCGATTCGACGATGTAGAGGCGGCGTTCGTCGGGCGAGAAGCAGATGCCGTTCGGATTGACGATGTCGCCGGCGACCACCTCCGCCCGGCCGGTGGCCGGGTCGAGGCGGTAGACGTTGGTCGGCAGCTCGGGCTCAGCCTTGACACCCTCATAGTTGTTAGAGATGCCGAACGGCGGATCGGTAAACCAGATGCTGCCGTCGCTCTTCACGACCACGTCGTTTGGCGAGTTCAGCCGCTTGCCGTCGAAGCGGTCGAGCAACACGGTCAGCGTGCCGTTGTATTCGGTGCGCGTCACGCGCCGGTTGCCGTGCTCGCAGGTGATGAGCCGCCCCTGGCGGTCCCGTGTATTGCCGTTCGCGTACCCGGAGGGCTTGCGAAATATCGAAGTCGCGCCGGATTCCTCGTCCCACCGCATGATGCGGTTGTTCGGAATGTCGCTCCACAGCAGGAAGCGGCCGTCGCCGAACCACACCGGTCCTTCGCCGAAGCGCATGCCGGTCGCAAGCCGCTCGACCGCCGCGCTCGTGATCCGGTATTTGAGGAAGCGCGGATCGAGCACTTCCACTGCGGGATCGGGATAGGTTTCGCTTTGCTGCCACATGGTGCTGGCCCTTGAGTCAGCGGGGCTGCTTGACGAACGCTTCGAATGCCGTGGCGTAGTCCGGATGCCAGCGCGACAACGCGGGCCGGTTCTCGACGATATCGCCCGCCGCCCATAGAATGCGCCGTTCGTCGAGCGAACGCGGCACGTCGTTATCGGGACACAGTATGTAGAAGTCGCCGGCGTCGAGACGCTCGAACATGAAATCGACGGTCTGCTCGGGCGTCCATGCGGCGGCGGGCTTTTCCACACGGCCGTTCCGTGTGAGTTCCGTGAACACGAAGCCGGGAATCAGCAGATGAGCGCTGATCCGGCCGTCGGCGGTATTGCGCAGTTCGTGCTGCAGCGCTTCGGTGAACGCTTTCAGACCGGCCTTCGCAACGTTGTATGCGGGGTCGCCCGGCGGCGTCGTGATGCCTTGCTTTGAACCGGTATTGATCACGAGCCCCGGACGGCCGCGCTTGATCATGCCCGGCACGAAGACCTGCGTGCCGTGGATCACGCCCCACAGGTTGACACCCAGCACGCGCTCCCAGTTCGCGGTTGGACCGAACATGCCGCTGCCGGGCTGAATGCCGGCATTGTTCATCAATACATCTGTTCCGCCGAAGCGTTCGACGACGGTTGCGTGCAGGCGGCGAACATCGTCGGCGACAATGACGTCGGTCTCAACCGCAAAGACGTCTTGCGTACCGTTTGCGCTCAGCGCGGCGATTTCCTCCACCGCCCGCGCGAGGCGGTCGGCGCCGAGGTCGGCAATGCAGATGCGCAGCCCAAGCTGCGCAAAGCGTTTGGCAGCAGCCAGGCCGATGCCGGCGGCGGCGCCGGTGATCACGGCGACGGCGCCGGGGGTCAGGGCAGAATGAGTCATCAGAATCCTCGTTGATGCGTGCCGGATTCGCGACGCCAACCAGCGACTGCGATCGCGATCCGTTGGAACAGTGAGTCGGCGATCCTAGCATGAACTTTTTTGCGTGACCGACGGCGCTCCCGCTGATGAGTGGTCCGAAGCATGCGCGGTACCGCGCGGTGCCAGTCAAGCGTCAGTTCGCCACCTCGGGCAATTTGAGCAAGTCCAGGAAAGCACGGGCGACGGGTATAAGCGGTTCTCCGGCGCTTCCCCTAAAAACCGCCGCGAGTTCCCAGCAGGGCTCATCGGCTTCGCGCAGGCTCGCCGTTGCGACCGGCGCCCCGCGCGTGTTGCTCCCCCTTGCGGCGGCCACCGATTCGGGCACCATACTGATCGCAAGCCCGTGCGCGGCCAGTTCAAGCAACATCGGCATGTCGTTGACCTCGAAGCTGGTCTGGCGCTGCAGTCCTGCCGCCGCAAAACTCCGATCGACGAGCCGCCGCACGCTCCACTCCGGGCGCAGGTCGGCGAATGTTTCGTCGACGAGATCGGCCAGCGCCAGCCCGCTGGCGCCCGCAAGCCGATGATGTGTCGCGCAGACGACGACCATTCCTTCGCATGCGAACATGTGCGATCCGAGGTCGTCGAGCGGCGTATCCGGTGGCTGTGTGAACGCGAGGTCTAGGCGCCCCTCCCGCACCCCGTCGATCAATGCGCGCGATCCGTCCAGTGTCAATTCGATATCGATCCCACCGAACGCGGCCCGAAACTGTCCTAGAGAAGCGGGCAGGTCGACGAAAGGCGCGAGACCGTGAATCGCACCGATACTCAGCCTGCCGCGTGCAAGCCCGTGGACCTGCGTTACGGCGTGCCGCGCGTCGCGCGCGGCAGCCAGTACCCGCTGCGCCTCGGCGAACAGCACTTCGCCGGCAGGCGTCAAAGCGACTCGCCTCGTGCTGCGATTGAACAACGGTCCGCCCAAGTCTTCTTCCAGCGAGCGGATCGACGCAGACAAGCCGGACTGCACGAGGTTCAGACGCCGCGCCGCGCGCGTGAAATGTCGCTCTTCCGCGACCGCCACGAAATGTTCCAGCTGCTTCAAATCCACGTTTGCACTCTTTCTTGCAGAGACGATTAATCACAAAAATTGCACGATTGAATCACATCTTTCTATTGGCATGATAATTCAGTCTCCGTTATCGTGGGATCCCTGGGCACGTCAAAGAACACTGGGCACCCAATGCGGGCGCCATCGGACTGAACTACCGCCCGCCGGCTGTGAATCCTTGCAACATACATGGAGATTGCTTCATCATGGACTACCGTCAACTCGGCCGTTCGGGCCTCAAGGTGTCGACCATCACGCTAGGCACGATGACGATGGGCGGCAAAGGCAAATTCGCCAGCGTCGGGGAGGTCAGCCTCGACGAGGCGCGCCGCCAGATCGACATGTGCATCGACGCGGGCGTCAACCTGATCGATACGGCGGACGTCTATTCGAACGGTGCGTCGGAGGAAATCGTCGGCCAGGCGCTCGGCGGCAAGCGCAAAGGCGGCGTGCTGATCGCGACGAAAGCCCGCTTTCCCATGGGTGACGGCCCGAATGACCGGGGCCTGTCGCGGCATCATTTGATAGAAGCCTGCGAGGCGAGCTTGCGCCGTCTCAAGACCGATGTGATCGACCTCTACCAGGTGCACGAATGGGACGGACTCACACCGCTCGAAGAAACGCTTGAAGCGCTCGAGCTGCTGGTCCGGCATGGCAAGGTCCGATATGTCGGCTGCTCGAACTACTCAGGCTGGCACCTGATGAAAGCGTTGCATGTAAGCGAACGCGATCGCCTGTCGCGCTTCGTGAGCCAGCAGATCCATTACACGCTCGAAGCACGTGAAGCGGAGTACGAACTCGCGCCTATCGCGCTCGATCAAGGCTTGGGCATTCTCGTCTGGAGCCCGCTCGCAGGCGGCTTGCTGTCGGGTAAGCACCGCCGCGACTCGACACCCGAGGGCACGCGTCAGCTCGCGGGCTGGACGGAGCCGCCGATTCGCGACGCCGAACGACTGTGGTCGATTGTCGATACACTTGTCGAGATCGCCAGCGAGCAGAACGTCTCCGCCGCTCAGGTCGCGCTCGCATGGACGCTCGGGCGCCCCGCCGTCACGTCGGTCATCATCGGCGGGCGCAACGAGAAGCAACTGCTCGACAACCTCGGCGCGGCGAATCTCAGGCTGAGCGCCGAAACGCGCGAACGGCTCGACAAGGTGAGCGCGCCGCCCCTGCTCTACCCGTACTGGCATCAGGTGCAGACCGCACACGATCGTCTTTCAGTTGCGGACCTGTCACTGCTGGGGCCCTATCTCAAGGCGTCGCGGTGATGCGGCGACATCGACCTGCGGCCGTCCTGAAGGATCGCAGGTCTACACGGCTATCGTCGGCTGTAGAAAAGTCGGTCATATTTCCATGCCCGGGCGCTCTCGAAGGTTCTGTTGCAATAGCGGAGGCGGGCATGCTGCGGGACCTTACGGAATGATGTGAACGACAATGAAAGCGCTGAGTCCGACGGTAGCCAAAGTGCTGAAGCGGTTGCACTATCAGCTCGAGATAATGTTGGTGTGCGTGCGTTGGTGCGTGGCCTACCCGCTCAGCT
The DNA here is from genome assembly GCF_014200875.1 of Paraburkholderia sp. HC6.4b. Lineage (NCBI taxonomy): Bacteria > Pseudomonadati > Pseudomonadota > Betaproteobacteria > Burkholderiales > Burkholderiaceae > Paraburkholderia > Paraburkholderia sp. HC6.4b. Next base: position 26,612 of record NZ_JACHDC010000038.1, read on the forward strand.
TGCGCAATCTCTAGAAGATGATGGCCGAACGGGGTGCGCGGTCGATCATTCGACGTGCACCGGTGGGCCATCAAGCTTCTGCCGGTGCTTGAAAGGGCGTTCCGCCGCTGCAAGCGCCCGGTCGGCAAGCGCTGGCGGATGGACGAAACCTATGTGAAGAGAGCGGTGCCAATCTGGCCGGCCTACATGCCGTGAATGCCGAGCGTGAGACGCCCATCAAGATCCGCCAGGCCAAGTATCTGAAAAATATCGTGGAACAAGGCCATCGGGCGATCAAGCGCCGTACCCGGCCCATGTTGGGATTCCATGATTTCCCTTGTGCCCGCATCTTGTTGAGCGGCATCGAACTCATGCATATGATCGCCAAAGGGCAGATGAAAGACGCACGCAAACTCAAGCCATCGGCCGCCCGGCAATTCTACTCGCTGGCGATGTAAGTAAGCCTCATCATATCGCTATCGTTCACCCAAATCGCCTTACCGCGACAGAACCCTTAGTGTTTCCAACCCACGTCTCAGAGTAGAGAAAAAATGCAACAACACACCATTGGAACGTCGGATCTTCGAATCGCACCCCTCGTCTTTGGCGGCAACGTGTTCGGCTGGACGGCCGATGAGCGCACGTCGTTTTCCATCCTCGACGCCTTTGTCGACCTTGGCTTGAACTTCATTGATACCGCCGACAGCTATTCGCACTGGGCCAAGGGCAATCAGGGCGGCGAGTCCGAGACCATCATCGGCAAGTGGTTCAGGCAAAGCGGCAAGCGGGAAAAGATCGTGCTCGCGACCAAGGTAGGCATGTGGAAGAAGCGGCCAGGCTGTCGGCGGCGAACATCGAGGCAGCCGTCAACGAGTCGCTGCGCCGGCTACAAACCGATTACATCGACGTCTATTTCTCCCACATCGACGACGACAAGACGCCGCTCGAAGAGACGCTCGGCGCATATCAGAGGTTGATCGAGGCGGGGAAAGTGCGCGTGATCGGAGCGTCGAACTTCAGCGGCGAGCGGCTCGAGGCAGCACTGAAGGTATCAAAGGAATCGGGGTTGCCGGCGTATCAGGTTCTTGAGCCGGAGTACAACCTTTACGATCGGGAGGGCTACGAAACCGATCTCGAGCCAGTCGTGCAGGCGCACAAATTGGCGGTGGTTACTTACTTCAGCTTGGCAAGCGGTTTCCTGAGCGGAAAGTACAGTTCGAAGGCCGACGCCGCGAAGGGTGCGCGCAGCGCGCTTGTGGACAAGTATTTCAACGACCGCGGGTTACGGATCATCGATGCTCTTGTTGAAGTCGCGAAGCGCAACAACACGACACCTGCAACGGTGGCAATCGCTTGGATCATCGCGCGGCCGAGCGTGACGGCGCCGATTGCCAGTGCGACGTCCGTCGAGCAACTGAAAGGGTTGGCTGCAGCAACTCACTTGCAGCTTTCTTCCGAAGACATGAAGCTGCTCGACGAAGCCAGCGCAGCGGCGCAATAACCGAGCAGGTACTGTCACCCATTGAAAGGCGCTTGCCAACTGGTTGCGCGTTTCGAGCAGGCTCGGCGCAGCGCGGTGGGACAAGCCCATGGGATGGGAAGGAATCGCGACAGCCAGGCGTGCGATTCGACGATGTGTGTTGTTGTGTCGTTGTGCGAAGTTATCGGCATGGTGCGGGCGAGCGTCGTGCGCTGCTACGTCGACGAAATCCCGATCCACCGGCTCCCCGATTTGCGGTTGCGGCATCTGGCTTCGGCATGAAGGCGACATCGTCACGCTTCATCGTTTCCACGAAGCTTTCTGCCATGCCGTTACTTTGCGGACTGCACACCGGTGTGGTCAACGGTTTCAAACCAATGTCAGACGCAAAGGTCCTGGTTTTCTCCGGCTGTGTAGCCTGAGCCGTTGTCCGTCAGCCATTCAATTTCAGCCGGTGCCTTCGAGACGTTGCCAAAGCGCTTCTCGACGGCTGCCAGCATGACGTCACGCACCACGTCGCCACTGTGGCCACCAGTTGTCGCCACCCAGCTCATCGCTTCACGGTAAGCACCTCACGACGACCGTCGTTGACGGCGGCGAGAAGCGACATCAAAGTGGTGCCCATCATTTTCGATTTGATGGACATCACTGTGACAGAGTCGGAAGCCAGGCCGGGTAGCCGCAAGGGACGCCTGAATTATGATCGCGAGTTTCGACGCCGGCTTGCGGCCGCTGCATGCGAGCCTGGTGCATCGGTCGCGAAGCTGGCGCGGGACAATGGCATCAATGCAAATATGCTGTTCACCTGGCGGCGTCGCTATCGCGAGCAATTGCAGGCGGAAACGACGTCGCTGATTCCCGTGGCGGTGGTCCATGAAACGCCGCCGCAGTGGCGATGCCCCCAGATGCAAGGGACGTCGGCAACCGGACTGCACGAGCCGGGACGATCGAGATCCAAGTTCGGTGACGTGGTAGTCAAGGTGGACGGCATCGTCGACGCCGATACGCTACGGGTCGTACTGGGGAGCATGCGATCGTGATCTCTGTTCCCACGGGTACACGCGTCTGGCTGGTGGCAGGCGTCACCGACATGCGCTGCGGGTTCCAGGGGCTGGCGGCGAAGGTGCAGACGGCGCTCGAGGACAATCCGCTGGGTGGCAACGTGTTCATCTTCCGGGGCCGGCGCGGCGATCTGGTGAAGGTCATGTGGGCGACCGAGGACGGGCTCTGGCTTCTTGCGAAGCGGCTTGAGCGGGGCCGCTTCGTCTGGCCGCAGGCCGATCATCTGACGGCGGCGCAATTGTCGATGTTGCTCGAAGGCATCGATTGGCGGCAGCCGCGTCGCACCGCTGCACTGTCGATGTTGTAAACCGAGCAGAAGACTCGTAAACTGCGCCGCATGTCGAACGGCGCCGAACTTCCTGACGATGTTGAAACTCTGCGAGCCTTGCTGGTCGAGGCTCGTGCCCAGCTTGCCGAGCGCGATCTGGAGATCGAGCAGCTCAAGGCGCAGCTCGACAAGCTTAGGCGCATGCAATTCGGGCGCAAGTCCGAGCAGTTGGACCGGGAGGTTGCACGGCTCGAAACCGCGCTCGAGGACTTGACGGGCGAGCGCGGCGTCTCTGATGTGCGGCGCGCCCGCCAATCAAGCGCGAGCACGCCTGTGGGCAACGCATCGCCGAAAGAAGCGCTGCCGCCGCATCTGCCACGCGAAGAACGCGTACTCGACGCCGACGCAACGTGTCCGAAATGCGGCAGCGCGAGATCCGGCGCAAGACGGTCTGTCCGTGCGGCCACCACTTCTCGCAGCCGCCGATGCACGGCCTGCCGATTACGCGCAGCATCGCCCATCCGAGCCTGCTGGCCGACATCGTCGTCTCGAAGTACGCTGACCACGCCCCGTTGTACCGGCAGTCGCAGATTGCCGCGCGCGACGGCGTGAAGCTCGATCCGGCCAGCATGGGCCGCTGGGTCGGCCAGTGCGAGGCCCTTTGCGATGCACTGACCGAGGCACTGCGCCGCCACACGATGGCACCGTCGAAGCTGCACGCGGATGACACGCCGATCCCGGTGCTCGAGCCGGGCAAGAAGAAGACAAGGACCGGGCGACTGTGGGTGTATGTGCGCGATGACACCCGTTCGGGCTCGACCGAACCGGCCGCGGTGTGGTTTGCTTACTCGCCCGACCGCAAAGGCATCCACCCCCAGACCCATCTCGCTGGATTCGAGGGCATCCTGCAGGCCGACGCCTACAGTGGCTTCAACGAACTGTACGAGAGCGGCAAGATCCGTGAAGCTGCATGCTGGGACCACGCGAGACGGTACATATACGACGTGCATGCCCGAACGCCTACCGAGGCGACCCGAGAGGTGCTCGAACTGATCGGTGGACTTTACGGCATCGAGGCGGATATCCGTGGCAAACCCGCTGCTGAACGGCTGTGCGTGCGGCAGGAGAAAAGCGTGCCGCTGCTCGCGACCATCAAGACGTGGATGACGGACAAGCTCGCGACGCTGTCGAAGAAATCCGACCTTGCCAAAGCGATCCGTTACTCGCTCAAACCAGTGGGACGCGCTCGCGCTGTACTGCGAAGAGGGCCGTGCTGAGATCAGCAACGCCCTGGCCGAAAACGCGCTGCGCTGTGTGAGTCTGGGCCGCAAGAACTTCCTGTTCGCCGGCTCCGACAGCGGAGGCGAGCGGGCAGCCGCGATGTACGGTCTGATCGGCACATGCAAGCTCAACGGGATCAACCCGCGCGCCTACCTCGAATACGTACTGACCCATATCGCTGACCATCCCATCAACCGTATCGACGAACTGTTGCCCTGGAACGTGGCCACGAAGCTGCCTCGGCAGTCTGGCCCATCGGCGTCTGCAGACACGTAACCCGATTCCCGATCATGCCTCACGCGGGCGCCGCGTTGCGGACGGCCGTCGCGAGGTGCTTACGCTTCACGGTCACAGCAATCCAGAGCGAACGTGAGTGTCACCAGGCTCACTCGCGCATTGAGTTGCGGGAGTTGCAGCGCAAGAGACCCGATGAACCCTGTAGCCACGGCGTTGCGCGCGGTGTACACGGAAAGCAGAGGAAGCGGCTTGAATGTCACTTTCGAGCGTCCAACAGGTGACGCTTTAGTTTGAGGTTGCAACGAGCATGTAGCCGAGGCCCCACACTGCTTAGTCTCTAGTTCCAAGTGCAACACCTTGAATGAGGTAGGGTGTTGCGATGAAGAAGAACTACAAGCATTTGAGTGCGGAAGAACGCGCGGCG
>NZ_JACHDC010000039.1:0-29925 GCF_014200875.1 Paraburkholderia sp. HC6.4b
CCGCATTCCGCATCAAGCGCCCACACTTATCGACTGTTAGTTTTTAAAGATCGGTCCGCCAAACCCGCCGCGCCTGAACCACCACTACCCGGCACCGCTTCGTTTGCGTCGCTGCGTCTGCAGCAGAGAAGCGAGATTATGGAGAGCGGTCAACAACACGTCAATACCCTTCTCACAATTTATTTTGAGAGCAAAGACTGCCATCTCCATCGCATTGCCGCCAGCCCTCAAAGGAGTCAACTCTGGCCAGACCAAGAAATCAGCGAAAATAGTTAGTCATCCAATTCAACCCGCCGAAGTCCTGATACCGACAAAACAAAGTAGTCCGAGCACGGCTCGAACTCACCACCGCTCCCCAAATTAAAGTTCTACCCTTCCCCGCCGTCAATCAGATCATCCCGCCACTTAAATTAGCTGCCGACTATGGACAATCTCGTCGACGCACACGTCGAGGACACCCAGCCCGCCGCGGCATCCCCGATGCTCGAGCCTGATACGGTGCCGGTAGGCACACCGCTCCCATGGCCGATCGTCGATGCCGACGGCACGCTGCTCTTCGCAAGCGCGACGACGCTCGCGACCACCGACGAGCGCGCCTTTCTGTTTCAACACTTCCGCCCGCAACGCGGCGACCTGTTCGACCTCGGCGCACAACAACCGCCGGCGCCAACCGCCCAGCCTGACCACGCCGGTGAGTTGACGCTGAAGGACATGCACCTCGAGATCGGCACATTGATCGGCATGCGTTCGCAACCCGGCAGCGGCGCGCCGATGCAACCTTGCGGCATCATCGGTTTCGCGCCGAATCATGCGCTGTTCGTCACGCCGCCGATGCTGCAGGGCCAACCGCTGCCGCTCACGCCCGGCGAGAACGTCGAGGTCGTCGCGATCGCGAGTCAGGCCGTGTTCCGTTTCGTCTGCACGGTCGAAGCGGTCTGCCGCGTGCCGTTCGACTATGCCGTGTTGTCGAGGCCCGGTATGGTCCGCCGGCTCCGTGAGCGCAAATCGATCCGCGTCCATGCGCACCTGCCCGTGCGGTTTGGCATCGGTGGGAGCGGTGACACTTACGAAGGCCTTGGACTCGCCAAGGGCATCAGCGCGCTCGGCATGTCGTTGAGTGCGTCATGGACACTGGGCGAAGTCGGCGAGCGGCTGCGCATCGCGTTCCGGCTGAAGTCGGCCGAATACGATTCACAGATCGAGACGACGGCGGTGATCCGCAACGTTCAGAAGGGCAAAACGCCTGGCGAGCCGTCCATGCATGGGCTAGAACTGGATCAACTCGATTCCGTTCAACAGATGGCGATGAAGGTGTTCGTGTTCGATCGTCAGGAGGATGTGCAGCACTGGTCCAACGGACTGAAATAAGCGGTACGGCCACAAAAGCAACGCGCGTGCGGACACAGCAGCGTCGACCTCGCTGCGCACACATCGATCAGCCGAGCAACTCTTCCGGCGTCAACCGCCGCGCTCCCCAGGCATTGGCGAGCACCTCGCAACGACCGAGCCGTATCGCACCACGCTCGAAATCGACGAACATGACTTCATCGACGTCGGCCGGCCGCGCGGGTTCGTCGCTCGTGCGGCCGTCGGTCAGAATCCATAACCAGCGCTGCTGGGCCGGCCGTCGCCGCGCGCAGCGTTCGAGCAGTTGCGCGGCGCGGCGCACGGCCGACGCGAGCGGCGAACCGCCGCCTCCGCCCACAGGCGCGAGCCATCGCTCGTTCCACCAGCGCGGCACGGCCGGGCCGAAGCGCACATCCGCTCCCGCACCGCCGAAGCAGATCAGCGCAGCCTCGGCGCGCATCGCACTCGCACGGTCGAACAAGGCAGTCAGTAGACCCTTCGCCAACGCGAGGCGTTGGCCCGCCAGCATCGACCCGGAGCAATCGAGCACGAAACAATGCAGCACACCGCCACGCGGCACTTCCCGTACGAAGCGCAGATGCTCACGACGCAGCGTGTGCTCGCGCATCGCGGCGAGCGTCGGTGGCCATGCAATGCGCCTGCCCGGTTCGCCGCGCGACGTGTCGCGCGAATCCGCCCCCACGCCTCGTCGCCATCGAAAACCGCTGCGCGAGTCAGCGGCGGCGCCTTTCCGATGGCTCAGCGTTTTTTTGCGTCGAGCGCAATGACGCCTTTGACAGGCAAAGCCGCCGCCGGCTCGGGCGGCAGGTAGCCCCAGTCGGAGTCGGCGGAAGGTGTCGTGGATGCAGCCGTATCGCCAGACGCACCCGCAGCGACGTCCCGTGCCGGCGCCGCGCTTTCTGGCCGGCGCTGATTCGCATGTTGCGAATCATGCTGACGCCGCCGATGAAGCAGCACCGGATCGGCAACGCGCTCCACATGCCGCACCGTCACCGCACCTGCCCGTTCGAATGCGGCCAGCGCGCGCGCCGCGCGCAGCATCACGAGGTCGGCGCGCAAACCGTCGACGGCCGCGTCGATGCATAGCGCGCTCACGCGCGCATGGACGGCGTCATCGAACGACAGCAGCGGCAGCGCCGCACGCGCCGAGCGAATTCGCTGCACGTATGAAGCCTGCTGCTCCGCGTAAACGGTACGAAACCCAGCGGGATCGAGATCGAACGCGAACCGCGCTTTGACGATCGCCTGCCGCACCTGCGGCTCGAACGCGTTCTGCAACTCCACCATCAGACCGAAGCGGTCGATCAATTGCGGCCGCAACTCGCCCTCTTCGGGATTCATCGTGCCGATCAGCACGAAGCTCGCGTCATGACTATGCGACACGCCATCGCGTTCGACGGTATTCACGCCGCTCGCCGCCGCATCGAGCAACGCATCGACGAGCGCATCGGGCAGCAGATTGACTTCGTCGACGTACAGCACGCCGCGATGCGCCTTCGCGAGCAGCCCCGGCGAGAAGCGCACCGAGCCGTCGCGCAGCACGCTTTCGATATCGAGCGTGCCGATCAGACGATCCTCGCTCGCGCCAAGCGGCAGATTCACGAGCTCTCCCTCCGGCAGCAGTTCCGCAAGCGCGCGCGCGGCAGTCGACTTCGCGGTGCCACGCGGTCCGCTGATCAATACGCCGCCCAAGCCCGGGTCGATCGCCGCGAGCACCAGCGCCTGCTGCAACGAGGCCTGGCCGATCAGCGCCGCAAACGGAAAAACGGGCCGCGCCGCCGTACCCGATACACAGGCGGAGCTACCTGCGTCGCCCGCTCCTCGCATCGCTCCATTCATGTTTGTCTTCCTTCGATCTGCTGTTCGCTCGCAAGCAGATGCGTTTCCACCTGCGCGCGATAGTCACCCGGCTGCTGCCACAGCCCCCGCTGCATCGCCTCGAGCAAACGCTCGCAGATCGAATGCAGCGCATGCGGATTGTGCCGTTGCATGAACGCGCGCGTATCGGCGTCATTCAGATAAGCATCGGCGACGAGCGCGTATTGATGATCTGCGATCACGCGCGCGGTCGCGTCGTAGCCATACAGATAATCGACGGTCGCGGCGATCTCGGCCGCGCCCTTGTAGCCGTGGCGCTTCACGCCGTCGAGCCATTTCGGATTGACCACGCGCGAGCGGATCACGCGCGCGATCTCCTCCTGCAACGTCCGCACGCGCGGCGCGGCCGGATTGCTGTGATCCGCGTGATAGACGCGCGGCTGCCGACCTGCCAGATGCCGCACCGCCGCGACCATGCCGCCCTGAAACTGGTAGTAGTCGTTCGAATCGAGCACGTCGTGCTCGCGGTTGTCCTGGTTCTGCAGCACGAGGTCCATCACTGCGAGGCGCGTGCCAAACGCTTGATGCGCCTCCTCGCCCGCGCTCTTCTGCGCGTACGCATATCCGCCCCATGCCTGATACGCGTTCGCGAGATCGGCGTCGGTCTGCCATTGGCGCGAGTCGATCATCTGCTGCAGACCCGCGCCGTACGTGCCCGGCCGCGCGCTGAACACGCGCCAGCCGGCGCGCTTGCGCGCTTCGACCGGGTCCATGCCGCGCGCGATCAACGCATCGCGTTCGCGCTGCACGCGCGCGCGAATCGGATTCAGCTCCGCGGGCTCGTCGAGTTCGGCAACCGCTTGCACGGCCGCATCGAACAGATGCATCACGTTCGCGAACGCATCGCGAAAGAAACCGGATACGCGCAACGTGACGTCGATACGCGGCCGATCGAACGCGTCGATCGGCATGATCTCGAAGTCCGTCACACGGTGGCTGCCCGGCGCCCATTTCGGCCGCACGCCGAGCAGCGCGAGCGCCTGCGCGATATCGTCGCCGCCGGTGCGCATCGTCGCGGTGCCCCAGACCGACAGGCCGATCGCGCGGGGATAATCGCCGTGCTCCTGCAGATGCCGCTCGATCAGTTGCTGCGCCGATTTCAGGCCGAGTGCCCACGCGGCTTGCGTCGGCACCGCGCGCGTGTCGACCGAATAGAAGTTGCGGCCGGTTGGCAGCACGTCGGGCCGACCGCGCGACGGCGAACCGCTCGGACCTGGCGGCACGAAACGTCCTTCGAGGCCGCGCTTTAGCTGCGTCATTTCCTGCGGGCCGCAGGCGTCGAGACGCGGCAGCACGTCGTCGCGCAGGCGTGCGATCACCTGTGCCGCTTGCGGCAGACTTTCGTCGGCTACGGGGACGGCCTGCGAACGATCCGCATCATCGCAATCGACATCGCAGACGCCGCGCAACAGCTCGCCCGCGAGCAATTCCAACCGCTCGCGCGTATCGCCGTAATGTCGCCACGGCGCATCGCTGACCCGCTGCAATACCTCGGGTCGCGGGCCGTCCCATGCGGCGGCCCAATCCACCGTCAACGGGTCGAACCGATGATCGATGCGCAGATCGCGCGCCAGCGCGTCGACGAGCCCCGCCTTGCCGGCCCGCCCATCGCCGACCGGAAAGCGCCCGAGCGCGAGCAGCGTGTCGCGCCGCTGCACGCCGCGCGGCGACTGTCCGAACGTATGCAGGCCATCGCGAATCTGCGCTTCCTTCAGCTCGCACAGCCACGCATCGACGCGTGTGAGCAGCGCGTCTTCATCGTCCTGTCGGTTCGGCGCCGCGAGACTCAGCTCTTCGTGCAGCCGATGCTCGACGATCGTCGTCAGAATCGTGCGACGCAAGAGCTTCGCGCGACGCGAATCGACCATTAATGCTTCGTAGTATTCGTCGACCTGGCGTTCGAGGTCCTGCAGCGGCCCATAGTTTTCGGCGCGTGTAAGCGGTGGCATCAGATGATCGATGATCACCGCCTGCGCGCGCCGCTTCGCCTGGCTGCCCTCGCCCGGATCGTTGACGATGAACGGATACAGATGCGGCATCGGTCCGAGAATCAGATCGGGCCAGCACGCGTCGCTCAAGGCGACGCTTTTGCCCGGCAGCCATTCCAGGTTGCCGTGCTTGCCGACGTGCACGACCGCGTCGATGCCGAACTGATGGCGCAGCCAGAAATAGAACGCGAGGTATGCGTGCGGCGGTACGAGCTCCGCATCGTGATAGCTCGCGTAGTCGCCGTGCTCGCGCGAACGCGCAGGCTGAATGCCGACGAACACCTGGCCGCAGCGCCAGCCGGCGATCATGAAGCGGCCGCGCCGTAGCGTGGGGTCCTGCTCGGGCTTGCCCCAGCGCGCGTTCAACGCGTCGCGCACGCTCGCCGGCAACGCGTTGAAATGCGCGAGATAGTCGTCGAGTGCGAGGCTTTGCAGGGCCGGACGCAGATCGCGTACGACCGGATCGTTGGTCACGCCTTCGGTCAGCCTGTTCAACAACGCGTCGCCGTTTTCGGGTAGTTCGCCGACACGATAACCTTCATCGCGCAGCATCGACAGAATGCCGACCACCGACGCCGGCGTATCGAGCCCGACGCCATTGCCGATGCGCCCTTCGCTCATCGGATAGTTGGCGAGAATCAACGCGACTTTCTTGTCGGCGTTATCGAGCGAACGCAAACGGCACCAGCGCCGGCTCAGCTCGGCGAGAAAGCGCACCCGTTCGAGGTCGGGCTGATAGCGGACCACGTCGACCTGCGTATGCGCACAGCGATACGCGAGCCCCTTGAAGCTGATCGCGCGCGTGATGATGCGCCCGTCCACTTCGGGCAGCGCGATATGCATCGCGATGTCGCGCGAATTGAGGCCGTGGTTGTCCTTCAGCCAGTCTTCGCGATTGCCGCCGCTCAGGATCACCTGAAACACCGGCGCGTCGCCGGCGAGCGCGAGCGGCTCCGGGTCGTCGATCGCGGAAGCGGCGAACGCAGTCGTGTTCAGCACGAGCGCGACACCATGTTGCGCGCACAGCGACTGCACGACATCGCGGCTCACCGCATCCTTCAGCGACGTGATCGCGAGCGGCAGCGGATTGAGCCCTTGCGCTTCGAGCGCGTCGATCAGCGCATCGAACACGGCGGTATTGGCGGCCTGCAGATGCGCCTTGTAGAACAGAATCGCGACGACCGGCGCGTCTTGCCGCCAACGCGCCTGCCAGTCGGCGACGATGGGGGTATCGCGCTCGGGGTGATACAGCGACGCGGCCGGCAACGCGCGCGGCGGATCGGGTTCGCGCCCCCAGTCGAGCGCGCGATACGCGATGCAGCGCAAAAACGCCTCGGCGTTCTGCGGACCGCCCTCGCGCAGATAGCGCCACAGCTGCTGACACAACCCGGCGCTCGCGGTGCTGCGCGCGAGCAGGTTCGGGTCTTCCTGCAGATCGCCGGAAAACATCGCGAGTGTTTGCTGTTTGCGCTGCGCGAGCGCGACCACCTGCTCGATGCCGTACGGCCAATACGTTTCGCCGCCGAGATGATCGACGACGACCACGCGCGCATGCTGCAACACGTCGTCCAGATAGAAATCGACCGAGGCAGGCTGACGCAGATACGTGACGTTCGCGAGCCGCACGCTCGGAAAGCCGTCGCCGAGACGCGGCACTACGCTCGCGAGCAGCGACAGCGTGGTGTCGGCGGAACTGAGCACGACGATCTCGGCGGGCTGCTGATCGATGCGGATCACGCCCTGCGTATCGTCGACGAAGCCGCCCGGCGTCGTGCGCAGCAGATGCATGCTGGTGCGCCCGTTTATGCCGTCGCGTTCGACGTCGCGCCGAGCGCCGCGTCGAACGCCTGTTGCAGCGCGTGTTGGTCGAGGTCTGCGCCGATCAGCACGAAGCGGCTCAACGCGCCGTCGCCATTTTCACCCGCTTGCCAGCGCCGGTCGAAGTAGCTGTCGAAGCGCCGGCCCACGCCCTGGATCACGAGACGCATCGCCGCGCCCTGCAGTGCCGCGAAGCCTTTGACACGGTAAATCGTGTGGGTTTCGACGAGCGCCTGCAAGGCGGCGAGCGCCGCGTCGCGCGACGGTACGGATGCCTGCACGACGACCGAATCGAATTCATCGTGGTGGTGATTGGGGTCGTCGGCGGAACCGTGGTGGTCATGACGCAGGTGGATCGTCTCTTCCGACGCCGCTTCGAGGCCCAGCAGCGTATGCAGGTCGAGCCGCCCCCGCTGCGCACGTACGATCTTCACCTGCGGCGCAATCTCCGCGCGGATCGCGGCTTCGACCTCGTGCTGCCGCGCGTCGTCGATCAGATCGGTCTTGTTCAGAATCACCAGATCGGCCGCCGACAACTGGTCTTCGAACAGCTCGTGCAGCGGCGACTCGTGATCGAGATTCGGATCGGCCTTGCGTTGCGCATCGACGGCGAGCGGGTTATCGGCGAACTGGCCGCTCGCGGCGGCCGGGCCGTCCACCACCGTCACCACCGCGTCGACCGTGAAGCCATTGCGGATCTGCGGCCAGTTGAACGCCTGCACGAGCGGCTTCGGCAACGCCAGGCCCGACGTTTCGATCAGCACGTGATCGAGTTCATCGCGGCGCTCCGCGAGCTTTTCCATCACCGGGAAAAATTCTTCCTGCACGGTGCAGCACAAACAACCGTTCGCGAGTTCATACAATTGCCCTTCGGTCTCGACGCCGTTTTCATCGCAACCGATGCCGCAGCCCCTGAGGATTTCGCCGTCGATGCCGAGCTCGCCGAACTCGTTGACGATCACCGCAATGCGCTTGCCGCCCGCATGCTGAAGAATGTGCCGCAGCAGCGTGGTTTTGCCGCTGCCGAGAAAGCCCGTGACGATCGTGACGGGGATCTTGCGCAATTGAGTTTGCATCGTGAGGTCCATCCCTTGGCGTTGATCGGTATGCCGGAAAGTCCGCGCGTGGGTCCGCGTCGGCTGGCGAATGGAGCGAATGAAGCACGCGCAGCAGTACCAGCGATCACCAGACACGGGGACGAACGACGGCATGGCCGCGACAACGGAAATACAGAAAGCGGAACTGAGGTCATGAACGCGCCGCCGCATCCCCGCGGCGGTCGTTCTGCTTCGTTGGGCCGGTATCCGGGCTGGCGAAAGCGCCGCTTCCCCTTCCCGGCCGAGTGGTTTCTCGTCCAGTGGTGAAATGTCCACGCGAGCTTGCGCGAGGACATCGAAGCCGGCACTGCGGTGCCCGGCTATCAAGCCGGAACCGCTTTTCGCTTACCGTTGCGGGGACAGCACAGGTTAGCCGCTCCAGAGCAGGTGGCTCCCTGTTTCCCGTTTAACTGCATGTGCACGAGCGCGCATGCGAGCACCCAAAGTGCGTGCGAGTGTAGGCCCGCGGCCTTGCGCAGTCAAGCAACGCAGCGAGCCGGAAAGCGCCGCCGAGGCTTATCCGGCAAGGCGCCATGTGCTATCGTATGCGCGCGTTTGGTGCCCGCACATGCGCTCGCGTGTGCAGTTAAACGGGAAACAGGCAGCGCCTCGCGCGTTCAACCTGTGCTGTCCCCGCAACGGTAAGCGACCTGCGGCGCGCGATTCGATTCGCCTTCGATTCCGACGTGCCGCGCATGCGTTTTTTGATGCCACTGTCCCGCGAATCCACAAACCGGGACGGGAAGGCGAAGCGCATGAGGCCGCCAGCCCGGATACCGGCCAGACGCGGAGGCGGTGCCGCATTGCATCCGTGCATCACGTGGCGCCGCCGGCCGCCGGAATCCGCGGGGAACGGATGTGAAGGCGTAGCAGCGCGGCATCGCGCGTGCCCGGATTCGCAGTTCCGCATGACCTCTATATTCACCGCCGCGCGCGCTGTCGCACGCCGCGTCTCTTCTTCCATCACCGCATGGCGCGCGCCATGCACGCCGCGATGACGCGCGCCTGGCTGATCGGCGCCGGTCCCGGCGACGTCGAACTGATCACGCTGAAGGCCACCCGTGCGCTCGCGCAGGCCGATGTCGTGCTCGTCGACGATCTGGTGAATCCCGACGTGCTGCAGTTTGCGCGCACCGACGCGCAAGTCGTGTACGTCGGCAAGCGCGGCGGCCATCCGTCGACGCCGCAAGCCGACATCGTCGCGCAAATGCTCGGGCATCTGCGCGCGGGGCGCAGCGTCGCGCGGCTCAAGGGCGGCGATCCGTTCGTGTTCGGCCGCGGCGGCGAAGAGTTGCAGGCGCTACAGGCCGCGGGTATCGAAGTCGACGTGATCAACGGCATCACGGCCGGCATCGCAGCGCCCGCGGCGCTCGGTATCGCGGTCACGCATCGTGATCTCGCGCAGGGCGTCGTGTTCGTCACCGGCCACGGCGCCGGCGGCAGTGGCGAACCGGACTGGGCCGCGCTCGCCGCGACGCGCATGACGCTGGTGATCTATATGGGCATGCGCCGGCTCGGCGAGATCGCCCGCGCATTGCTCGCGGCCGGCATGTCCGCCGACACGCCGTGCGCGGCGATCGAGTCGGCGACGCGGCCTGAGCAGCGTCATGTGCTCGCGCCGCTTCGCGAGTTCGCCGAGGCGGTGGCGCGTGCGGGGCTCGGCTCGCCGGCGATCGTCGTGATCGGCGGTGTGGCGTCGCTCGCGCTGGCGCGTGATGCGGCCAAACGCGACGCCCGCGTTGCTCACGAACTGGCAGCGAGCGCGACACGACACGGACTCGGACGCGCGATCAAAACGCTGAGCGTCGGCATCGGTTGCCGCTTGCACAGCGAAGCCGCTGAGATCGAAGCCGCCGTCCGCGCAGCGCTCGGATCGAATGCCTTCGAGCAGATCCGCGCGATCGCGACGATCGACACCAAAGCCAACGAAGCCGGTCTGCTCGAATTCTGCTCACGTCATCAGCTGCCGCTGCAACTGTTCAGCCGCGAGCAGATCGCCGCGGTACCGGTCGCGTCGCCGTCGGCGGCGGCACACGCGCAGCTCGGTGTCGATGGTGTGTGCGAGCCGTGCGCGCTGCTGGCGGCAACGGCGCCGGACTCCACCGCAACCGCGCAAAACGCGCGTCTGATCGTACGCAAGACCGCGCACGCCGGCATCACGGTGGCGATCGCAGCGGCGAACAACGCTGCCCTTAGCGACGCGCCCCCATCCTATCCCGCCTCTCAAAACCAGGACCCTCGATGAAAACCGATCCGGAATCGCATCAACGCATGACCGAACGCCGCCGCGAAGGCCACGAAAAGAAGCAGGCCGGCGCGACCGTCGAAAAAGGCCTGCTGATCGTCAACACCGGCACCGGCAAGGGCAAGAGCACGGCCGCGTTCGGCATGGCCGTGCGGGTGCTCGGCCACGGCATGCGGCTCGGCGTCGTGCAGTTCATCAAGGGCGCGCTGCATACGTCGGAGCGCGATTTCCTCGGCGCGATCGCGCAATGCGATTTCGTCACGATGGGCGACGGCTACACGTGGAACACCCAGAACCGCGAGGCCGACATGGCGACCGCGCGCAAAGGCTGGAACGAAGCGCGGCGGATGATCGAAAGCGGCGACTACCAGATGGTGATCCTCGACGAGCTGAACACCGTGCTGAAGTACGAATACCTGCCGCTCGACGAAGTGCTCGCGGTGATCAACGCGCGTGCGCCGATGTTGCACGTCGTCGTGACCGGACGCCATGCGCCGGACGCGCTGATCGAAGCCGCCGACCTCGTCACCGAAATGCGCGCGATCAAGCATCCGTATCGCGAGCAAGGTGTGAAGGCGCAGCGCGGCGTGGAGTTCTGAGCGATGTCGGCATCCCCCAACTGGGCTTCGTCCGGGGCGCCCCCCCAGGGGACTTCCTTCGGGGCGTGCCCCGCGCTGTTCATCAGCGCGCCCGCGTCGGGACAAGGCAAAACCACGATCACCGCCGGTCTCGCGCGCTATCACCGGCGGCTCGGACGTCGCGTGCGCGTGTTCAAGACCGGGCCGGATTTTCTCGATCCGATGATCCTCGCGCGCGCGAGCGGCGCGCCGGTGCTGTCGCTCGATCTGTGGATGGTCGGCGAAAGCGCATGCCGCAACCTGCTCGCGCGGGCGGCGCAAGAAGCCGATCTGATCCTGATCGAAGGCGTGATGGGCCTGTTCGACGGCACGCCGAGCAGCGCCGATCTGGCGACCACGTTCGGCGTGCCGGTGCTCGCGGTGATTTCCGCGCAGGCGATGGCGCAGACCTTCGGCGCGGTCGCGTTCGGCCTTGCGCGCTTCAGACCGCAACTGCCGTTCCACGGCGTGCTCGCGAATCGCGTCGGCTCGGCTCGGCACGCGCAGATGCTGCAGGAAGCACTGCCGCCCGAGTTGCGCTGGTGCGGCCACCTCGCCGCGAGCGACGAGATCACGCTGCCCGACCGCCACCTCGGCCTACACCAGGCCGATGAAATCGACGATCTCGAAGCGCGCCTGGAACGCGCGGCGGATACGCTCGCGTCGACCGCGCTCGCCGAACTGCCGGCGCCGGTCGATTTCGGCGTGCCCTCGCCCGAAGTGCTGCCGCGTCTGCTCGAAGGCAAGCACATCGCGATCGCGCGCGACGCCGCGTTCTCATTCATCTATCCGGCCAACGTCGCGCTGCTCGAAGCGCTCGGCGCGCGGCTCAGCTATTTCTCGCCGCTTGCCGACGAAGCGTTGCCCGCCGGCACGCACGCGCTCTATCTGCCGGGCGGCTATCCCGAGCTGCATCTGGCGACGCTCGCGGGCAACGCGACCAGCGCGGCATCGATCCGCGCGCACGTCGAGGCGGACAAACCGCTGGTCGCCGAGTGCGGCGGCATGCTCTATCTGCTCGACACGCTGACCGACGCGCAAGGCACTAGCACACCGATGCTGGGCCTGCTACCCGGTCACGCGACGATGCAAACGCGCTTCACGTCGCTCGGCATGCAGCAGATCGATGGCGTCCACGGCACGCTGACCGGCCACACGTTCCACTACTCGAAGCTCGCGACGCCGCTCGCGCCGCAGCGCTTCGCCACGCGCGCGCACAGCGACACGCCCGGCGAAGCGGTGTTCCGCGTGGGCCCGATTGTGGCAACCTATATGCACGCTTACTGGCCCTCCAACCCGGCTTTCACGGCCGCCCTCTTTCATGGCGAAGCCTTTTGACGACTCCGAGCGCGCTGCGGTCTATCGCGCGATTTACGAACGCCGCGACATGCGCCACTTCGTGCCCGATCCGGTCGATCCGGCGGTGCTGCGGCGTCTGCTCGACGCGGCGCATCACGCGCCGAGCGTCGGCTACATGCAGCCGTGGCGCATCGTGCGCATCACCGACGCGGCGCTGCGCACGGGCTTGCGCGACATCGTCGAGCGCGAACGGCTCGCCACCGCCGATGCGCTCGGCAAGCGCCGCGACGAGTTCATGAAGCTGAAGGTGGAAGGCATGCGCGAATGCGCGGAGCTGCTGGTGATCGCGTTGATGGACGGGCGCGAGCGACACGTCTTCGGCCGCCGCACGCTGCCGGAGATGGATCTCGCGTCGGTCGCGTGCGCGATCCAGAACATGTGGCTCGCCGCGCGCGCGGAAGGACTCGGGCTTGGTTGGGTGTCGCTATTCGATGTCGACGCGGTGCACCAGCTACTGGGGATGCCGGAAGGCGCGCGGCCGGTCGCGATTCTGTGCCTCGGCCACGTCGCTGCCTTCTATAGCGAGCCGATGCTCGAAACGGAGCGCTGGGCGAGCCGTCTGCCGCTCGCCGATTGCGTGTTCGAAAACCGCTGGCCGCAAGACGAGCCGGCGCAGGAATAACTGATACTCGCGGCCCCGGCGACCCAAGGCTGCGTTTTAACGCTGCAGCGGCTCCATCGAGTCGACGTTCGGCACACCGCTCGTCTTGTCGATGCTGAGCTTCACACGCCAGTCGGCCGGCGCATCGAACGGCAGCTTCGCGAGCGCGGTTTTCACGAGCAACGGCAGTGCATGCAGCGGGTCCGCGTCGCGATCCATGAACACCGCGCCGACCTTGTAGCGCTCGGCGCCGCTCGCGTAGTCGAAAAAGCGCAGCGTCAGCGCGTGCTGATACTTGCGCCCAAACAGCAGCGCGCCTGGACCGTCGCTGCCCGCGCCGCAATCGGCGGGCGCGCAATCCTCACCGCCGATGCCGATCGACGCCGGCCGCGTGCTATACGCCATCGACAGCAGATAATGCGCGGGCGTGCCCGCCGTATCGACGAACCCGTGTTTCGCCAACTCGTCGCGCAACAGCTTTTCGACTTGCGGATGATCGGCGCTGTCGTCCTGCGGCTGCGTGCGAGCGAGCGAATAGGTCTGCTCGCCTTGCAGCGCAACCGCGCGGTCGGCGCCGTTAGCGGAGACGGTGTGCACGTCGGCGCTCAGGCCCGCGCAAGCGGTGAGGCTCGCCGCGGCCAGCGCGGCACAGAGGTGAGCGATCTTTGCCATTTTTTGTTTTCTCTCTAGTACATCGAATACATCAAAGGCGCATCAGACGCGCGGTGCGATCGATTCGTCGAGGGGCGCGTCGTCGAGCGCGGGCAGCCAGATCGTGAAGGCCGTCCCCTCGCCGGGCGCGCTGACGACTTCGACGCTGCCACCGTGGCGCGTGACGACGGTTTTGACGAACGCCATGCCGAGTCCCGCGCCGCCCACTTCCGGCCGCTCCGCCTCGTGAAAACGGCGAAAGCGCTCGAACAATCCCGCTTGCTGCTCCTCAGGAATGCCATAGCCCTGGTCGCGGATCGTGCACGACACGCGCGGCGCCTCGCTGCCCGCGCGCTTTGCCGCCGGCTGGCCAGCGAAGCTGCATACGATGCGCGTGTCGGGCGGACTGTACTTGACCGCATTGTTCAGGATATTGACGAGCGCGCGTGTCATCAGCGAGCGGTCGGCGCAGATCCAGGGATCGTCGTCGGCGTCGTCGGCGGATTCCGTATGCAGCGCGATGCGCTTCGCATGCGCCTGCGGCCAGACCTCGTCGCTCGCATCGATGACGAGTTCGGTCAGACTCAGCGGCTCGAGCACATAGGCCTGCGATTCGGCGCGCGCCAGTTGCACGAAGTCGTCGGCAAGCGTGAGCGCGCGTTGCGCGTAGCGTTCGATGCGCTCCAGCACGCTGCGCGCGAGCGCAGGCTCGGTCCGCGCGCGCTCGATCTCGACCAGCGCAATGATCGACGCCTGCGGCGAGCGCATGTCGTGCGACAGCAGCCGCAGCGCGTCTTCGCGCTGACGCTCGGCCGCATGGAGCGCCGACACGTCGACGAGACCGGCGATCCAGCCGGTCGTCTCGCCCTGCGCGTTGGTGCAGGTCGCATAGCGCAGCAGATGGTCGCGCTCGTTCGCGTCGCGCACCTCGACGCCCTGCGCCATCAGCGCCGCGAACTCGCCGCGCGTCGGATCGAGGAGCGCCGGCCAGTGCGCGTGCGCGGACAGACTGCGCTCGTTGTCCGTGGCCGCGCCGGTGTCGATCGTCTTCACGAGCGTGAGACCGCCGAGCACGCTCTGCATCGGCTGGCCTTCGGGCATCGGCGTGCCTAGCCGAGCGAAATGCGCTTTCGCCGCGTGATTCGCGATCAGCACGACGCCGGCCACGTCGCTGACGAGAATCGGCTCCGGCACGCTATCGAGGCTGCCCCACACGAAGCGCTTCATGTCCTGCACCCGTTGCGCGGCCTGCGCCATCAGCGCCATGTGCTGCGCGAGCACGTCGCCGCCGAACTCGCGGCGGCGCTTCGGCGTCTCGGGCAGCAGATGCGGCTCGTCGGCGAGACGCTGCAGTTCGCCGCGCAGATACGCCATCGTCATTTCGAGGCGTCGCCAGTTCCAGATCGGATAGACGATCACGACGCCGAGGATCGCCGGCACCGGCGAGATCCACAGCCTGCCGCCGTACAGCAGCAGCGCGCTGCCGGTCGCGGCGAGCAGCACCAGCGCGCCGGTCAGCAACAACGAGCGGCGCGGCGACAGCACGAGGAAGCCGGCGAGCAGCGCGGCGAGCGGCCCGAGCGCCGCCGCGAACATGACCCACAGCGCGACCGGCTGGATCTCGCGGCCGCTCAGCAGCGTGTCGAGCACGTTCGCGTGGATGTAGACGCCGGGCAGCGGACCGAGCTCGCCCGATACCGGTGTCGCGAAGCGGTCGTACAGACCCGACGCCGTCACGCCGATCACGACGATGCGCCCGCGCAACTGATCGGCCGGCACCTTGCCGGCGAGCACGTCGGCGAAACTGAGCCTTGGGTAGTTCGCGGCGTTCGGGCCGAACGGAATCAGGAAGCGCTCTTCGCCGCCGTCGTCGCTGCCGCGTGCGGGCTCGTTCGAGGAGCGCGGCGGCAGGCCGCCGCGCAGATGCAGCTTGCCGTGTTCGACCGCGTCGGCGACGAGCACCATCAGTTGCGGCCAGCGCGAGCGCTCGTCGCCCTGGAAGCGCGCGACGCTGCGCACGATGCCGTCGCGGTCCACTTCGAAATTGATGTGACCGAGCCCGGCAGCAGCCTGCGCGAGCGGCGCGACGGGTTCATCGACGGTGCGCTTGCCGCTCGCATCGGGCGGCGTCAGCAGCACGGGCAGATAGGTCGGGCTCAGCGCAATTGCGCGGGCGAGCTGGGCGTCGTCGACATTGGGTTCGGTGAACAGCACGTCGTAGATCACCGCGGCAGGTTTGGCCGCGGCGATCTGCTCGAGCAGCCGCGCGTGCACGCTGCGCGGCCACGGCCAGCGGCCGAGCGCGTCGATGCTCGCGTTGTCGATCTCGACGACGACGATGTCGGACAGCAGCGGCTGCTCGCGCAGCTTCAGAAACTGGTCGTACACCAGCAGATCGATGCCGGCGCCGACGCGCCCGAACGACGTCAGCAGGATCACCACGAGACCGAGACAGCCAACGCTGACCCACTCGATCAGAAAGCGCCGGCCCGCCCGCCGTCCGAGACGGGCGCGCGGATCGAGGCTCATTCGCGTAGAAGTGGCGGGCACGGGACGATGTAGTCGGGAACGGGAGGACGACCGGCCAGCAGGCCGGCCCCGAGAATCTACCAGCGTCAGCGCGCAAGCGTAAAGGAGTGGACCGGACTGCTCTTTTCGTAGAAGCGGCCGTTGTCGAACTGCTCGGCGACGATCGTCCAGTAGTAGACGCCCGGAGGCAGATCGCTGATCACGAGTTCGCCGCCCGGCAGATCGGGGCGATCGATGACCGGATGGCTCAGTTCGGCCGTGTTCGCGAGCAGGAAGCGGAAACGGGTCGGCACGTTACTGCGGCTGACGAACCAGCGGAACTCGTAGTCGCGGCTACCCGCGCGCTGCGCGGCCGAAGCGTCCAGCCCCAGCTGGCGGCGCTCGAACGCGTACACGTTCGGCAGGCCGTCGAGACCGTTGCTATCGGTCGACGCGACGCGCACGAAGTACGTGCCGTCGGGCAGATCGCCGAAGTCGGCATGCGGCGCGCTCACACGCAGGTCTCGCACCAGGTCCAGTTGATCGGCGTCGTGCGAAATCTGCAGCCGATAGCCGACCGCGTGCTCGGCCGGGTTGACGTCGAACGCGACGCTCTTGCCGTCCTGCACGCGCGCCGGCCGCGCGAGCGCGGGTGCGGGCAACAGCTGGACCGGACTGCCGACCGCGCCGCCCGAGTGCGTGACGTTGCCGAAGCTTGCCTCGACCAGCTGCTCGGACGCCTGCAACGGCCTGCCTGGCGCCGGCGCGGCGCTCTGGCCATGCTGCGTGGCCGGATCGACGCCGACCGCGCCGTCGAGCACCGCCACCGCGGTGGTTTGCGTGTCGCCGTCGTAATCGACGCGAAAACGCGTGCCGCGCACTCCGGCGACCACCGAAGGTGAACGGATCTGGAAGCGATCATCGCGTCGCTTCGCATGCGTGACCTGGCTCTCGACCTCGCCGGCGCGCAGCTCAAAGACGCGATCGGCGACGCCGGTCAGCGTGACGTGCCGCAGTCTCTCGATATTGAGTTCGCCGTTCTGCGCGACCGTCACGTATGAGCCGCCGGGCAGCTCGAGCGTCGCGAACCCGTTCGCGCCGGTGCGCAAGCGATCGCCTTCGGCAAGCGTTTCACCGGTTTTCAGCGGCAGATAGGGGCTCGAGTCGAACGCGTGCTCGACCGGACCGCTGGTCGCGACCACGCGAGCCGTGTCCCGATCCTGGCGCAGCCTTCGGGACGGCAAACGCAGCACGATGCCGGCCGCCATGCGGCGCGGCGCGGGCACGTGATTGAGGCTGCTCAACAGCGCCCAGTCGGTCGGATCGGCCATGTAGCGGGCGGCTATGTCATACAGCGTGTCGCCCTCGTGCGTCGTGTACGAAGCGTAGACCGGCGAGGCCTTCGCTCCGGTCTTGCCGCGCGCGGGCTGCGCGTGCGCGAGCGCGCTCCAGCCGGTCGCGCCCGTTGCCATCAGACAGGCCGCGGCAAGCCACGCGGCGGCGCGGCGGCCGGGCATGGCGGCGCTGCCCGATGCCGCCCCATCCACGCAGACCGTCACGCTTCCCCCGCTTCTTCAGTGGGTTCGTCGTCGGCGGCCGGTGGTGTGCCGGTTTCGATCCGCTCGAGGCGGTAGCCATAGCCGTAGATCGGCGTGAGCCGATAACCGTGCTCGGGGCGCAGACCGAGCTTGCTGCGCAACATCGACACATGAGTGTCCATCGTGCGCGACGGGATGTCCGTGGCCTGCTTCCAGATCACGTCGAGAATGTGTGCGCGCGACAACGGCCGGCTCATATGCTGGAACAGCAGCAGCGCGAGTTCGAACTCTTTCTGCGTGACGGAGACCGGGGTGCCGCGGACCACGACGTGCTTGACGCTCAGGTCGAACTCGAAGTCGCCGAATACTTCCCTCGTTGCCGGCGGCTTCAGGTAATACGCGCGCCGCAGCAGCGAGCCAACCCGCGCGAGCAGCACGGCGCCCGACACGGGCTTGACGAGATAGTCGTCGGCACCGGTATTCAGAATCGAAGTGATGTCGGTTTCGCGGCCGCGGCTCGTCATGAACAGCACCGGCAGGCGCTCGGACAGGCTTTCGCGCACCCAGCGAAGCACGTCTTCGCCGGACATGTCGGGAACGTTCCAGTCGAGCACGAGCAGATCGAACGTCTGACGACGCAACTGGCGCACGAGTTCGCGCCCTGCGCCATACGCGTGACAGACGTGTCCAGCGGCGGACAGCGTTTGACATACAAGGTCGGCCTGAGCCGAATCATCATCGAGGACTGCAATTCTCATAACACCCCACAACGCAACAGCGCCTTCATGGCTGACGGCCGGTATACCGGCTGACGACCGGGATGACGGCGCAGCACCGCCGATCCGGCTTCCCAAAAAATTCCGGCTGTTACTTTCTGATTAATGGTCCCTCGCCGTCCCCCGCCATGACGCTGCTTTCATGAAGCGGAAATCAGCGCATAAATGTAATTTCCATAGCGATTATGCAGGGCAGATCATGATAATCGAAAACCTTCTTTCTTCCCGTTTGCCGTGTACCGGCAATCCGTCGCGAAAAACCCTAATCAGAAACGGCTGACGCGCTTTTCAGGTTTTTCTGGTCTGCCACCACTAGCCGGCGCCGGAAGGAAGTGACACTGCGGACGGAAGATCCTTGCTGGAGCGGCTTTTTGACCATGCTCGCTTATCGGCTTTAAGATTCCTTTCAGGTACTCTTATTTAACAATTGCGCGTTCAGTATAAGAATAATCTCAAAAGAAATCGTTTAAACATTGTTAGATTTTGTCCCGGTCGAGTTGTCATTCGAGGCAGTCGGCCTGGTCGGGCGAGCGACTCAAAGCTCTCGTTCTGCATGAGGCATTCGACTGCTTCACATTGTTGGCCGACGCGATGACGCGCCGCGAGACGGGCCGTCAGCGGGTGATGCGCAGCGTTAGGGTCGCCGGCAAAAAAATGCGGCGCTGCCCCTGTCGAAGCAACGCCGCCCACAAACACTACACACGCTCGCCGGGGTCTAACCGCACGAGTAACGTCACGTTAGCTGGAAGAACAGCCGTGCTCAAGATGAAAGAACTTCCTTTGTAACCGTTGGCGAAGTAGTTATTACGCGCCGCACCAGCCGCGCGCGACGCGCAAGCCTTACACAGCGCGAGTTCGAAATTGGTATGAGTTTGAAGTCCCATCGACGGTAATTTACATACACAGACGCTTTGTTACAGTGTGGCCCCGATTGGCGTTGCCGCGGCGCGTCAGATTTCCCCCTTGCGTGTCTGCGTGGCCCGTCTGCGTTGCCTCGTTCGGTCGCTTGCCCGCGCGTTCAACGCGCGCCTTCGAGGTCCGGCATAGGCGCGAACAGCGCGTCGAGATCGTCGTCCGAGAACTTTGCGGCGCCGGCCGCATCTTCCGCGAGAATGCTGTCGGCGAGCCCGGCCTTGTGCTCCTGCAACGCGACGATCTTTTCCTCGATGCTGCCGGCCGCGATCAACTTGTACACGAATACCGGCTTGTCCTGTCCCAGCCGATGCGCGCGGTCGGTCGCCTGGTTCTCGGCGGCCGGGTTCCACCACGGGTCGTAGTGGATCACCGTGTCGGCGGCGGTCAGGTTCAGCCCCACTCCGCCGGCCTTCAGGCTGATCAGGAACAGCGGCACCTCGCCCTGCTGGAACCGCTCGACCGGGCTCACGCGATCGGCCGTGTCGCCCGTCAGCATGACGTACGGGATCGCGGCTTCGTCGAGCGCCTCGGCGATCAACGCGAGCATGCCGGTGAACTGCGAGAACAGCAGCACGCGGCGTCCCTCCTCGATCAACTCGGGCAGCATCGACAGCAGCAGATCGAGCTTGGCCGAGCGCATCGCGCGCTCGCCGCCGCCCGTGGCAGCGCCGTCCGCGATACCGCTGGCGGTGCGCACGAGCCGTGGATCGCAGCACACCTGGCGCAGCTTCAGCAACGCATCGAGCACGATGATGTGGCTGCGCGCGAGCCCCTGCGCGCTGACCGCCGCGCGCACCTTCTGCTGCATCGCGGTGCGCACGGTTTCGTACAGGTCGCGCTGCGCGCCTTCGAGATCGACCGGACACACGATCGTCGTCTTCGGCGGCAGCTCCTTCGCGACCTCGTCCTTGCGACGGCGCAGCATGAACGGCCGGATGCGGCGCGCGAGCAACGCGCGGCGCACGTCGTCGCCGTTCTTTTCGATCGGATTGCGCCAGCGTCGCGTGAAGTCCTTCTGGCTGCCGAGAAAGCCTGGCAGCAGAAAATCGAATTGCGACCACAGCTCGCCGAGATGATTCTCGAGCGGCGTGCCCGTCAGGCACAGCCGATGCCGCGCCCGCAAGCCGCGAATCGCCTGGGCGGCTTTGGTGGTCGCGTTCTTCACGTACTGCGCCTCATCGAGAATCAGCAGATGATAGTCGTGCTCGGCGAGCACCTTCTGATCGCGCCACAACAGCGCATAAGTGGTCAGGATCAGCTCGGCTTCGCCGATCTGCTCGAAACGCTCCTTTCTCTGCGGCCCGTTCAGCACCAGCACTTTCAGCTCCGGCGCAAAGCGGCGCCCTTCCTCGCGCCAGTTGTGCACGAGCGTGGTCGGCACGACGATCAGCGCGGGATGCGTGAGCCGCCCCGCTTCCTTCTCGGCGAGAACGTGCGCGAGCGTCTGCACGGTTTTGCCGAGGCCCATGTCGTCGGCGAGCACGCCGGCCAGATCCTGTTCGCGCAGGAACTGCATCCAGTTCAGGCCCTGGTGCTGGTACCCGCGCAGCTCAGCCTTCAGCCCGCGCGGCACCGGCACTTCGCGCAGGCCCGGACCGGCTTGCAGACGGCGCGCGAGCTCGCGGATCGAATCGTCGCCGCTGAACTGCCAGCGGCCGGTGTCGTGCAGCGCATCGAGGCGACCCGCATCGACCGCGGGCACGCGCAGAGGCGCGCCTTCGGCAAGCGCGCCGCCGAGCGAATCGAACAGATCGACCAGCACGCGCACCACCGGCTTCAGACGATCGGCGCGCAACCGCAGGCGCTTGTTCTCCTCGGTCTTCAGCTCGATCGGCTCGTCGTCTCGAATACGCTCCAGCGCGCCGGAGAGCCAGCGCCGGTCGCGCCGGAACAGATCGGCCAGCAGCGGTTCGAGCCGCACGTTGCGCTCGCCGACGCGGATGCCCATCTCCAGATCGAACCAGCCGTCGCCGGCCTGCTGCGCGGTGCCGTCGATCGCGTCGATCTCGATCACGTTGTAGCGGAACTCGGGCGCCATCGTCACGCGCCAGCCCTTCGCGACCAGATCCGGCACCGCGTCGTTGACGAACTCGGACCACGCGTCGGTGTCGGGCAGTCCGAGCATCGTGTCGGGCAACAGACGCGACGCATGCAGGTTGCGCGTCGGCACCTTTTGCAGACCGGTCTTGCGCAATTCCAGCAGACGCTTTTTCTCGGCGTCGTAGCGCCGGCGGATGTGAATCACGTCGCCGCCCGGCAACGGCACCAGCGTCACGCTGCTGTCGGCGTTGATGCTGACACCGTCGTAGTCGAAGCTCGCGGCCGCCAGCTCTACCGCGGCGGACTTGCGCTCCGCGGCCTTCGCGGCCTTCGCCGTTTTCGCCGTTTTGATGCCCTTCCCCGAGCCGGGCAGCGCATGGCTGTTCAGCGTCAGCACCGGCACCGGTTCGACGTCGATCACCCGAATCGCGGGCGCGTCGTGGGTCGGCGGCAGCGGCAGCTCGGGAGCGATCTCGCGCAGCACCGACGCGACGAGCGGCGCCTCGGCGAGCGAGATCGGCGGCATCGCGAGGTAGTCGGGCAGTTGCTGGAACGGCAGCGACAGTGGCACGACGCCCGCCTCGTTGGCGACGCCGTCCACGTACCAGACCGGCTCGGTCGGCAGCACCATGCTCGCGCGCGGTTCGGTGCGCAGTACCGGGCGCAGGCGCTCGTCGGCGAGCGGCTCCCATTCGATGCGCCCGAGGCGGTCGGCGGCGCGCGCGAGCGGCGTCGGTCCGGCCTGGCCCGGCGCGATCCCGAAGTCGAAGAACAGGCGCCCGGTCGCGATCAGCTTCTGCAGCGTTTCCGCGCCACTCGTGCCTCGCAGCACGAACTGGCCCAGGTCCTCGCGCGAGCGACCGAGCCATAGGCCGCGGAGGATCGACAGGTCTTCGTCGGACACGAAGCGCGGCTGCCTGAGCAGCGCGCCTTCGACGTCGCCCCAGCTGTCGCCGACTTCGACGATCACGCCGTCCGCGTCGCAACGCGCGCGATGCAGCACGACTTCGTGGCGCATATGAAAACGCGACCAGTTGAGCCGATAAGCGAGCGTTTCCTTGCGCGTGGCGTCGAGCTTCCGGGCGGCGTCTTTTTCGGCGGCGTCGGCCGCGCGGGCGCGCGCGCGAAAACGCTCGAGCCAGCTGACCAGTTCGGGTCGCACACCTTGAGATGAAGATGGAGACGGTGATGGAGACGGTGATGGCGCCGGCGGCGCGCCCGGCACCGTAATCCGTCGCGCGATGAACACCGCCGACGTCGCCGGGTCACTGTCGTTTTCGACCTGCGTGATGTGATCCATCTCGTCGTGGTAGTCGAGTTCCGCGAGCAGCAGCGCCGCGACGTGCTTGCAATTACGGCCGACGGGGCACGTGCATTTGCCTTCGGCCGACGGCGACCCGCCATCGGTACGAAAGCGAACCCGCGTCAGGTACGGCCGCGGCTGCGAGCCCTGCACGTCGCCCGACAGCGTGTCCCCCTGCCATTTGACGTTGCTGACCGCGCCCACCGAGCGCGCCTTGGCGACGGTGTGCTCACCGAGCCATTCCGCAATCCTTTCCCGATCGAAGAAAACTGACGACATCCGCGTGCATTCCTGTTCAAACCGGCGAAGGCAAGCGCGCGTGGACCATGACGGGGCGCCGCGCGACGCCCGGCCGATTCTGTCCAGCTGCGATTTGCCAGTGATAACCGGCCATTTTACGCGTTGGACGAAAATCGCCAGGGCGGGCGATCTGGACAGTTCGGGAGCAAGCCGGTCAAGCCGCGGTTCGACCCATATTAGCGTTCGCCGCGGGCCATGCTGCCCCACACCCCGTCGCGCAGGATCAGCCCATGCAACAACGCCGCCGCCAGATGCAGCAGCACCGTCGCGAACAACGCGAACGCGAGCCACGTATGTAGCGCGCGCAGCAGCGCGAACAGCGCGACGTCGTGCGGTGCGATCGGCGGCAGATGCAGCGGACCGAACAGCGTGACCGGATAGCCGGCCGCCGATAGCATCGCCCAGCCGATCAGCGGCATCGCGAGCATCAGCCCGTACAGCACGAGGTGCGACGCATGCGCCGCGATTCGTTGCGGCTTCGACATGCGCGCGGGCAATGGCGGACTGCCGCGCATCACGCGCACCGCGAGCCGCACCAGCACGAGCAGCAGCAACGCGATGCCGAGCGGCCGATGCAGCGCGACCAACGCATCATGGGCACGCGATACCGTCGCCACCATGCCCACGCCGATAAACAGCATCGCGACGATCAGCGGCGCCATCGTCCAGTGCAGCAGCCGCGCGAGCGGACTGAAGTGAGTGCGGGTGCGCGTCATGAAGGCTCTCCGTTTGGCTGGGTTCGATGGATCTCGGGATGCAGCGCCTCCTCGCGCGTGCGGCGTTGGAACGACTGTGCGTAGGCCGCAGAGCGCGCGGCGAGCAGCGGATCGTCCGATGGCGCGATGCCGGCGGGCACGATCGTCGGATCGAAGTTGATGTCGCGGCAGGCGCCGTCCTCCTGCGACGTGGTGCGTTCGATCACGAGCGTCCCCGCGTCGACGCGCTGGCGGTCGTCGGGCCACTGCAGCGTCGCGTCGCTGGTCGGGTCGCCCGGTTGCGCGACGGTCAACAGCAGATGCCAGCGCAACGGTCCGTGTTGCAGACGCTCGTCGAGCTCGGCGGCGAGGAAGTTCTTTTCGGCCTGCTGCGCCGCGGTGATCGGCGCGTATGGCGTGTCGGGCACGACGGCCCAGCGCACGGCGCGCGTCGTGCCGTGGGCATCGGTAAACAGAAACGCGTCGATGCCGTAGTATGCGGCGTTCGCGAGGCTCGACGACGGCGCGTGCGACTTGACCCAGCGCTGGAACGGCTGCGTCTCGGGATTGGCCGCGTAGAACGCCTTCAGCTTCGCGGGGTCCGGTTTGCCGGTCGCAGGGTCGGGCTTCGCGGCCAGCAATTGCTGATAGAACTGCGCTGGCGTATGCACCGCGAACACCGGCGTCGAGTTCATGCCGGTACGCCACTGTTCGCCATCGCGAAGCCGGAACTGCAGCGCGAGACTGCGCACCGGCGAGCTCGTATCGGGCGCGGACGGATTGCCGCCGGGCACCGCGAAGCGACCCGACACCGGCGTGCGGCCCGGCGCGAACACTGCCGCGTGCGACAGCGCCGCGCCATTGCCGTTGCTGTCGAAATAGCCGTCGACGCACAGGCCCTTGGCGTGATTGCGTCGATAGCCGGGATGCGGGCCCGCGACCGCCTCGAACGTATCGATGACGCGCGGGGCGGTCAGACGCGCGGGCGTCAGCCACCCCGCGGTGTAGGCGAAGCCGCCCGCGAGCGCGAGCGCGACCGCGCCGATCGCGGCGAGCCGGCATGGCACGCAGATCGGCCGCGGGTCGGAGCCGGCGGGATTGGGTTTGGGTGCGAAGGGTGGTGTCACAGAAACTCCTTGCCGGATGGATCGATGATTCGATCGATGGGTCGATCGACTCATCGACCAACGTACGGGCGAACACGCCTCGCTACGGTCTATTCCATCCGGCCCTGGCGCGCACATTCAAACCCATTCGCGCGCCAGTGGCCGATGCTGCTTCAATGGGTGCCAACAGCCGGCGCTCCCGAGTTCGCGACGTGGCTCGCGGCGAGCGCCGCTTGCGCGGCGAGCGCCTGCTTGCGCTGCTCGACCTGACGTGCGAACACGGGACTGACATCGGGATAGGACGCGTCGGTGATGTAGTCGAGACCGTTCTGCTGCGCCTCGATCAGTTCCTGGTACACCTGAGCGCGTGTCTTGCCCTGCGCAAACGCGCTCGACGAAGCGGCGAGAACGACGAGCGACAAAGCAACCAACGAAAGCTTTTTCATGATCGACTCCTTGGAGAGTTGTGCGGGTTCGCACCAGGGAGAACCACGGGTGGGCAGCGTTTATTCCTGTATTCGTGGCGTGAAAAAAACATCGCCGGCGCGGGGAATAAATGTCCCCGCCGCCGTGTTAGCCGTCCGATAGCAGCAATCAAGACCGCGCATCATCATGACCTCGACTCACCGCCCCTCCGGCGCTCCGCCCTCCGAAGACGACATCCAGGCCTATGCGGACGGCACGCTGACGCCCGAGCGCGCCGCGTCGCTGCGCGACTATCTCGGCAAGCATCCGGCGGAAGCACGGCGTGTCGCCTTTTACGACCGCTTGAACGCACAGATCCAGGCCACCTTTCAGACCGCCGAGGAGCCCGCGCCTGGGCGCCTCGGCGGATCGCGCCCGCTGCGCATGCGCCCGCAACCGGGTGGTCGCGCACGCCGAACACTTGTCGCGCTCGTCGCGCTCGCGCTGATGCTGAGCGCCATCAGCGGTTGGCTCCTGGCGACTCAGGTGTCGGCACGAGCGCTCGATAATGCCGCCGTGATGGCGCTCGCCGAAGCCACCGCACGGCCCTTTTCCTCGGCATCGCCGACGCGCGTCGATCCAGCCGCGCCGGATCTCGGCGCGATCGGCCTGCGCCTCGTCGAGCAACGCGTGCTGCGGCTCGGGCCACTGCAGCGCGCGGACGAACTCGTCTATCTGAACGGCGATCAGCAACCGGTGGTCGTGCTGTCGGCCGCGGCGCCGTTTGCGCGGGAAGAGCCGCAGTGGGCCGCGCGCCGCATCGGCGAGCTGCGGCTGTTGACGTGGACCGCGCAGCGGCAGCGTTTCGTCGTCGCGGGCAATGCGCGCACCCACGGCCTGATGCGCGCCGCCGACGTGATGAGCGCGCGCTGACGCCGGTGGGCGCGGCCCTCGCGGAATAAAATGCGCTGACAGGTGTTTGCAGTTCGAACGCATCGTGCGACGGAAGCCTCCGCGACCGGCCCGACGCGTATCGATACCGACGCGAGTGAAGCCGATGCCACCCCCACGCCCCTTGACCGGGATCAACCATGGATGTCCGTGACGAGTTGATCGAGCATGTGCCGCGTCTGCGGCGCTATGCGCGGGCGCTGATCAACAATCGGGAGCTCGCCGACGACCTCGTGCAGGACACGCTCGAGCGCGCGCTCGGCCGCACCCGTCTGTTCCAGCCGGGCACCGATCTGCGCGCGTGGCTGTTCACGATCATGCACAACGTCTTCGCGAATCAGGCGCGCAAGGCGTCGGCACGCGCAGTCCACGTCGCGGTCGACGACGACAGCATCGCCGAAAGCGAGCTCGCGGTGCCGTCGGGCCAGACGCGTTCGCTCGAAATGCGCGACCTCGACTACGCGTTGCAGCGGCTGCCGGTCGAACAGCGCGAGGTGGTGCTATTGGTCGGTCTCGAGGAGATGAGCTATGCCGATGTCGCGCTCGCGCTGAACGTTCCGATCGGCACGGTGATGTCGCGGCTCTCGCGCGGACGCGAACGGCTGCGGGCTTTGATGGCGGGCGCCCAGCCCGGTGCGAAATTACAGGTGGTGCGATGAGCGAGCCGCAAATGCCGATCGGCGAAGAAGACTTGCACGCGTACGTGGACGGCACGCTGTCCGGCGAGCGGCGCGACGAGGTGGAGCGCGCGCTCGAACAGAATCCGGAGCTGGCCGCGCGCGTCAGCGATTACTTTTCGCTCAATGGTCTGCTTCACGAGCGCTACGACCGCGTGCTCAGCGAGCCCGTGCCGAAGCGCCTGCAGACCGGTGCGCCGCGCCGCGCGCGAGCAGCCGCGAACTGGCCGCGTTTTGCCGCGCAGTTCGCGGGCATGGCCGCGGCGCTCGTGCTCGGCGTGGGCATCGGCATGCACAGGAACGATCTGATTCCACCGGTTGCGATCGATCGAACCGCCCCTGGGGCCGAAACGCAAGCCGGAAATCGTCCGGTCAGCGCGGACAGCGCCGAGGGCTTCGCGCGCCAGGCGGCGCTCGCGCACGTCGTCTACATGCCGGCGATCGACCGGCCGGGCGACATGAGCGCCGATCGCGAGCAGGACTTCGTCCAATGGCTCGCGAACCGGCTCGGCACCGAGGTCCATCCGCCGATGCTGTCGAAGAGCGGATTCATGCTGTCGGGCGGCCGCCTGCTGCCCGGCGACGACGGTCCGACCGCGCAGTTCATGTATCGCGGACCGAACGGCGAGCGCGTCACGCTGTGCATCTCGCATCGTCGCGAGAACGCGAATACGACCGCGTTCAAGCTGTATCAGGCGGGGCCCGTCAACGTGTTCTATTGGGTCGACGGCGATTTTGGCTATGCGGTGTCGGGTGGGATCGATCGCAAGGAGCTGCTGCAGCTCGCGCATGATGTCTATGCGCAGTTGACGGGGGCCACGCCCGGTTGAAGCGGATGGGTTCCGCGCCGCGCGGTTCGCGCATCAACGTCGTGTCTTCTCCTGCCCCGACATGGCCGCGTCATCGCGCGCGGCGCCGCGCAGTTCACGCGGCGTTGCACCGAGCAAACGCGACATCCAGTGCGCCATATGGCTCTGATGCGCAAAGCCCGTTTCGAGCGCGATCTGGCTTGCGCTGAGGCGTCCCTGCAGCAGCAGCGTTCGCGCGCGCTCGACCCTGCGCTGTACCACGTACTGATGCACGGGCACACCGAGCGTGTCGCGAAACAGCGCCTTGAAATGCGGCACGCTCAGTTGCGCCTGCGCGGCGAGCTCGTCGAGCGTCAGACGCTGATCGAGATGCGCGTCGATAAACTCGATCACACGTGCGGCCGTGCGCGGCGCGAGCGTACGCCGCCGGTTGCCCGGCATGGGTTCGACGCCGATCAGACGCACCAGCATCGCCGTACACAGACTTTCGGCGTAGAGCGGATCGGACGCATCGTCCGCTTCGAGCTCCGCGCGCAGCGCCCAGGCGAGATGCTGAAAGCGCGGATCGCGCATCTGGAAGCGCGGGCGCAGCTGCGCGTCGGCCGAGTTCAACGCGAGTTGCTCGACCGTCCGTCGCGCGAAGTCCTCTGCAAACCAGACGCTGAAAATCGTGCAGGCGGCGTCATCGTTCCACTGACCTTCGAGCCCCGCGGGGATCACGTCGGCGTCGCCGTGCGCCTGAATCCGCGTGTGGCGGCGCGCATCGCACAGACAGCGCGCAGTCACCGGCGCACCAACGTGCACGCCCACGCGATGATGGCGAAACGCGGGCATCCGATGCAAACCGGCCGACACGTTGACCAGCTCCGCACCGAAGCCTTGCCAGCCAAGCGCCCTGCTCGTGCGCACGGTGATGCGCGAGCCGCTGTGCGGCGCAGGCGCGGGCATCGGGGTGACGGCGTTCATCGCTTGTCTCCTGAGTGAGCTGAATGACGGCGAGATGCCTGCATTGTGCGGCGTTTTTGGCAGGTTCGCCGGCGTGACGGAAT
Source organism: Paraburkholderia sp. HC6.4b (assembly GCF_014200875.1). Classification (NCBI taxonomy): domain Bacteria; kingdom Pseudomonadati; phylum Pseudomonadota; class Betaproteobacteria; order Burkholderiales; family Burkholderiaceae; genus Paraburkholderia; species Paraburkholderia sp. HC6.4b. The sequence continues at coordinate 28,695 of NZ_JACHDC010000039.1, forward strand.
CTGGTAGCTCGCGAACAGCCAACGCGACTCGCGCGACCTGGGCGACCTGCGCGGCATCGGCGTAAAAAATCATCCAGATCTGCGCAAAGTCATCCAGATCTGAGCGCCTCGCGAGCACCGCGTCCCTACCATCACGTCATAGCGATCCTCAAAGGAGCACAACGTGTTCGTCATTTTCGGAGCGACCGGTCACGTGGGACACGCGAGCGCAACCGCCTTGCGTCGCGCGGGCCGCCAGGTACGCGCGGTGGTGCGCGACGCCACGCAAGCCGAAGCGCTCGCGGCAATCGGCTGCGAGATCGCGATCGCCGACCTGAACGACCCACAGCTGGTCGCGCGCGCGATCGACGGCGCGCAGGCAGTGCAATGGCTCTGTCCGGTGCCGCGAGCGCATGACGATCCCGCGGCCGCGATGCGGCGCATCATCGACGCGGGCGTCGTGGCTTTGCGCATCAGCGCGCCACCGCGGCTCCTCGCGCTGTCCGACTACGGAGCCGAGCACGCGGATGGCACCGGCATCACGACGCTGTTCCACTACCTCGAAACGCGGTTGCGCACCGTCGCGTCGTCGCTGATCTTGTTGCGCGCCGCCGAGCACATGCAGAACTGGGCACGCGTGCTGCCGGTCGCGCTCGGCCGGGGCGCGCTGCCGAGTCTGCATGATCCGCTCGACAAGCTGTTTCCGACCGTCGCGGCGCAGGACGTCGGCGAGCTTGCCGCGCAGTTGCTGCTCGATGAAGGGCCTTCGCGCGCGACGCCACGGGTGGTCAGTATCGAAGGGAAAGAGCGGGTAAGCGCGCTCGACGTCGCGCGTACCTTGGCGGAACTGTCCGGGCGGCCGGTTATCGCCCACCGGGTGCCGCGCGACGAATGGAGTGCCGTGCTGCGCGGCGCCGGGCTCGGCGAGCGGCACGCCCAACTGATCGTCGATCTGTACGACGCGCACAACGCTGGACGCATCGACGTCGAGGCGAATATCAGCGAGCGACGCTTCGGCGCCACCACGTTGCGACAGGTGTTGAGGGCGCTGCTATCGGGCGTGGCCGGTACGGCAGCGGCGGCGCGGTGATCCGCGTGGATGTAGGGCAAGCGGACGGCGTGGCGCCGCGCGAACAGCGTCGAAGGCGTTCAACACTGGAGATGGTATGGACGCCTCCCTCCCGCGTCGGATAGGAGAGGCAGTAGGAACGGCGGAGCCCTCGCTATACCCGACGGCATCAGAGTGCCAAAG
>NZ_JACHDC010000040.1:0-24780 GCF_014200875.1 Paraburkholderia sp. HC6.4b
AGTGCGGATTGCCCGTGTGAAAGTAGGTAATCGTCAGGCTCCCCCCCAGTCAGAAACCCCACCCGCCGCGGTGGGGTTTTTGCGTTTACGCGGCCGTCATCGGCAGAGATGACGTTTCGGAGACAATCCAGCCGCCACAATTCGACAATACGACGCCGGAAAGTGCGCGCGTCAACTCTCTTTCAATTGTTCGCGCTATGCTCACGTATTCCTTTCGGAAGCGCTGGCATCGAACGAGCTATGAAATCAGATCTGGCAATGCAAACCTACGGCGCGGATTCGTCGGGTATGGTCTGCGGTTTCCGGTTTTCGCCGACGCTCGCCGGGCGGCCGATCGACGCGGACGAAGTCATCGACTGGTACCGCGAGCGCGAGGACGATGCCGGCACTAGCGCGACGGACGCTGGCGAGTTTCTATGGCTTCACTTCAATCTCGCGCATAGCGCGAGCGAGCGCTGGATGCGCACGCAACTCGATCTGCCCGAAACCTTTTTCGACGCCTTGCGCGAAGGCTCGCATTCGACGCGGATCGAGCATGCGGACGGCGCACTGCGCGCGGTCGTCAACGACGTCATGTTCAACCTCGAATTCATCCCGTCAGAAATCGCGACGCTGTGGATCTACGCACATAAGCGGCTCATCGTGACGGCGCGGCTGAAGCCGCTGCGCTCGGTCGACCGTTTGCGCGCGTCGGTGCGCGAAGGTGAAATATTCAGGTCACCTGCCGAACTGCTAGTTCATCTGATGCGCGACCAGGCCGACCTGCTCGTGCAGATCGTCCGCCGAACCAGTGCCGACGTCGATCGAATCGAGGATCGCTTTCTGTCGCAACGGCCGACGCAAAACCGCCTGGACCTCGGCGCGATGCGTCGCACGCTGACACGCCTGCAACGCATGCTGGCACCCGAACCGGGCGCGATTTTCCGCTTGCTGGCGAGGCCGCCTCGCTGGCTTCATGCGGAAGACGTGCAAGATCTGCGTGAATCGACGGAGGAGTTCTCGGTCGTGATTTCGGACGTAGCGGGATTAATCGAGCGGGTCAGATTGTTGCAGGAAGAAATCACCTCGCGCCTCGAGGAGCAGAACAACCGGACGCTATTTACGCTGACGCTAGTCACGGTGCTGGTGATGCCGATCAATATCGTCGCCGGTTTCTTCGGCATGAACGTCGGCGGCATTCCGCTCGCCGAGAACAAGCATGGCTTCTGGCTGATGGTGGTGCTGGTCGCCGGCTTTACCGGGCTGACGGGCTGGTGGGCGTTTCGCCGCAGGAGGGAGCGCTAGAAGGCGCGGCAGATTTGGCCCGCTTTTTACGAGGCCAAACCCGCCGGCGTGATCGAAGCCCGAACCTGCCCGTCTTCGAATACGCTTCGCAGCGATTCAAAGAGGGCAAGTACCCGTCGATTACTCGAGTGCGTTATTCGAGCGCGGCAGCCGGACCAAAGAACTCATAACGGCTCTGCGATTCCGGCACGCCGATCGCCTTCAGCCCTTTCTGGATCGCCTTCATGAACGCGACGGGCCCGAGGAAATACACGTCGACATCGCGCGTTTCCGGCAACCACTTCTTCAGATTCGCTTCGTCGACGTAACCGTGCGCGTGCGCTTCGGCATCGCCATCACGGCGCTCCTCGTAGCAATAGAAGCGCTTCAGTTGCGGATGGCGTGCGGCCAATGTATCGATTGCGCCGCGGAATGCATGCACGCCACCATGACGGGCCGCGTGAATGAAATGCACCGTACGTTTGGTCTTCAGCGCGGCCTGCAGCATCGCCATCGTCGGCGTAATGCCGACACCGCCGCTGATCAGCACCAACGGCCTGTCGCCAGGTCGCAGCGTAAATTCGCCGGACGGCGCGAACAGATCGAGCGAGTCGTTTTCCTTGATCTGCTCGTGCAGATACTTCGACACGGTGCCATTCGGTTCACGCTTCACGCTGATGCGATATTCGCGGCCATCGCTCATTGCGGACAGCGAATAGTTGCGACGCACTTCTTCGCCGTCGATCACCAGACGCACGCCAATGTACTGACCCGGCTGAAACGCGAGCAATTCGCCGCCGTCATCGGGACGCAGATAGAACGACGTGATCTCGTCGCTTTCACGCATTTTGCGCGCGACGCGGAACCACCGCGTGCCGCGCCAGCCGCCGGGCGCTGCTGCGCTTTCGGCGTAGATCTTCTCTTCGAGGCCGATCAGCAGATCGGCGAGTTGTTGATACGCGGCGGCCCACGCTTCGATCACGGCGTCGGTTGCGACGTCCGCGCCGAGTACTTCGCGAATCGCGCGCAGCAGACACTTGCCGACGATCGGATAGTGCTCAGGCTGCACGTTCAGCGACACGTGCTTGTTGATGATCTGCGCGACTAGCCCGCCCAACTGCTCGAGCTGATCGATATGGCGCGCATACATCAGCACGCCGTTGGCCAACGCGCGCGGTTGCGCGCCGCTTGCCTGATTGGCTTGATTGAACATCGGGCGCACTTCCGGATGCTCGCTGAGCATCAGATTGTAGAAGTGCGTGGTGAGCGCCTCGCCGCCGCTTTCCAGGAGCGGAACGGTTGCTTTGATGATGGCGCGGTGTTCGGCGGATAGCATGTTTTTAAGTCCTGGTGAGAGTCTGGGTGAGCGTCTGTCTATCAGCGAATGTCACAGCCGGTTTCGGCAGACTGCCTCTACTACCCACGATTCGTGCCAGGTATAAAATGCATTTAGATCAACGGTCTGGCAATTAAGATGGTTCATTCGACCCTAGTCGAAAAGACTCAATCCGCAGTCAATCTGACTACAGGGGCGGTCCTCGATGTTCTTACCCCGCTGATTCTCGACCTGTCGCGAGAACTGTCCGAGCGCGAGCGTTATCGGCGGCTGCTTAGCGCGCTGCGCTCGCTATTTCCGGGCGACGCGGCCGCTCTGCTACGCCTCGAAGGCGATACGCTGGTGCCGCTCGCCATCGACGGCTTGAGCAGCGATACGCTCGGGCGGCGTTTTCGCGTCGCCGAGCATCCGCGCTTTCAGGAGCTGCTGGCCCAGCCGGGGCCGACGCGCTTCGCCGCCGACTCCGATCTGCCCGATCCCTACGATGGCCTCGTGCAAGGCATGGCGCCCGGGCACCTCGAAGTGCACGACTGTCTGGGGTGCCCGCTGTTCATCCGCGGCGAGCCTTGGGGCTTGCTCACGCTCGACGCACTCGACCCGGCGCGCTTCGACACACTCGACATGGCCTCGCTGCAGGCGTTTCTCGGCCTCGCGGCCGCGACCGTGAGCGTCGTCGAACGCATCGACGCGTTGGCGCGCAATGGCGAGGAGGCGCAGCGCCGCGCGGAAGCGTATCGGCTGGCGAGCAGCGAGAGCCGGCGCGAGCTGATCGGCAGCAGCGACGCGCATCGCTGCATGATCAAGGAGATCGAGGTGGTGGCCGCCAGCGATCTGACCGTGCTCGTCACCGGCGAGACCGGCGTCGGCAAGGAACTTGTCGCCAATGCGATCCACGCGCTGTCGCCGCGCGCGAACAAGCCGCTGATCAGCCTGAACTGCGCGGCGTTGCCCGATACGCTCGTCGAGAGCGAACTGTTCGGGCACGTGCGCGGCGCGTTTTCGGGAGCCTCGGCGGATCGACGCGGCAAGTTCGAACTCGCGGACGGCGGCACCATTTTCCTCGACGAAGTCGGTGAGTTGCCCCTCGCGGTGCAGGCAAAGCTGTTGCGCGTGCTGCAGAACGGCCAGTTGCAGCGCATCGGCTCGGACCACGAACACAGAGTCGACGTGCGGCTCATCGCCGCAACCAATCGCGACCTCGCCGAAGAAGTGCGCGCGGGCCGCTTTCGCGCCGACCTCTATCATCGCCTCAGCGTGTATCCGCTGCGCGTGCCGCCGTTGCGCGAGCGTGGCCGCGACGTGCTACTGCTGGCGGGCTTCTTCCTCGAAGACAATCGCTCCCGGCTCGGTTTGCTGAGCCTGCGTCTTGCGGCTGACGCACAGGCCGCATTGCTGCACTACTCATGGCCCGGCAATGTGCGCGAACTGGAGCATCTGATCGGACGCAGTGCGCTGAAGGCGTTGGCGGCCAATCGTGAGCGCCGCCGTATTCTGACGTTGACGGCCGCGGACTTCGCGTTGTCGGACGCACAAGATCATGAAGCCAATCAAATCGCCACGCAGAGCGAGGAAAGCGAGACGAAAGACTTTCGCAGCGCGGTCACCGAGTTCGAACGCAATCTCGTTCTCGAAGCGCTGATCCGCAACAGGCAGAACTGGGCGGCGGTCGCGCGCGAGCTGGGGCTGGACCGGGCGAATCTGAATCGGCTGGCTAAACGGCTCGGGCTCAAATGAGCGAACAGGCGCAGGGGTGCCGTCGCGGCCCGGCACTAAGGTCAAGCCACATCGAATCGCCGATCGCGCCGACAACAGATCGTCAGCGCCGCTCGCTGGGCTCAACGTCTTAACGAAAAACAAAGGCCCGCTTCGGAAAATCGAACTTCGCGGAACGCAGCGCGTCGGTCATAGTGGGCCCTAACGAGGACCAACACACTGAATCTGGAGACTCCGTCATGTCCGCTGCCCCAGAGAAACTCGACGATTGGCTCAACAAGCAGGCGGTGGCCGAAGACGACATCACCGCGTTTCCATTGAAGGCGCTTGCCGCCACGCTCGATCGCGAGGAAAGCGGTAACACCGTGCCGCCATTGTGGCACTGGCTGTACTTTCTGCCGGTCACGCCGCTATCCGAAGTCGGTCCCGACGGACATCCGAAGCGTGGCGGTTTTCTGCCGCCCGTGCCACTGCCGCGCCGCATGTGGGCTGGCGGCCGGCTCACGTTTCATGCGCCGCTGAAGATCGGCGAGCATGCGCGGCGCACGTCGACGATCGCCAATATCGAGGACAAGACCGGCCGCTCGGGCCGCCTCGTGTTCGTCACCGTGCAACATACGATCGAAGTCGATGGCGAGTTGAAGCTCGAAGAGGAGCACGACATCGTCTATCGCGACGCGCCGCAGGAGGGCGCGCGGCCGCAACAGCCGGCGCCCGCGCCCGAAGACGAAACATGGCACCGCACGATCGACGCCGATGCCGTGATGCTGTTGCGCTACTCGGCGCTGACTTTCAACGGCCATCGCATTCACTACGACCATCCTTATGTCACGCAGGTCGAAGGCTATCCGGGCCTCGTCGTGCATGGCCCGCTGATCGCGACGCTGCTGGTCGATCTCGTGCGCCGAGAACTGCCGCAAGCGACGCTGCAAAGCTTCGCGTTTCGCGCGCTTCGCCCCACGTTCGCGGACCAGCCGTTCACGGTATGCGGCAAGCCCGCCGCCGACGGCAAGACCATCGACCTGTGGGCGAAAGATCACGAAGGTTATCTGACCATGCGCGCGACCGCCGCGCTCGCCTGAATTCCGCGAGACTCGACTATGCAAACCACGCAACACGATTCGTTCCAGGACATTCGCGAGGCCGTGCGCGATCTGTGTCAGCAGTTTTCCGGCGAGTACTTTCGCAAGATCGACGAGGCGCGCGGCTATCCGGAAGAGTTCGTCGACGCGCTGACGAAGGCCGGCTGGCTCGCCGCGCTGATTCCGCAGGACTTCGGCGGCTCGGGGCTCGGGCTCACGGAAGCGTCGGTGATCATGGAGGAGATCAATCGCGCGGGCGGCAACTCGGGCGCGTGCCACGGGCAGATGTACAACATGGGCACGCTGCTGCGGCACGGTTCGGAAGAACAGAAGCGCAAGTATCTGCCGAAGATCGCGAACGGCGACCTGCGTTTGCAATCGATGGGCGTGACCGAGCCGACCACCGGCACCGATACGACGAAGATCAAGACGACCGCAGAGCGGCGCGGTGACCGTTACGTGATCAACGGTCAGAAGGTATGGATCTCGCGCGTGCAACACTCGGACCTGATGATTCTGCTCGCACGCACCACTTCGCTCGCGGACGTGAAGAGGAAATCAGAGGGCATGTCGATCTTCATCGTCGATCTGCGCGAGGCGATCGGTCATGGCCTGACCGTGCAGCCGATTCTGAACATGGTCAATCACGAGACCAACGAGCTCTTTTTCGACAACCTCGAAATTCCGGCCGAGAATCTGATCGGCGAGGAAGGGCAAGGCTTCAAATACATTCTCGATGGCCTGAACGCGGAGCGCACGCTGATCGCCGCGGAATGCATCGGCGACGGTTACTGGTTTGTCGATAAAGTCACCGAATACGCGAAGGAGCGCGTCGTGTTCGGCCGGCCGATCGGACAGAACCAGGGCGTGCAGTTTCCGATCGCGCGCTCGTTCATCAACGTCGAGGCAGCGAGCCTGATGCGCTTCGAAGCGGCACGTCGTTTCGACGCACATCAACCGTGCGGTGCGCAGGCGAATATGGCGAAGCTGCTCGCAGCGGATGCGTCGTGGGAAGCGGCCAATGCGTGCCTGCAATTTCACGGCGGCTTCGGCTTCGCGTGCGAGTACGACGTCGAGCGCAAGTTTCGTGAAACGCGTCTGTATCAAGTCGCGCCGATATCGACCAATCTGATTCTCTCGTACGTGGCCGAGCATATCCTCGGGCTGCCGCGTTCGTTCTGACCCGCTGGCGGACATCATGAGACCACTCGACGGTATCAAGGTCATCACGCTCGAACACGCGATTGCCGCGCCGTTCTGCACGCGTCAACTGGCCGATCTCGGGGCGCGCGTGATCAAGATCGAACGGCTCGGCGTCGGCGATTTCGCGCGCGGCTATGACGAACGTGTGCATGGGCTGTCGTCGCACTTCGTGTGGACCAATCGCTCGAAGGAGAGTCTTTCGCTCGACCTGAAGCAGCCCGCGGCGGCCGAGATTCTCGATGCGTTGGTTGCCGATGCCGACGTGCTCGTGCAGAACCTCGCGCCAGGCGCGGCCGAACGGCTTGGCCTCGGCTACGACACATTGAGCCACAAGTATCCGAAGTTGATCGTCTGCGATATTTCCGGCTACGGCGCGGACGGTCCGTATCGCGACAAGAAGGCGTACGACCTGCTGATTCAAAGCGAGTCCGGCTTCCTGTCGATCACCGGTTCGCCCGGCGCGCCAGCGAAAGCGGGCTGTTCGATCGCCGATATCGCGGCGGGCATGTACGCGTATTCGAACATCCTGAGCGCGCTGTTGCAGCGTGGGCGCACAGGGCGCGGTTGCCGCATCGATGTATCGATGCTCGAGAGCATGGTCGAGTGGATGGGTTATCCGCTCTACTACGCGATTGACGGTCAGTCGCAGCCCGCGCTTGCGGGCGCCGCGCATGCAACGATCTATCCTTATGGCCCGTTTCCCGCTGGCGACGGCAAGACGGTCATGCTTGGCCTGCAGAACGAACGCGAATGGAAGCTGTTCTGCGAGCGCGTGCTCGAACAGCCTGAACTGGCAACCGACGAACGCTTTGCATCGAACTCGAAACGCACTGCAGCGCGCGACGCCTTGCGCGAGGTGATCGTCGCGGCGTTCGCGAAGCAGAGCGCGGCCCACGTGATCGATCGACTCGATGAGGCAGGCATCGCGAACGCGCAGATGAATACGCTCGCCGACGTGTGGGCGCATCCGCAACTGAAGGCGCGCGAGCGCTGGCAGGAAGTCGGCACGGCAACGGGGACGATACCCGCATTGCGGCCGCCCGGTCTGCCTTCCGACCTCGAGCCGCGAATGGACCCTGTGCCCACGCTTGGTCAACATACGGAAGCAATTCTGCGTGAGCTTGGCTACGACAATGGGCGTATCGACGCGCTGCGCGCGGCGGGCACGATCTGATTCGGTATCGACCCCATGAACGACCATCCCAGTCTCACGCTTGCCACTTTCGCCGCGCAACTCGACTTCGACCACATTCCGCACGAGGTCGTCGAGCGTACCGTCAACCTGTACGTCGATTGGCTCGGCTCGGCGCTGGCCGGCAAAGGCGCGCGCCCGGTCGAGACGATCGCGCGGTTCGCACGCGCGGCAGCCGGGGCGACGAACGAGGGCCTCTGCGAGGTGCTGATCGACCGCGGTCGAACCACGCCGTATTTCGCCGCGATGATCAACGGCGCGGCATCGCATTTCGCCGAACAGGACGATGTGCACAATGGCTCGGTGTTTCATCCGGCGACCGTGGTGTTTCCGGTTGCGCTCGCGTTGGCACAGGCAAAGCGAGCGTCGGGGCGCGACTTCATCGCGGCGGCGGTGACGGGATACGAGGTCGGCATTCGCATCGGCGAATTTCTCGGGCGCTCGCACTACAAGGTGTTTCACACTACGGGCACGGTCGGCACGGTCGCGGCAGCGGCAACGGCAGGACGCTTGCTGGGTTTGTTGCCGTCCCAAATGCTCGATGCGTTCGGCTCGGCGGGCACGCAGGCGAGCGGCCTATGGGAATTTCTGCGCGACGCCGCCGACTCGAAGCAACTGCACACCGCGATGGCCGCCGCGAACGGCCTGATGGCCGCGCAACTCGCCGCCGACGGCTTCAAGGGCGCGACGCACATTCTCGAAGGCACCCAGGGCATGGCCGCGGGCATGTCGAGCGACGCCGATCCGGCGCGCCTCGTCGATCGGCTTGGCAGCCGCTGGGCGACCGCGGAGACGTCGTTCAAGTATCACGCGGCGTGCCGCCATACGCATCCGGCCGCCGATGCGCTGCTCGCCGTCGTGCAGACGCATCGTTTCGCGCCGCGCGACATCGCGAAGGTCGTCGCGCACGTGCATCAAGGCGCGATCGATGTGCTCGGTCCCGTGGTCGCGCCGCGCAGCGTACATCAGGCGAAGTTCAACATGGGCACAGTGCTCGGGCTGGTCGCGCATCACGGCTATGCCGGCGTGACCGAATTCGAGCAGGGTTTCGACGCGAGCGAGATCGCCGCGTTTCGCGACAAGGTCACAATGGCGCTCGACGCTGAAGTCGACGCCGCCTATCCCGCACGCTGGATCGGCAAGGTCACGGTGACGACGACCGACGGCCGCGTGTTCGATGGGCGTGTCGATGAGCCGAAGGGCGATCCAGGCAATACCTTGTCGCGCGACGAGATTGCGACGAAGCTGCATCGGCTGGCGGCGTTTTCGGGTGCGGCTAGCGAAGAGGAGGCGGCGCAACTGCTTCGCCGCGCATGGCATATTGCCGAAGAGAAGCAGATTGGCTCGGTATTCGATGCAACTTCGCGCACGATGGTGGCGGCATGAGCGCGTTGCCCCGGTCGTATCTGTTCGTGCCTGGGAATCGGCCTGAGCGGTTTGACAAGGCCTATGCGGCCGGCGCGGATGCGGTGATTCTCGATCTGGAAGACGCGGTGCAGCCGGATCAGAAGGTGCCGGCGCGTGCGGCGGTTGTGGCCGCGGTGTCGGCTAACGCATCGCGGGCCGCCTGGGTGCGTATCAATGGCTCGGATACGCCATGGTTTCCAGATGACGTTGCGGCGCTCGTTGGGCAGACCGGCGTCGCCGGAATCGTGCTGCCGAAGGCTCAGACGCGCGAACAGATCAACGCGGTGCTAGCGAACGCGCATCCGGCGTTGAGCGTGCTGCCGATTGTCGAGACTGCGCGCGGGTTCGCGAATCTTGCGGAGTTATGCAGCGCGCCGCGCGTGCTGCGTATCGTCTTCGGTACGCTGGATTTTCAGATCGATCTCGGCATCGATGGGGATGGCGAGGAGTTGCATCTGTTTCGCTCGCAGATCGTGCTTGCGTCGAGGCTGGCTGGCATTGGTGCGCCGGTGGATGGCGTGTCGACGACCATTACCGATGCTGACGCGGTGCAAGCTGATGCGCGGCGCGGCCGGCGGTTCGGTTTCGGCGGCAAGCTTTGCATTCATCTGAAGCAGATCGAGCCGGTGCATCGCGCGTATGCATGGAGTGACGCCGACGTGGAGTGGGCGCAACGGGTGCTTGCGGCTGTCGAGGCGAGCCATGGCGCCGCGGTTGCCGTGGATGGGAGGATGGTCGATATGCCGGTGATTCTGCGGGCGCGGAGGGTTGTGGGCGATTCCGAAAGCTTCTGACAATGCGGTTTTCCGTCGCCCCTACCCCCCATCGTCGCACTTGAATAGTTAGCAGGTCACATGCTAGATTAAATTGTTATCGGTAACACATTTCGACAGAAAGTTTCGGTGTCGCGACGTTGTCGATAAAGAAGATCTGTTCCCTCTCAGCATGTCAAAAAATACCCTCCCGATGAGTACTATTCAAAATCCAGTTCTGCGCGGCTTCAACCCGGATCCTTGTGTGTGCCGTGGCAAGGATGCGTGGTATATCGCGGTTTCAACGTTTGAATGGTATCCGGGCGTTCTCATTTACGAATCAAAAGATTTCGTCAACTGGGAACTCAAGGCCACGCCTCTCGACAGACTATCGCAATTGAACCTGATCGGAGAGCAGCCGTCCGCAGGCATATGGGCGCCAGCCCTCTCCTATCACGACGGTCTTTATTGGCTCGTCTATACCGACACCAAGGCATGGAAAGGCGAGCAGAAGATCTCCCCGCTTCGTGACATGCACAACTACCTCGTCACCGCCCCGGACATCACCGGACCCTGGTCGGAGCCCGTGCATCTCGTGTCCGGTGGATACGATCCATCCCTGTTCCACGACGAATCTGGCAAAAAGTGGCTCGCCTATATCCGGCGCGATTTCAGAGGTATCTACGAAGACCTGTTCGTCGGAATCGTTCTGCGGGAATACTCTGTGCAGGAGGAAAAGCTGATCGGCGAAGAGCACGTCATCTATAAAGGCGCCAACCTCAAGACCGATTACTTCATGAAATGTCAGATCTACGAGGCTCCGCATTTGCTGAAGAAGGGAGACTGGTACTACCTGATCACAGCGGAGGGGGGCACAGGCTATACACATGCAACGTGTGTATCCAGGTCCCGCGACATTTTCGGTCCATACGAGCTTCATCCTGATACGCCGATGCTCACGTCGCGCGACGCGAATGGACGGATTCAGCGGACCGGCCACGGCAACCTGGTCGAGGGTCCGAACGGCCAGTGGTACATGACGTACCTCGGATCGAGACCAATCGATGCGCACACGAAGCGCTCGCCGCTAGGCCGTGAAACCTGTGTCGCACCTATCGAATGGCATGCCGACTGGCCCCGCCTCGCCAGTGGCGGAGTGGTTCCCGCCGAATCTTTTGCGATCGGCTCGGATATCGAGCAAAGGCTCGACAGCAGTTGGACGATCGATTTCGGACAACATGCCGCGCTGCCCCTGGAACTGCAGAGTCTGCGCATCCCCATCGGCGACGACTGGTGCAATCTTCACGAACGTCCGGGCTATCTGCGGATAAGGGGGCAAGAGTCGCCGACTTCGCGGTTCCATCAAAGCTTGTTGGCCTGTCGCATCCGTGACTGGCAGTTCGAAGTCGAAACCGCGCTGGAATTTTCACCCAAGTCATATCTGCACATGGCTGGGCTCATGGCGCGTTACGACGAGAACACCTTCTACTATCTGTTCGTCACGCGCGACGACGACGGCACAAAAATCCTGTCCTACATGGAAATGGATGCCGGCAGCTTCGCCTACAGCAATCGACTGGCGACGCTGCCCGAGGCCACCGGGATCGACCTGCGGATTCGCGTCGTGGACGCGAAACTGCGCTTCTTCTATCGCTTGACGCACGGTGACTGGAATGACCTTGAACTGGAAAAGGATTTCACGAAACTCAGCGATGAATATGCAACCCCCATCGGCTTCACGGGGGCATTCGCGGGTATCACCGTCAACGACATGCTTGGCTTTCGCGAGCCTGCCGATTTCAAGTCGTTCTCGTACCGCCAACTGATCTGCTAAAGCTCGGATTTCGTGTCATCGCTGTCATTTAATAATAAGGAAGATCTCATGCGCTTTCGTTGGAGACATCGCTACCTCGTGCTGCTTATTTTGTTCGCAATCTATCTGCTCTGTTACATGGACAGAATGATCATGGCAGCGGCTATTCCATTCATTGCGTCCGAGTTTCATCTGTCCGCGATGGAAATGGGTGGAATCCTGAGCGCGTTCTTCTTTAGCTACGCGCTATGTCAGATCCCGGCTGGCCTGCTTGCAGACAGATTCGGTCCGCGGCTGATGACGACGATCGGCATCACCTGGTGGACGATTTTCACCGCGCTTACCGGGCTGTGCAATTCGCTCGGCTTGATGCTGGTGGTGCGGGTCGCGTTCGGCATCGGCGAAGCGCTCTTTCCTCCCGCCGCGTTCAAGACACTGTCGGCTTGGTTCCCAAAGCGCGAAGTGGGACGGGCAACCGGGCTCATGATGACCACTAATGCGCTGGGACCCGCATTGGCGCCGCTGTTCGTGGCGGCCGTGATGGCCGCGTGGGGATGGCGCGCGATTTTCACGAGTCTGTTCATACCCGGTGTCGCGATGGCCGTATTCGGCTGGATCTATATCAGAAACAGCCCGAAAGACAGCAAGCACGCTTCGAAGATCGAATTGGAGGAAATCGGTACCAGCGAAAAGTCTTTGTCTGCCTCTGCCGGCAAAGCGGATTTTGCTGGTTTGGTGAAAACGCCGCTGGTCTGGTGGTGCTTCGTCACCTTGTTCGTTTTCAGCATCGCCTCGTGGGGCATCATGAGCTGGTTCCCGACGTATCTGCTGAAAGCGCGCGGCCTTTCGACGGCCAGAATGGGCATTATGGCGTCGGTGCCATTTCTCGTCGGCACGATTGCCTATTGCATCACGGGCTTTCTTTCCGACAAGTTCTTCCGCAATCGTCGCGAATTGCTTGTCGTCCTCGGCTGCGTCGTGGCCGCCATCTTTGCCTATCTGACGGCCCATGCGGAGACCGTGGAAACGGCGGTGTTCTTTCAGACGATCGGCTACTTCTTCTCAACCATGGCCGGCTGTTCGCTGTACACCATCCCGAACGTCGCGCTGCCGAACAAGGTCGTCGGGTCGGCAATCGGTTTTGTCAATGCGGCGGGTCAGCTGGCAGGATTTCTTTCCCCGCTGATCGTCGGTTACATCCTGACCAGGACGAATGACGACTTCAATGTCGTATTCCACCTCTTCGTCGGCTGCTTCTTGTTGGCTTCGGTTTCCGCCTGGTTCATCAATACGAGGACGGACCTCAGCGACTCTGTCACGCGGAGCGCCGGCGCAGAAGTGCCCGTGCAGAACCGGACAGCGGGATAAACGGCGCGACGGGGCTTGAGCCGACGATAATTCCGGCTCAGTCACCGGCTTTGGGCAACGACTCGATCAGTTCATGGATGCGCATCCTGAACTCGAAATCGAGTTCATCGCGCGCGACCATTTCGACGATCTCGTTTTCGAGGGCTTTGACCTCGCGCTGCGGTTCGGCGCTGCCGCCTTTCGGGTATGCAAATCGCTTCTTTACCATTCCCTTAATCAAACCGGAACACTCACCTCCAAAAAGCCCAATTCCCAGCCCACGTCACCTGTCGCACTCTTGAAGCCAACGGCCCTGCACGATCCGACAACGGCCGTTCAGCGCTCTGCCCCGAGCCGCCGCATCGAACGAAGGCGGTCGCGCAGAACTGTTCCGCGCTCGCGCCTCTCGCCCGCGCGCAGCCTAAAAAGACAGGAGACACAATTTGCCAGCCCCCATCAACTCCGGCGCACGCCTCGACCGCCTGCCGATCACCCGCTTCCACTGGAACATCCTCGGCCTGATCGGCGCGGGTGCTTTCCTCGACGCCTTCGACATCTATCTCGCCAACGGCGTGCTCGCGGCGATGGTCAAAACCGGCTTCACCGATCTCCGCCTCGGCTCGTTCTTCATCTCCGCGACCTTCATGGGCATGATGATCGGCGCGGGGCTGGCAGGCTATCTCGGCGACCGCTTCGGTCGACGCTATTCGTATCAGGCCAATCTCGCGATCTTCGGCATCGCATCGCTCGCCGCCTGCTTCGCGCCGAACATCTACTGGCTGATCCTGCTGCGCTTCGTCATGGGCATTGGCCTTGGCGCCGAACTCGTGGTCGCGGCCGGCACGCTGTGTGAGTTCGTGCCACCCGCCACACGCGGCCGCTGGACCGCGCTGCTCGCGCTGATCGTCAACTCCGGTCTGCTCGGCGCGACCGCAGTCGGCTATTGGGTAATTCCACATCTCGGCTGGCGCTACATGTTCGCGATCGCGGGGGTTGGCGCGATGGTCGTGTGGTTCCTGCGGCATCGGATGCCGGAGTCGCCGCGCTGGCTCGAAACGGTCGGCCGGCTCGAAGAGGCGGAGGCCACCGTCTCGGCAATCGAGCGACAGGTCGAGGCGCGGGTCGGCAAGCTGCCGCCGGTTTCGCGCGTGGTCAGTCACGAGGTGCCGGCCGCGCCGTTCTCGGCGCTGTTCGCGCGCGGCATGATCGGCCGCACGCTGGTCGCCGCGCTGACCTGCATGGCGATCAACATGTCGCTGTACGGTTTCGTCGCGTGGCTGCCGACGTTCTTCGTCAAGGAAGGCCTGACCATCGTGCAGTCGCTCGGCTTCGTGCTGCTGATGTCGTTCGGTGCGCCGGCCGGCGCTGTCGTCGCTTATCTCGTGACGGACCGCCTGGGGCGACGCAACGGCATCGTGCTGTTCTCGCTTGCAACGATCGTGCTCGGCTTCGTCTACGTGCAGATGCGCGCGCCAGTGCCGATCGCGGTCGTCGGTTTCGCGCTCGTCACGACGATCTACACGGTCTGCACGCTCGGCCTGTTCGGCTATATCCCCGAGCTGTTTCCGACCGCGCATCGCTTGCGCGGCACCGGCGTGGCCGGCACGTGCGGCCGCGCGGCGTCGATGTCGACACCCTACGTCGCGCTGTTGCTCTACACGGAGTTCGGCGTGACGGGTGTGCTGACGATGGTCGGTGGCGTGCTGTTGTTGCTGAGTATCGCGATTCTCGCGCTGCGCATCGAAACGAGTCAGCAGACGCTCGAAGAGATTTCGCCCGATGCCGAGCTGATACCGCAAGCGGAGATGATGCGAGAGTCGGCTTAAGCCGTGCGCGCATCAAGGTGATCTGTCGATTCGGATCTTTCCCCGGCTAAATTTTCACTTCACCCGGTTAAGATGAAAGTTTGCTTTGCGCATGTTTCGCTAGCAGCTTTCATCATGCACTTCGATTTCGTCGATTTACGCCTGCTCCTGCATATCGCCGACACGCGCAACCTCGCGCGTGCGGCGGAGCGTTCGCACCTGTCGGCGCCGGCCGCCAGCAACCGGGTCAAGAATCTCGAGGAGCAGCTCGGCATCAAGCTGCTCTATCGAACCAGCCAGGGCGTGACGCCGACACCCGCGGGCGAAGCCTTCGTGCATCACGCGCGGCTCGTGCTCGAACGCGTCGAGCATCTGGCCGGCGACATGCAGGAGTATGGCGAGGGCATCAAGGGCCACGTGCGCATCTGGGCCAACACGACCGCGATCAGCGAGTTTCTGCCGGCCGTGCTGAGCCGTTTCCTGCGCGATCACCCGGACGTGAACATCGATCTGCGCGAAGTGCTGAGCGGCGAGATCGTCAAGGGCGTCGCCGACAGCGCGACCGATATCGGGATCGTCGCGGGCAATGTGCATGCCGAGCATCTGCAGATGCTGCCATATCGCGACGATCGTCTCGTGCTGGTTACGTCGTGCGAGCATCCGTTCGCGAGACAAGCGTCGGTCGATTTTTCGCAGGTGCTGAACGCGAACTTCGTGAGCCTGCCGACGTCGAGCGCGATTCACGCGTTCATCACGAGTGCCGCCGATGCGCTCGGCGCGCGTCTCAAACTTCGCATCCAGGTCGGCAACTTCGAGGCCGCGTGCCGGATGATCGAGGCGGGTGTCGGAATCGGCATCGTGCCGGAGTCGGTCGCGCTGCGGCACAGAAAGACGATGCAGATCGCGATCGTCGGCCTGAACGATCCGTGGGCCGTGCGCAAGCTGAAGATCTGCGTGCGCAGTCTGAAGGACTTGCCGCCGTTCGCGCGTGTGTTGGTCGACCGGTTGATGGCGGTGCTGGAGGAGGATGGCGGGTCAGATGCTTGACGCGGCTTGACGCGCGGGCGTGACACCCGCCCGAAGTCTGACGAAGTTTCCTTCTGGAAACATCGCCCCCCTTTTGTCAACCGGTATTTCATTCCCGACCATCTTCTTGCCGTCACAAAAACCCGCGTGTATAGTTTCCGAACTTACTCTTGTTTCGTATCGGAAATTAAAGGGGTTCACATGGACGCGTCCACTATCCTCGCGGATCTCGGCATTGCCCAAGCCGCGCAAGCCGGCGATATCGCCGTTCATTCGCCGATCACCGGCGAACTCATCGGCCGTGTGGCCAGCCAGACGGCGGTCGAGGTCGACGCGGCGCTCGCCCGGGCCAAAGACGCGTTTTCCGTGTGGCGTAACGTGCCGGCGCCGCGCCGCGGCGAGCTGGTGCGGCTGCTCGGCAATCGGCTGCGCGAACAGAAGCAGGCGCTCGGCAGCCTCGTCTCGCTGGAGACGGGCAAGATCCTGCAGGAAGGCATGGGCGAAGTGCAGGAAATGATCGACATCTGCGATTTCGCGGTCGGTCTGTCGCGTCAGCTGTACGGTTTGACGATCGCGTCCGAGCGCCCGGGTCATCGGATGGCGGAGTCGTGGCATCCGCTCGGCACCTGCGTCGTGATCTCGGCGTTCAATTTCCCGGTGGCGGTCTGGTCATGGAATGCGGCGCTCGCGCTGGTGTGCGGCAACGCGGTGATCTGGAAGCCGTCGGAAAAGACGCCGCTCTCGGCGCTGGCCGTGAACAGGATTCTCGAAGACGCGCTGAAGGAATTCGGCGACGCGCCAGCCGGCCTGGCCGCATTGATCAACGGCGGGCGCGACGTGGGCGAAAAGCTCGTGGCCGATCCGCGCGCGTCGATCGTCAGCGCGACGGGCAGCACGGAAATGGGTCGCAAGGTTGGCGTCGAAGTGGCGAAGCGCTTCGGCCGCTCGCTGCTCGAACTCGGTGGCAACAACGCCGGCATCGTCACGCAGACGGCCGACCATGAACTCGCGATGCGCGGCATCCTGTTCTCGGCGGTCGGTACGGCCGGTCAGCGCTGCACGTCGCTGCGGCGTCTGTTCGTGCACGACAGCGTGTACGAGAAGACCGTCGAGCGTCTGAAGCAGCTGTATAGGCGCGTGCCGATCGGCAATCCGCTCGACAAGGGCACGCTGATGGGGCCGCTGATCGACCGTCAATCGTTCGACCGTATGCAGGAAGCGCTGCAGCAGGCGAAGGCCGAGGGCGGCAACGTGTTCGGCGGCGAGCGAGTCGAAGTGAAGGGTTATGAGGGCGGCTACTACGTGCGTCCGGCCATCGTCGAGATGCCGTCGCAAACGTCGGTCGTGCTGAAGGAAACGTTCGCGCCAATTCTGTACGTGCTGCGCTATGCCGATTTCGCCGATGCGGTCGAGGCGAACAATGCAGCGCATCACGGCTTGTCGTCGTGCGTGTTCACGAGCGACCTGCGCGAAGCGGAGCGCTTCCTGTCCGCGTCGGGCAGCGACTGCGGCATCGCGAACGTCAACATCGGACCGAGCGGCGCGGAGATCGGCGGTGCGTTTGGCGGCGAAAAGGAAACGGGCGGCGGGCGCGAGTCGGGTTCGGATGCATGGAAGGCGTATATGCGTCGCGCGACCAATACCGTGAACTACTCGTTGGCGTTGCCGCTTGCGCAGGGTATCGACTTCAATCTCGACTGAGCGCGCAAGTGTGACGTCGTAAACGTTGGCGGCGCATCGCGTTGATGCCGGTGCGCCGCCGTCGCCATCCGGCGCGCCACAGCCGCGCGTTCCAGATAGCAATCCGTTTGCGCCGCCCGGCGTTCCGGAGCGGCCACGTTACTCGTGGAGTAAGACGTGAGTTCGAAAGTCGTGATCGTCGGCGGTGGGGTGATCGGCAGTTCGATTGCGTATTTCTTGCGGCTGTCCGATCCGACAGTCGGCGTCACGGTAATCGAGCGCGACCCGACCTATGCGCGTTCGTCGTCGGCCTTGTCGGCGGCGTCGATCCGGCAGCAGTTTTCTACGCCGCTTTCCATTCAGATGTCGCTGTTCGGCATCGAGTTTCTTCGCTCGATTGGCGAGCGGCTCGAAGTCGACGGTACCCGGCCCTCGATCGATCTGCACGAAGGCGGCTACCTGTTTCTCGCGACACCTGCCGGTGAAGCGACGCTGCGCGAGAATCACGCGCTGCAAAAAAGCCTCGGCGCAGATATCAGCCTGCTCGACACGCATGGCTTGCAAACGCGCTTCCCTTGGCTCAATACCGACGACCTCGTTGCCGGCGCTTATGGCGAAAGCGGCGAGGGCTGGTTCGACGGCTACGGTTTAGTACAGGCGCTGCGCAAGAAAGCGCAGGCGCTCGGCGCGCGCTATGTCGCGGCAGACGTCACCGCGCTGCATCGCGAGGGCAATCGCGTCACGCAGGTACAAACCGCGGACGGTGAGACCTATGCTTGCGACGTCGTCGTCAACGCGGCCGGCGCATGGTCGCGCAAGGTCGCACAGATGGTCGGCATCGATCTGCCCGTCTATGCGCGGCGGCGCAGTATCTTCAACGTCACGTCGCCGGCAAAGCTTGAACGCTGTCCGCTGCTGATCGATCCGAGCGGCGTGTACTTCCGGCCTGAAGGCAATTCGTATATCTGCGGCACGTCGCCGTCGGCCGATAACGATCCCGACGATCTACCGCTCGATGAAGTCGATCACGTGCTATTCGACGACGTGATCTGGCCGACGCTCGCCAATCGCGTGCCGCAATTCGAGGCGCTGCGCGTGCAGAACTGCTGGTCCGGCTATTACGAATACAACGTGCTCGATCAGAACGCGATCATTGGCCATCACCCGGATATCGATAACTGCATTTTCGCGAACGGCTTCAGCGGCCACGGTTTGCAGCAAGGGCCGGCAACCGGACGCGGCATCAGCGAATTGATTCTGCATGGCCGCTATGCGACGCTCGATCTCAGTTCACTAAGCTTTACGCGCGTGCTCGAAAACCGGCCGATCATCGAAAAGAACGTGGTGTAGCGCCTTATATGGCTCGATGCGTGGGTCATGCGAAAAACGCAATAAATAGTGCGTAGATATCGTTTGCCGCAGATCCCGCCGATGGCCACAATCGACGCCGATTGTCTTCGTCATCCCAATCGATATCACACGCAAGGCAGGCGGCCGTCATCATGTTCTCATTCAATTCCGCATTCGAAGCCCCGAGCGGCTCGCCGATCCGCGAGCTGTTCAAATACCTCGCGCGGCCCGGCATGATCTCGTTTGCCGGCGGCTATCCGGCGAGCGATCTGTTCGACCGTGCAGGACTCGATGCCGCGGCCGCGCGCGCCTCGCAACAGCCGACGCTGTGTCTGCAATACGGCCCGACCGATGGCATCGCGATCCTCAAGGAACAGCTCGCGCAGCTGATGGCACGGCGCGGCACGCCATGCGCGCCAACAGACCTGCTGGTGACGACCGGTTCGCAACAAGGATTCGATCTGTTGCTGCGCGTGATGGTCGCGCCCGGCGACGTCGTGCTCGTCGAGCAGCCCGCGTATCCGGCCACTTTGCAGGCGCTGAAGCTGCAACAGGCCGACGTCGTCACGGTGCCCGTCGATCAACACGGCCTCGACGTGGCGAAGCTCGCCGCGGTGCTCGAGACGGGCACGCTGCGTCGCGCTCCCAAGCTGCTGTACACGGTGCCGACGTTCGCGAATCCGACCGGCGCGACGTTGTCGCTCGAACGTCGAATCGCATTGTTGAAACTGGCGGCGCGTTATCGGTTCGTGATCGTCGAAGACGATCCGTATGGCGATCTGCGTTTCGATGGCACGGCAGTGCCTTCGCTTTTCGCATTGAGCGAGCAGGTGCCCGGTTCACGCGACTGGGTCGTGCATTTATCGAGTCTGTCGAAGATCGTCGCGCCGGGTTTGCGTGTAGCGGCATCTGCCGCGCATTGTCGATGCGTATTCCGTCAAATGCCGCGCGCTATGCGATGCGCTCGACACGCATCTCGCGCGGCACATCGCATTTCATCGTCCGGCCGGCGGCATGTTCGTGTGGGCGCGTCTGAACGCGGCACGCGATGCGTCCGACTATCTGCGCGTGTGCATCGAACAGAACGTGATGTTCGTGCCGGGTGTCGCGTTTTACAAGGACGCGGCCGATAGAGCTGCGCTGCGCCTGTCGTTTGCCGCGCCGGGTGTGGAGGAGATTGAAACCGGCGTGCACCGAATGAACCGCGCGCTCGAGCAGTACTGCGACGAGCAATAAAATCCTGATTGCATCAACACAATCAGTGGAATGCGGCAGATTACCCGGCGAGCATCTAATGTGCAGCCGGGTTTGTTTATCCAAATGCCAACAATTGTGGCGATTTAACAGAATTCACCGCATTCCTTATTAATCGCGAATCGCGAATCGCGTTGAGTTCGAATACGCAATCGTTTTCGTCCGCGCGTGCCTTCTATGAGAGCGACCGTGGCAAGCCGCAGATGAGGCCGCCCGGGATTGCCACGTCGAACGGCGAGTACGCGCGAGTGGCCCCTCAAATGATTGCCCCCAATGAAATCGCTATTGCACGCCTTAATTTCAAGATTATGCAATTCGAATAAATTCGGGTGTAGCCAAATCTTGTAATGGAGGTGGTCGATTTATATGCGGAAATGCCATTTATAAAGATAAGAAACCGTGTAATTATCGTGCTTGCCGGCCGGCTTCCGTTTTGCGTGATTCCCGGAATGTCTGAAAGACAGGTTTTACACGGGTTCGCGCCACACGAGTCGGCTTTCGCACGGGAGAGCATCGTCGCCCGTCGCGTTCGCCCATGCATGCCGCATATGAGTGCCGCACGAGAATGCGTGAGTGGGCCACAAAAACGTTAAATGAGGAAAAGGGGGCAACGCAATGAATTCACTCGACGAGAAGCGGCCGCTGCTGATCTACGACGGCACGCTCGGCGACCTCTACGGCATCTTTTTCAGAAACCTTGTGCTGCAAATCGTGACGCTCGGTATTTACCGCTTCTGGGCGACCACGAACAACCGCCGATATGTCTGGTCGCGCATGCGGTTTCAGGACGAGCGCTTCGAGTACACGGGCACCGGGGGCGAGCTATTCAAGGGCTTTCTGTTCGCGACCGTGGTCGTGTTCAGCGCGGTGGTCGCGGCTGGCGCGCTAAGCGTGGTCTTGCGCATGCTGACGAAAAGCGCGGCACTCGGTTGGCTGCCTGTCATCGCGTTGTATCTGCTGATCGTCGTGCTCGCGGCGGGTGCCTTTTTCGGCGCGCAGCGCTATCGGCTGAGCCAGACGCAGTGGTGCGGTATTCGCGGCGGCATGACCGGCTCGGCGCTCGGCTTCGGCGTGCGCGCGTTGCTGTACGCGCTGTTGTGCGTTGTCACGCTTGGCCAGATGACGCCGTGGACATCAATGCGTCTAATGGAGTGCCGCATCAACGCGAGCAGCTTCGGTAGCCTGGCGTTTCGCTTCAAGGGGCGCGCGTGGGTCGTCTACGGTCTGTTCCTCGTTACGTTCGTCGGCGTGGTCGTGTTGTTCGCGGTGCTGTTCATGGTGTTTCTGAAGGGCGCTCTCGCATCGATGCATGTCGGCCAGGTGCCGGGGGCGAGTACGGCGCCGTCGCGGGCCGCGCTCGGATCGCTGTTTTTGTTTTATGCGCTGTTCTCCATCGGCACGATGCTGATCCGCGGCTTCTATGTCGCCGCGCTGACGCGCCACGTGATGGGCAATACGTCGCTCGGCTCGCAATTGCATTTCGGCAGTAACGTCAGCGTGGCGCGTCTGCTCAGTTTGCAGTGCGGCAACCTTGCGATCATCGTGTTTACGCTCGGCCTTGGGGCGCCAATCGTGCTGCATCGGCTGATGCGGTTTGCCGTCGACACGCTGCAGGTTTCCGGCTACCTCGATCCGCATATGCTGGGGCAAAGCACCGTGGCGGCGCCGCTGACTGGCGAGGGCATGCTGAATCTGCTCGATCATGGTGGCGCCTTCTGAGATTGGACTCGCGTTGAGAGCGCGGCAATGGGCGGGGGGCGCACGATGTGCGGCAAGTAATGGGACACGCGACTCATCTCAGGCGCGAGCGCGAAACGCAGTACGCTCAATGAGTTAGCGCAGTCATGCGCAGGTTGTCCACAAGCTTGTTCCCAAAATCTGTGGACAACAGGGCGGGAAGCGAAGCGGAGAATTCGCGCCTGAAGAATTGTGGAAAGGTACGGCACAAAAGCAAACAGCGGGACTCACCGTCGACCGGTTCATCCCGCTGCTTGTGTATGACGATGTGGGCGGCTTGCCGTGCAGCGCGCACGGCAAGCGTGGCAAACGCTTATCGGTCGAGGAACGACTTCAGACGGTCCGCGCGGCTCGGATGCATGAGCTTGCGCATCGCCTTGCTCTCGATCTGGCGGATCCGCTCGCGGGTCACGTCGAACTGCTTGCCCACTTCTTCAAGCGTGTGATCCGACTTCGTGTTGATGCCGTAGCGCATGCGCAGCACCTTCGCTTCGCGCGGGGACAGAGAGTCGAGCGCGTCGTCGATCGCGGCACGCAGGTCGGCCTGCATCGCGGCATCCGCCGGCGACGATACGCCAGCGTCTTCGATCATGTCGCCCAGCGTCGCATCGCCGTCGTCGCCGACCGGCGTTTCGAGCGATACGGGTTGCTTCGCGATCTTCAGAATGCCGCGCACCTTCTCTTCCGACAGTTCCATGCGTTCCGCGAGCACCGCAGGATGCGCTTCCTGGCCGGTCTGCTGCAGGATCTCGCGCGAAATGCGGTTCAGCTTGTTGATCGTTTCGATCATGTGCACCGGCACGCGGATCGTGCGCGCCTGATCGGCGAGCGAACGAGTGACGGCCTGACGGACCCACCACGTCGCGTACGTCGAAAACTTCCAGCCACGACGGTATTCGAACTTGTCCACGGCCTTCATCAGACCGATGTTGCCTTCCTGGATCAGGTCGAGGAACAGCATGCCGCGGTTCACGTACTTCTTCGCGATCGAGATCACGAGACGCAGGTTCGCCTCGATCATCTCGCTCTTGGCCTTGCGCATCTTCGATTCGGCCGCGACCATCTGGCGGTTGATTTCTTTCAGATGCTTGAGCGGCAGCGATACCGTCGCTTCGATGTCGATCAGCTTCTGCTGTTCGGACTGGATGGCCGGCAGGTGACGCTCGAGCGCCGCACCATAGGTCGACGCGCCGGTGCGCGCGGCACGCTCGGTCCAGCCGAGGTCGGCCTCGCTACCCGCGAACGTTTCGATGAATTTCTCGCGCGGCATGCCGGCCTTCGAGACGACGATCTGCAAAATGTTGCGCTCGATCGCGCGCACTTGCGCGACCTGGCGCTGCACGTCGCCGCACAGACGGTCGATCGTGCGTGCGGTGAAGCGGATCTTCGCGAGGTGCTGCTGAATGTCTTCGCGTGCGCGCAGATAGGCCTTCGACGTGACGTCGCCGCGCGCGTGCGACGCGTTCATCTGGTCGTACAGAATGCCGACCTGGGCGAAGATTTCGAGGCAGTCGCTCGTGAGCTGCTTCAGGCGAGCTTCGTCCGCCGCCGACGAATCTTCCGGACCGACGTCGTCGTCTTCTTCGTCTTCGCTGTCTCCGTCGGCGTCGCTGTCTTCATCGGCATCCGTGTCGGCGCTCGCGACTTCTTCCGCGGCGGCCGTCTCTTCATTCAGGCCGTCGACGAGTTCGTCGATGCGCAGCTCGCCGTCGACAACCTGCTGCGCGCTCGCGAGGATCGCGGAGATCGCGAGCGGGCACGCGGCGATCGCTTGCACCATTTCGTGCAGGCCGTCTTCGATGCGCTTCGCAATCGCGATTTCGCCTGCGCGGGTGAGCAGCTCGGTCGCGCCCATTTCGCGCATGTACATACGCACGGGGTCGGTGGTGCGGCCGAACTCGGAGTCGACGGTCGACAGCGCGACTTCGGTTTCCTCGTCCGCCTGGTCGTCCGACACCACGGCGGGGGAATTCGAGTTGAGCAGCAGCGTTTCCGCGTCCGGGGCCTGCTCGTAGACCTGCACGCCCATGTCGCTGAACGCGCTGACGATGCTGTCGATCGCGGCGGTTGCGGTGAAGTTGTCGGGCAGGTGGTCGTTGATCTGCGCGTGGGTCAGGTAGCCTTGCTCTTTACCCAGCTGGATCAGTGCGCGCATCAGGCGCTGGCGTTCTTCGGCTTGTTGCGGCAGCAGCTCGGCTGCCACCGGAATCGCTTTGCCGGCGCCCTTGCCTTTGGCCGAACGGCCGGACGGAACTTTGGCAGTGAAGGCGGTGTCGTGTTGCGAATCTTCGCGATCGAAAGGGTTCACGTAATTTCCTCTAGAGGCTTCGCTATGAGACGCAAGACGCTACCGTCAGGCGTTTCGAGCAGGGCTCAGCATCACCTGATGTGACTCAACGCGGTTGTTGGGCTGTGCTCTGGGGAGCAAAAAAGATGAGCCCGCTCGAAGCGGGCCGATGGACATGCGAAATTTTGCGCGGCTCGCATTATATACGAGCTTGGGGGTTCGCGCTCATGGGTGCACATCAAATCATCGTCGCTGTTGTCGCAGGCATTGCGTGAGGCTACGCAGGTGCATAGTCCGTGGCCATGCGCGCGGCCTAACCTAGATAGGGGCGAGTTGCTCCTTGCGCAAGGGGGCTCGATGTCGTTTTCCTGTATATGGAGTCGTATCCTCGCATGCTGTCCCCAAAAGAAATTCGCAGAAGGGTATTGACGTGCTGTTGACCGCTCTCCATAATCTCGCTTCTCTGCTGCAGACGCAGCGACGCAAACGAAGCAGTGCCGGGTAGTGGTGGTTCAGGCGCGGCGGGTTTGGCG
>NZ_JACHDC010000041.1:0-18362 GCF_014200875.1 Paraburkholderia sp. HC6.4b
CCAACAACAGCGGGCCGTAACCGCCCCCTGTTGTTGGCGCATTTATTCAACCTTGCGCCGCCATCTGGTGGCGCTTTTACACCGCCGCTAACAACTGGTTAGATTTGATGCCATGTCCCTCCCCAACGTAGCAAGCGGTCATGTGGATCTATACTGGGGCACCTGGAGGCTTCGATGGCTAATCAAGACAGACTGCATCCGCTACGTCCGCTCCTGAAGAATTGGGTTTGGGAGCATGGCCGAATCGGTACCCGATATCTGGACTGCACCGATGGCGAAATCAAGTTTGACGAAGGCAAGAAGTCGCGCTTCGCGGCCGAAGAATACATTTACGTGCCGCTCGACAAGGATGCTGACGACGATGCGCCTGTGGAAGGTCCTGTGATCCAGGAGGCGGGGCTCGCCCGGTTTTTGAGGGCAGCGCAGTTAGGCAGGCCCGAGGAGGCAGGCACTATCGTGGAGGTCCAGCGCGCAGTGCAGGACTGCATGGAACTCGGCCTGTTCAGCGCATATCAGTTGAGCGCCCAGCAGGCCGCCGCACGCTATGCGCAAGAACCCATGTTCGAGGATGAAATCCGCGCTGCGGTTGTCGACGATATCCGACGTATCTACGCGGGCATGCGCGAGCAATTGGCGCTGTACGATTTCAGTGTGCTTTACGGCTTGCCCACGCCCCTGCTCATCAGCGAGGCGCCGTTCATCGACTGGCGCGTTCGCGCTAGTCCGGCCCTTCCGTTTGTCTCGCTTCCTCTTGGGCCATACTGCCTGCTGGTGGGTGCGCCGTCGGGCAGGAGCAGCCGAATTGGCCCCGTGGTCTGGAAGTCCGCCGCGGCAATGGGCCCATTGAAGGACCACAACCGCCAAATCGCGGAGCACGCACGGTTGTGGCTGGTGGCGACCACTGACGACCAACTCGTCGCGGTACAAAGCCGCTTTGCTGATGCCAGGAGCCCCAAGCCAGAGGATGCGAGGCCCTGACTGAAGTCGGCGGGAAACGCGTTGAATCGTTCGTGCTTCTGGAGACGATTTACGGACGTCCGCTCCCTGAAGCCACGAGTGTCACGCTGGGTCGATATCCGCGCGGCCTTCATAAGCAGCGGAATACACCCGAGAGCAGGGGTCGGCCCCGTCAAGCCCCCCGTCGCGCGTGCCAGCCTCTGAAAGTCGCGATCGCGTATCCTGGCAGGTCAGTCCTTAGCCCACGCCGCAGCCATGGCGACGGCAAAGTCCCGATAGGATCTCGGTTGCCGTCCCAGCAGCGTCGCCAGACACTCGACGTCCGCGCTGGACGCGACCGCGCCGTCCTGCTGATACCGGCCCATCATGAGTCGCATGTCGTATGCGAGCCAGGCAGGAGCAACCGACTTGAGGCGCTGCTCAAGGACGTTGAGATCGTCGCCACCGTAGCGGACGGGACGTCCCAGCGCCTCGGCCCAGATCGAAACCACGGTCTGCGCATTGATCACGTCAGGACCGACGAGTTCGTACGTCTCGCGCGGCAGCGGGTTTGAGCCACGCTCGCGGCGCAGCAGTTCGCGCGCGGCAGCCTCGCCGATATCACGGACGTCGACCATGGAAATGCCTTTCGCGCCAATTGGCATGCCGTAGACGCCGTGCGAAAGCAGCGGGTCTTTCTGCCGGACGTCGTTCTGGATGAAATACGCGGGGCGCAGCACCGTCACCGGCAGGTCGAGGTGTTCGATCATGCGCTCGACCGTATGTTTGGCGGTGAAGTGCGGCACGTCGACGTATTCGGCGCCCTTGAACACCGACAGATAAACCACGCCTTTCACACCCGCTTCCCGTGCGACGCTCAGGGTCTGTACCGCCTGAGTCAGCTCGTCCGCGACGTTGGGCGCAAGCAGGAACAACGTGCTGACGCCGATCATCGCCTGCCGCACCGCGTCGACGTCGGACAGGTCGCCCTTCACTGCGGTGACGCCACCAGAAAATCGCGCTTTCTCCGGTGTGCGGGTCAGCGCGCGTACCTCGGCACCGCTGCCGCCCAGATGCTCGATAACCTGCTTACCGATCACGCCCGTGCTGCCTGTAACGAGGACTGCCATGGGTATCTCCTTGAAGTGGATGGGCTGGGTCCGCCCGTGAGACAAACAATAGTCGTTTCGCTCAATAGTCGAAAGTGCCAGAATTCATACACTTCGTCTCGTAAACGGAACGATCATGGATTTGACGTCGCTCGGCGATTTCAATGCAGTTGCACTGCACGGTGGCTTTGGGCCCGCCAGCCGGGCGCTCGACCGCCCCAAGGCCACCCTCTCGCGGCGCGTGGCCGAGCTCGAGGAAAGCCTCGGCGTCAGGCTGATCGAGCGAGGCTCACGCAGGCTGCGTCTGACAGAAGAGGGCGTTGCACTCCATGAACGCACGCGGGGGCTCATGGCTGAGATTCAGGAGGCGGGTGAAGCGCTCGCCTCACGCGCCCCGGTGGCGCGCGGGCGGCTGCGCATCAGCGCGCCTGTCGTTTTCGCGCATGTCGTGCTGTGCCGGATCGCTGCGCGCTTTGCGCTCGCCTATCCGCAGGTCGAACTTGAGGTCATTGCAGAAGACCGCATCGTGGATCCGGTGGAGGACGGCTACGACCTCGTTATCCGTATCGACCCGGCGCATGGCGAGCAGCTCGTGGGACGGCGCATCCTCGGTGACGAGCGCCTCGTGGTCGCGGCGCCGGGCATGTCGATACCTTCGAGACCGGCACCCGATGCAACCGGGTTGGAGGTGCCGGCCGTTGTGTCGGCCGCGGCACCATCAGGCGCGTTATGGCACATGCGAACGGAAGACGGTGGTGCGATAGCGATCAGGCCGATGCCCGTGTTGCGGCTGTCCTCGTTGCTGATGGTGCGTGACGCGGTGCTCGAGGGCGTAGGCGCGGCGCTCTTGCCCAGATTGCTGGTTGAGCATGATGTGTCGACAGGAAGACTCGCCTGTTGGGGAAAGGCGGGCTCGCCCGTGGAAATCTGGGCCCTTTACAATTCGCGCCGGCTTCTGAGCGCGAAGGTGCGAGCGTTCATGACTATGCTGCAGGAGTTGCCGGGTCGGGAGCGTAAATGGGGTGGCGCTAGCAGCTCCAATGATTCTCCGCGCCGCTAGCTTTCTTTGTGGTAGCGCGGCGACGTGGTCGAGCCGTCGAGCGGCTGCTTTCGGCGACATTGAGTGTCTCAAACGGGTCGTTCACGGTCCGCCGTTGTCGCCGGTAACGGTTGTCGGTGTAGAGAACAAAAATTACGAGGACCAGGGGCAGCGTAACGCGAAGACTCTGATGCAGATCCTCGGCGGCGACGCAATCCAGCCTTGAACGCCAGCAGGCAGCAGTCGGCCATGAAGCGTCATTCGCGCGCATCGTCGTTCGGACGTTCAGACGTCCGCCCCAGCAATCGGCCATTCGATTCGCGAAGCTGCGTTGCTCTTTCGGCCACTGTAATCAATCGTCCTTCAATCAACCGCCGAGTCGCTATCTCGTTCGTAGTGGAGTCGCGCGGACGCCATGGCTCATGACATTGCGCAACGTTTTCAGCCTCTGCAACGCTTGTCCCCGATCTGTCGGACCAACGCGCAAGCTTCAAGCTATGGACTTCGAGGTGCTACGCCAATTTTGCGGGCGAGACATCCTCGAGGTCTTCCGTGATCTACCCAGCAAGCGAGCCGGTCTTGTCAACTATGACGCCCTGCCAATATTCGTTACAACCGCGTGCTTCTTCGGGTCCTATAGTGATAACCGGCAGCATTAGCCAGCACGATGCGCGCACTTGTCACCAGCGCCGCCGGGATCGAGCGGGACCGCGCAATCGAAGTCAGTTCCGGCCGCCCCTTTTCAATCAACACCAGTTCGGATTTTGGTGGTTCCGTGGGCATCCTGGCATCTCCCATTCCATTGATACAACCAGGCTACGCTCGCAGAAGGCTCGCCACTGACGCACTTGCAAACGCCGATTCTGTCGCTCTCCGATTGCAAAGTGCACTGCCCGTCTACTTTGCTGCCTAGAACGTCGGAGGTTCGTCGCGGTAATCGATCAATTTCCTCGCTTTATGGACGACGCTCCGGCGTATTATCGACGCTGGAAGGTGTTTGGAGTTGACAGCAGTCAGCGAGGTCCCTGATCGATAGGTGAACAGATTAGGGACAGTACATTGGTTTGGTTTCGGGCATCCTAGATCAATCTATTGGGTTTGAATATGTCGAACGAGAAAAAGAACCACGGCCGAGATGCGGAATCACAGTCGACTGATATAATCGAAGGTCGTTTAGTCAGGAAATTCATCGAAATGATGGAGACCGACTACGTTCGCAGCGTCGTGATTCCCGTTCTAGAAGGCGAAGGATACGAGTTAGTTGATTTCCATCACGGCCCAAATGAGGTAGGGAAGGACTTAATTTTCTACAGAACCGAACCTTTCGAAGAAAAGAAGATGTTTGTGGCCGTCGTAAAATCTGAGCGACTGACGAAATCGTCTTCGGACAAAAATGGATTTCCGTTGGTGCTCGTTCAAATCTTTCAGGCAATTGGAAACAAGATTACTGACTTTGATGGCACGGTGCGCCGCCCGGACGGAACCCTTCTGATCTTGGCCGATGACCCGTCGCACGATATCCTGACCTCCAACCTTGATTTATACGAAAAATGTATTCAAGGCGGCCTTCGTGTCATTCAAGGAAGTAAAGTTGCAAAAAGCCTACTTAAGCATCGCCCCGAAGTTGCAGAACAGATATTGCAGTCCAAACTGGACACAGTCGGGTTTTTAAGGGCAAATCCAACAAATATTCCACTTCTAAATGCGTTAAACAGTGAGCTGATTGACATAGAAACGATTTTTACTGATCTGGATGCATCGATCGGGGCAATAACGATTTCTCAAGCACTTCTGCTACGGTCGGGCAGTAAAGATAAGTTCGATATCGACGTCACGCATTGGCAAAGCGTTAAGAAAGCAATTGTAGATTTGGAATCCTGCCTTGGCCCCTTCCTACTTGATCCGATTGATATTCTGGAGGCTCGACATCTGGACGCGGCGCCGGGGGCGGCGACCGTATGGAAAGAAATCAAGAAAAGAACGCAAAATTCAATTAACTGGGCAACTCCGGGCGATCGGGAAAAAATAGCTTGGCTTGCCAAGCTAGCGGAAGAGTTACCTGAGTCAACAAGAAAAAGGGGCAGTGCTGCTCAAGGACTTGCCGAGTATAGCAGTCCTTTTTTTGCCACACCGCGACTGACGAAGGCAGGACTTGCCACAGCAAGGAAAATCGACCCGGACTCCGACAAAAATGTCAATGATCTTATCGACAAACTTTTGCTCTTGGCACGCAAGATCATGGCAGGTAACAACCCAATATCTGATCTGGACGAACTGGCAAAGATACTGAATCTTCTTTATCCCAAGCTCGACACTGTTCGCAGATCCCTGGCAGAACGACGAGAAAAACTACTTCATGATGGTGCGGATCCTGAAATAATTCGCGTACTAGTTGATCGTGAGCGGCAGTGTCGAGATCTATATGATAAGACTAATGGCTTTGGAGATTTTTCGATTCGATATCGATCATTGGTAAATTATAAACTTGTTTTCGAAAAGAAATCTCTCGACCTTCAACTCTCATTGAAAATTAAATCACTCGTTAATCGATATAAATCGCCACAGGTTGAGAAATCTCGCCAATATGCTTCCGAATTGTTGGTCGACACGAAGCGATACTTGTTAGCAATAGAGGCAGTCAATGGAAATCCAGCCTTGTCGGGGATGTTAAGTCCGACAGCCCCTAGTGCGAAAGTAGCCGGACCTTTAGGCGCTCCTATCTTGGGGCTGCTTGATTCTGGCATTGATCTCGTAGTAATGGGAGGGGCTGGTTCGGGAAAATCCACCACACTGGAAATGTATGCGCGGCGACGTTTTTCCCGTAGGACGACCGGGGAAGAGGTGCTCTTTTTGCCGTTGGCCAAGCTTGTTCCACCTACGACGGTAGCTGGCGCCGCGGTTAATCCCCTAGATCATTTTGTAACTGAGATCGCCAGACTTTTCAAAATCACGCAACCTGGTATAACCGCAGGCTATCTGAAAAAGAAGATTAACGAGGCTGAACAGCTAACTATTATATTGGATGGACTTGACGAGGCGTCCAGCTTAGTCCCGTGGCTCATGTCCTCAATCGACGAGCTCCGAAAAACTAAAGCGACGCTACAGGTTGTCGCTTCATCTCGATTTTCCGTTCCGGAGCTATCCGTTAGAGGCTTCATCAGCATTGAACTATTGCCCTTTAGACCAGCGCAAGTAAAGCGTTTTGTCGCTGATTTTCTTGCATCTGATCCAGTTTTGGCGCGTGAAGTATTGGATCATCTGGCAAACAACCGCGGAATGCTTGCAGTCGCAAAAACTCCGCTCATGAGTACAATCTTGTGCGTGCTTGCGAAAAATGGAGTTGCCCTGCCCTCGACGAAAAACGCGCTCTTCAAGGAACGGTTCGAACTGCTATGGGCGGCATACGACGCACGGAAAAACGTGAAACGGACCACTTCGCGAAGAGAGTGTCTAGAAGACGTTAGTAAAAAGGCAGCTTATTATCTCCATTCTCATTCGTTGAGATCGGCAAGAAGGGAGCATATTTTTAAGTATGTAGAAGAAATGCTCAAGCAGAAATATCGTTCAAAGGCACTTCCTATAGCATTTGCGGAACTTGAACGGCCTTGCAATGTCCTCGTTGAGGATGCGGAAGGTATGGTGGGATTTGGGCATCTGAGTTACCAAGAATACCTCGTTTCGGAAGAGTTATATACTTCTCGGCATAGCGAAATTGTCAAACGCCTAGATGACCCATGGTGGCGAGGTGTTTTGGTTTTAGCTGCGATGAAAACAGAAGATATTGGTTCGATCATCGAGGAACGAATTCTACACGTGGGAAAGGTCGCCGGGGCTCGAGCTACGCTAAAAGCAATGATCAATGTTTGCCCAGCCAGCCAGAGGGAGACGCTCACAGCTTTACTGCGCGATCAGGCAAGTTTGGATCAGTGGTCTGATACCGGTGAGTTTAAGGAGGAGTACGAAGACGATCCGTTCAACGGCCAGCTTGATCGTTATGGTGAGAGCGAGCATTAACTTGATACGATCGAAGTATTTGGGTTTTCCCCAATGACCGTGCTGTCTTAAGTTTTAAGAGAGTTGTTCGTGGCAATTGATGAATTGATGGCGCAGATGTGCACAAAACCGAGGTTCATCGTGGCCGCAGACCAATTCCCGACACTCTGTGGCATTCCGAACGACATTTAAAGTGATGCTAAAGATATTAGCCAATAAAAGCATCGCAAAAATCTGGCGAGGATAGAAATGAGGGTCGTGCGTGTTCCAGTAGAAAATGGGCAGGGCGTCGAAAGTAGCCCTCGGCAGACGTTATACCGAATCCTACGGTTTGAACACCTCGTACGCTTATTCCAGGACAGGCAGTACACACTACTTTCGCCGTTCCTGTGGGAAGATCCCTTCGAAAAGCTTTGGTCACGTTTGGTATTTCAAGATCAACCTGCTCATAGGGACCTTGAGTCACGGGTTTTCGGAAGCTGCCTTACGTTCCAAGCTCGCTCTGACGCCATGTGGGCAATCTATTCGCGGAACTGGCTGGGAGTCCGTGTGACAATTCGTCTTGCCGAACTACAGCGTCAAGCGGAGGCCGCCCCTGAACTTGTAAATGGCAAGATGTGGTTCGGGGAGGTCAATTACCGCAGGGACGCAGACCTAGAGCGCGTCGCCCATAGACTTATGCAAGCAGTCGGCAAGAGGGGAGCCGATCAAATGGAAGCGGTCGCAATGGCTTGGCTGAATAAGAGGCTTGCCTTCAGGCACGAAGATGAGATGCGTGTGCTCTTCGTGCGGTCGAGCAGAGCGGTGAGGATATCAAGTCCGAGTACGTTCAAATTCGCAGTCGATCCGCACGCGCTAATCAAGTCAATTCACATTGATCCACGGGCACCAAAAGAAATTGTTGAAACACTGCAGCGCGATATAAGAGAGAGTCTAGGATTTACCGGCTCCGTACAACAATCATCACTTCTCAAGCTTCCTGCACGGTTGCAGTCGCTACTTCCGCGCGATGGTCTGCTATAGAAAATCAGAGCATCGCCACAGGCAACGCGGAGTTCGCTGGCGTTTTCAGCAAAGGTTCAGGGATTAGCATTGCGCGATCCGTTAATTCGGACACGAATTTTCGTGACATGGCCGCCTGGCGCTCCTATTGCAATGGCCGTTGAGGTTCCGAGAACGGCCATCGGCGATGGCTACCACGCGAATGTCGGCAACGGGTCGACACTCGACGATGGCGTCGCCATCGAACAGGCTGCGGCGGATGGTCGGTTGAACCGGCTCGTAGTCCGCAACCCAGCGGGACCCGATACCCCCTACATTTCGCTTCTTTTCCCCCGGTGATCTGCTGGGTCGCCTCGAAACACTGCGGCCCAGGCAATCCGCAATCTTCGACGACACCTCCGGTGAGGGATGAACTCTTCGTCGTTTGCGCTTGATCAGGCGCCGATCAGATCGAGTCGCGCGGGCACTTCGGTCAGGGAGTTGAAAAAGCACCCGCTACTTAAGCTCTTCGGAAGGAAACGCGGTGAGAAAATCAAAGTCGCACCCTGCCGCGGCAGAGAGCACGTGATCGTGATAGAACCGCTGGTAACCGCGCGCATACATCCCTTCCGCCGGACGAATCTCAGCGGCACGACGCGCCAGCTCGACCTCGTCGACCAGTAGATCGATCCGCTTGTCCCGCGCCGAGAGCCGGATCCGATCGCCGTTGCGCACCAGCGCCAGCGGGCCACCGAGCGCCGCTTCTGGCGTCACGTGAAGCACGATGGTCCCGTACGCCGTGCCCGACATGCGCGCATCTGAAATCCTCACCATGTCCTTCACCCCCGCCCGTGCAAGTTTCTGCGGGATCGGCAGATAGCCGGCCTCGGGCATGCCTGAAGCACTGCGCGGCCCCGCGTTCTGCAATACGAGAACGTCGTCCGCGCGAACGTCCAGACCCGGGTCGTCGATGCGCGCGGCCAGATCTTCGAGCGAGGTAAATACCACGGCACGCCCTTCGTGTTCGAGCAGTTCGGGAGTAGCGGCGGCGCGCTTCAGAACCGCACCGCCGGGCGCCAGACTCCCGTTTAGAACAATCAGCCCGCCATCGGGACTGACCGGTTTCTCCGTCGAGCGGATCACGGCCGTATCGATCGGATCGGCAAGCGGCTTGTTCAAACGCTCCTCGATACTCTGCCCGGCGATATCGCAACAAGTCAGATCGAGTCGGGGCATCAGTCCGCGCAGAACGCCCTCCAGCCCGCCGGCTGCATGGAAATCCTCCATGTAACCGTTGCCTACCGGCTTGAGATCCACGAGTACGGGCGTTTCATCAGACAGCCGGTTGAACTCGTCGTAATCGATCTTCAGTCCGATACGACCGGCAATCGCCGCCAGATGAATCACGGCGTTGGTCGAACCGGAGACCGCGAGCAGCACGCGCAAGGCATTGCGCACCGACGCGGGCGTCACGATCTCGGCCGGTTTCGGTCCGCCATTGAGGGCCATGCGCGCAACCAGCGCTCCGGTTTCTTCGCAATTGCGCAGACGATCCGCGTGCACGGCCGGAATCGCCGCCGAACCGGGCAGCATCATGCCCAGCGTTTCCGCGATCAGCGCCATGGTTGACGCCGTGCCCATGACCGCACACGTTCCCGCCGTGACGGCCAGACGCCCCTCCACTTGCCTGATCTCCTGCGCCGAGACTTTCCCCGCGCGGAAATTCGACCAGAAGCGCCGGCAGTCCGTGCACGCGCCAAGCCGCTCGCCGCGATGTCGCCCGGTCATCATCGGACCGGCCACCACCATTGCGGCGGGCCGCTCAGCGGAGATCGCGCCCATCAACATCGCCGGCACGGTTTTGTCGCATCCGCCGAGCATCACCACCGCATCCATCGGCTGGGCACGAATCATTTCCTCGACGGCCATCGCCATCAGATTGCGATAGACCAGCGAAGTCGGCGAAAGGAAGACCTCGCCAAGCGACATCACCGGAAATACGACCGGCAATGCGCCAGCCGCGAGCACGCCGCGTTCGACCGCCTTGATCATTTCGGGAAAGTGGCGATGGCAGTTATTGAAACCGCTCTCCGAGGTGCAGATCCCGACGATCGGCTTGTCGAGCGATTCACCGGTGTAGCCCATCGAATTGGCAAACGACCGGCGCAGATAGCGCGCGAAATCTTGATCACCGTAGTTCGTCAGGCCATTGTCGAGGCCACGCGGTTTTTGATTCATTTCCAGTTCCTTACGATCAGCGATGCAGCGCGGATATAGCGAAAGAAAACGTCAGATGAAACCAGGAGCGAGGCGGCCTCCGACCTCGATAAGTCTAAACGACGCCTATCATCCAGATACCGCCCGGCGCCGCACGCGTGACGGGATGGGCGGGGACTCACGCACTGAACGTGTTCGACGGTCGATCCCGGTTTGGGAGGTCACATGTCATCGCTACGCGCAAACGATCTGCTCCATTCGAAGGAAGGGTTCCGTCTGCATGGCCAGGACCTCGACTGCTGGCGCCGCTGGGGGCCTTATCTGAGTGACCGGCAGTGGGGCACCGTTCGCGAAGACTACAGCGACTACGGAACCGCATGGGAGTATTTCCCCCACGAGCATGCGCGCAGCCGCATGTACCGCTGGGGCGAGGACGGCATTGCCGGATTCGGCAACGACCCACTCGACTGGTGCGTGTCGCTCGCGCTCTGGAACGGGCGCGACCCCATCCTGAAGGAGCGGCTGTTTGGCTTGACCAATGCGCAAGGCAATCACGGCGAGGACGTGAAGGAACTTTACTTCTATGTCGATGGCACGCCGACGCACTCGTACATGAAGATGCTGTACAAATACCCCCACGATGCATACCCGTATCAGGACCTGATCGAGGAAAACGGCCGGCGCGGCGCCGATCAGCCCGAATACGAAATCCTCGATACGGGCGTGTTCGACAACGATCGCTATTTCGACGTCTGGATCGAGTACGCGAAGCACACACCCGACGACATCGTGATGCGCGTAACCGTCGAAAATCGCGCGGATCAGCACGCGCCACTCAATGTGCTGCCGCTCTTCTGGGCGCGCAACCGCTGGGCGTGGTCAGGCAAGCCCGGCAAGCCGTCGCTCACGCTCGAGCCGGAGTCCGCGGAGGGCGCGCGCGTGATCGCGCACAATCCCGCGCTGGGCACGATGATCGTCACGGCCTCGGCGCCGCAGCCGATCGAATGGCTGTTCTGCGAAAACGAAACCAACGTCCGCCGCCTTTTCGGCATCGCCGGCGCAGGCCCGTTCAAGGATGGCTTCAACGATTACCTCGTCGATGGCGAGGAGCACGCGATACGCCGCGACGCAGGCACCCGCGCCGCCGCGCATCTGGCCCTGTCGCTCGCGCCGCACGAGCGCGCGGTGCTGTATCTGCGCTGGCGTCCGGCGGCACTATCGGGCATCACGCGCGACGACGCGCCGCTCGACTTCGAAGCGCTGTTCGCGCGCCGGATCGCGGAGGCCGATGAGTTCTACGCCGCGCTCCAGCACGACATCAGCGACGCCGACGCGCGGCTCGTGCAACGCCAGGCGCTCGCCGGCATGTTATGGACAAAGCAGTATTACCAGTTCGACGTGACGCGCTGGCACGACGGCGACCCCGGTCAGCCGAAGCCGCCGAAAGGACGCCGGCACGGGCGCAATGCCGACTGGCGGCATATGTGCAACGGC
The DNA here is from genome assembly GCF_014200875.1 of Paraburkholderia sp. HC6.4b. NCBI lineage: Bacteria > Pseudomonadati > Pseudomonadota > Betaproteobacteria > Burkholderiales > Burkholderiaceae > Paraburkholderia > Paraburkholderia sp. HC6.4b. The sequence continues at coordinate 11,770 of NZ_JACHDC010000041.1, forward strand.
GACGTCGTTTCGATGCCGGACAAGTGGGAGTACCCGTGGTACGCGTCCTGGGATCTCGCGTTTCATGCGGCCGCGTTCGCGATGGTGGACCCCGACTTCGCGAAGAAACAGCTGCTGTTGCTCGTGAAGGAACGGTACATGCATCCGAACGGGCAGTTGCCCGCCTACGAATGGGCATTCGGCGACGCGAATCCGCCCGTTCATGCATGGGCGACGTGGCGCGTGTACGAACTCGATCGTGAAGTCACGGGCGTCGGTGACCACAAGTTTCTCGAGGTGATGTTCCACAAGTTGCTGCTGAACTTTTCGTGGTGGGTCAACCGCAAGGATGCAGAGGACCGCAACATCTTCCAGGGCGGCTTTCTCGGGCTAGACAACGTCGGCATCTTCGACCGCTCTTCCCCGCTGCCGACCGGCGGCCGCATCGACCAGGCGGACGGCACCGCCTGGATGGCCTCGTATGCGCTCGACCTGATGCAGATCGGACTCGAACTCGCGATGACGAACAACGCGTACGTCGAAATCGCGGTGAAGTTTTTCGAGCATTTCCTGTATATCGCAGAAGCCGTCGGTTGCAGCGAAGGTTGCAGAACGGGGCTATGGGACGGTCACGACGAATTCTTTTATGACGTACTGCATCTTCCAGACGGAACCCGTGTGCCGATGCGCGTTCGCTCGATCGTCGGCCTGATTCCGTTGTTCGCCGTGCATGTGCTCGAAGAACGCATATACGGCCACCTGCCCGGCCTGCGAGAACGGCTCGCGTGGTTTCTCGATCACCGGCCCAATCTGGCCAAACTCGTATCGCGTTGGACCGAACCCGGCAAAGGCAACACCACGCTGCTCTCGCTACTGCGCGGATACCGGATGACGGCACTGCTGCGCCGCGCGCTCGACGAAGACGAATTTCTGTCCGATCACGGCGTGCGCGCGCTGTCACGCGTGCATCGCGATACACCGTACGAGTTCGATCATGGCGGCGCGCATGTCTGCATCGCGTATCAGCCGGCCGAATCGGATTCGCGCGTATTCGGCGGCAATTCGAACTGGCGCGGGCCCGTGTGGATGCCCGTCAACTATCTGCTGATCGAATCGCTGTATGAATTCCATCGCTACTACGGCGACGAGTTCCGCATCGAATATCCAACGGGATCGGGCAACCGGTGCTCGCTCAGCGAGATCGCCGACGGTCTCGCGCGGCGTGTCACTACCCTCTTTCTCAAGGACGAGCACGGCGTGCGGCCCGTGATGGCGGCTTATCCGCAGTTGCAGGCCGACCCGCGCTCGTCTGATCTCGTGCTGTTCCACGAGTACTTTCACGGCGACAGCGGACGTGGCGTCGGCGCTTCGCACCAGACCGGCTGGAGCGGTCTCGTCGCGCTGCTGCTTCAGCCGCGTCTGATGAAGCTGGCCCACGTGGCGGCCGATGTCACTGCCGAAAACGTGCCGGCAGGCGCGCCCGTCGCCGAAGACGCGCTGCCCGCGATGGCGCGATAGACGGGCATCGAAAATCCGCAATCGGTCGAGACGCGATTCCCGAAACTCTATGTCCTCGACCTATCGGACCAAAGTCTGATTGACCGACCTGAAGGTCACGTGCATCGTCAAAGGCGAACCGCGAACGTTTCGGCCTCCGCTGCCGCATGAATCGTAGGAAGAGCGCAAACATGGACTGGAACCGCTGGTACAGCTTGAAGAGTTACCTCAGATCTTCACTGTGGACGGTACCGCTCGTCGCGGTGGCGATCTATGCCGTGGTAAAGCCGCTCACTGAAATGCTGGGAAGGTGGCTGATCGGACACGACATCCTCGATCCGAAAACAGGCCTTTTTGCGCTGTCCATGACTGGAGCGCGGTCACTTGTCGGCGACATCGTTTCCGCAGACCTGGCGTTTCTGGTGTTTACCTTCGGTTCGCTGCTCGTCGCAATCCAGGTCGCTGGCGGTCAATATACCCCGCGGATCATCGCGACGACCTTGCTGCGCGATAACGTGATCCGCAGCATCTCGGGATTGTTCGTATTCACGCTTCTGTTCGCCAACAGAACCCTGGGCTGGATGGGTGACAGCGAGGTGCACCAGCTTCAGGTATTCATTGCAGCGCTATTCGGATTCGCTTCTGTCGTCGCATTCCTTTTCCTGATTGATTATGCGGCGAAATGCCTGCGTCCAGTAAGCCTCGTGGCTCGGGTTGGGGAGCACGGGATCGCGGTCATCGAAAGCGTCTATCCCGACCCAGCGACGGGCCGGACCACCCCGCCGAGACTTGACCACGAGCGAGGCGTCCCTGGCCGCATTGTTCGCCATAGCGGTACATCCGGCATCGTTCTGGCCGTGAATCTCGAAAGACTTGTCGCCAAGGCGAGGCGCACTAACTCGGTTATCGAATTCGTGCCGCAAGTCGGCGACTTTGTCGCGGTGGACGAACCCTTGTTTTACTTGTACGGAGACTCTGACGCAATCGATGAAAACCGGCTGCGTACACTGGTTGCTTTCGGGACTGAACGCACGATGGAACAGGATCCTATGTTCGCGTTTCGCATCCTTGTCGATATTGCGCTGAAAGCGTTGTCGGCTGCGATCAACGATCCAACTACGGCCGTGTTGGCCATCGATCAGTTGCAGCGGCTATTGCGTGTAGTCGGAAAACGGTCTTTGTACTCCGAAGAGATGACGGATAAGTCCGGACTTGTGCGCGTCATCTATCGAACGCCAAACTGGGAAGATTTCGTGCATATCAGTTTCCGCGAGATACGTCAGTACGGCGCGGGCAGCCTTCAGATCGCGCGGCGTCAGCGCGCGGCGATAGAGAATCTCCTTCAGTGCTTGCCGGAGCATCGTCACGACGCCTTGCGTGTCGAGCTGACCCTGCTGGACCGTGCGATCGGCTCGAAGCATCCATTTCCGGAGGACCTGGCGCTGGCCCGTATCCCCGACTCGCAAGGGCTTGGAGGCTCGGAAAGCTCGACAGCAAGGCAACCCGTCCTTAGAGAGGCAAACCATGCGAAAACTCATCATGGGCATCGTTGAATTCCGGGAGAAAATGCTGCCGCAATACGCGCAGCAGTTCAGCAAACTCGCGCTCGCGCAGACACCTGATGCGCTCTTCATAACGTGCTCGGACAGCCGGGTCGTGCCGGATCTGCTTGCATCGACCCATCCCGGCGATCTCTTTACGATGCGCAACGTGGGCAATCTGATACCACCGGCGACTGCGGAGGGCGTCTCTACCGGAGATCTTTCCGAGGCAAGCGCGATCGAATATGCCGTGCTGGTGTTGAAAGTCGCGAATATTGTCGTGTGTGGACATTCGGAGTGCGGCGCGATGAAGGCCGTGTTCTCCAGGAACGCCAAGATGAAATCGCCAAACCTCGATAAATGGCTATGCCACGCCAACAACGCAGCGTTTCGCCTCGAACAGGAAGGTCCGCTCGACGACAGTTTGAAAGCGCACGATCAATTGTCGCAACTCAACGTACTCGTGCAACTCGAGCACCTGATGACCTACCCGATCGTCCGCCAGCAAGTCACTGCCGGGGCGCTCGTATTGAGCGGCTGGTGGTTCGACATCGCGACGGGCGCCATGTATGCCTATGAGCGCACGAGCCGCTCATTCGCAGTCATCGATCGCACAATGGCTGATCGGATGATTGCGCGCCTTGCCGCACGGGCGAGGTGACGGGTTGCGAAGCCCGCGACGGGACCGGCATGTCGCTAGCGACCAATGCAATCCCTGCGTCGCGATGCAGACGGCAAGTTCTGTTTCAATGTTCGCTCCGGCCGTCAACGGGCATTCAGCTAAGATCCAGCGTGTCTGCTTACAGGCATACATGAGCCATTGCGGTTAACGCGCGACTGCACACCTGAAGAATCGGGTCTTATCTGTCAGAGGCCAGAATCCTGGAAGTGTTCTCAATGTGCACGGGCCGTGGCGTTCTGATTCCGTACAGGCACATCACGCTGCCGCACAGCAGGAGCACCGCAGCGGTCATGATGGAAAGATGCATACCTTGCATAAATGCATCAGGACGGGTATCGCGTACGAAAAACCCGAACACCGCCACCCCGAGCATGCCGCCTACCTGCCTCGCCGAGTTGAGCACTCCTGACGGGATACCCGAGCGGGAAGCATCCACGGATGACAGCGTGACGTTTGTCATGGTCGGCACCATTAAGGCAATGCCGCTTGCGGCTATGAGCATTGGCACGACCAGCATCCAGTACGAGCCGTCTATGCGAATCGGCAACAGCAGCAGATAACCCGACGCGGCAATCAGCATGCCGGCAATCATGAGTTTCTTTGCGCCGACGCGGTTGAGCAGCCGACCCGCCAGGATATTCACTGCCATCAGAACGACGGTCATGGGCAAAAACGCGAGGCCGGTCCACTGAGCTGATAACTGCTGCTCTATCTGAAAGAAGAGACTAAAAACAAAGATCAAACCGTAGTAGGCAAAGTTCACGATGACGCCGGCGGCCGAGGCCGCAGAGAACGTAGTCGTTCGAAAAAGAGCCAATGGGAGCATGGGTTCCGTACGGCGTGACTCAAGCCACAGAAACGCCAAGGTGGCAACAATTGAGAACAGTAGCGCACCATAGACCAACGGATGATGCCATCCAAACCGGGCCGCTTCCGTGAGGCACACGGTCAGAGCGACGAGCGCCAGAATGGCCGCCACCTGGCCGGCAAGGTCAATGCTTCGGCTATGCGCCCGTGCGGCTGTCGCCGCATGACGGAGAGTAAGGCTCACGCCTGCAATTCCGATCGGCAGGTTAATCAGAAAAATGCTGCGCCAGCCCACGTGAGTCACCAGCAGCCCACCTAGCACAGGTCCTGCTGCAAGTGCAATTCCGCCTGCAGCACCCCACCAGCCCACCGCTCGGCTTCTCTGCTCCGTATCAGGGAACGCCTGGCGCAGCATGGCCAGCGAATTGGGCACCAACAGCGCGGCGCCCATGCCCTGTACGACGCGTGCAGCCACAAGAATCGGCAACGAGTACGCGATCCCACATGCAATCGATGCCACAGTAAAGACGGCGAATCCCGCAGTGAAGATTCGCTTTGCGCCGAAGCGATCACCTAAGGCGCCCGTGGTGAGAAGCAGCGACGCGAATGCCAGCGTGTACGCGTTGACAACCCATTGCAGGCCGGTCACGTCCGTGGTGAAACGGGCTCGCAAGGCGTCAAGAGCGACATTGACAACGCTGACATCAAGCAAAACAACGACAAAGCCCAGCCCTGCGGCGGCGAGAGTGCCGCGTTGATCGCGGCTCATAGACATGCTCATCTGGAATGACCCTTATCGACTGAACGAGTCTCATGGTAGGCATGTCACCTTTGTGCGAATATTCCCCAAAACCGCACACTATCCTTGAGAAATTGCACAGATGTTCGATTGGGAAAATATTCGTCATTTCCTGGCTGTCGCCCGCATCGGTACGTTGTCAGGAGCCGCGCGTGATCTGAAGGTTGATCACGCGACGGTGAGCCGACGCTTGAGCGCACTCGAGGACGAGGTCAAGACGCGCCTTGTCGAACGGCTCCCCAGGGCCTGCAAACTCACTCTCGCTGGGCAGCGCGTGTTCGAACTCGCGCAGGGAATGGAAGAGAACGCGTACGCGATTGAACGGTTCCTTGATGCCAGCCTATCCCCGCTGAGCGGCAAAGTCACGCTGAGCGCACCGCCGGTACTAGTGGCCAGTTTTCTGGTGAAGCATCTGGCGGAATTCCGGCTTGCAAATCCCGGCGTCCAGTTGTCTGTTTCTGGCCAGGCACGACAGGTTTCCCTTAGCCGAAGGGAGGCGGATATCGCCTTAAGGCTGGTTCGTCCGGAGGAAGCGACCAGCGTCGTACGCAAGCTAGGGCGTATGCCGTTCGACCTATACGCGAGCAGGGACTATCCGCACCTGCACAATCCATCTGCATGGGAGTTCATCGTCTACGATGCCGGATTCGCGGACATGCCGCAGCAGAAGTGGTTGATGAGCGTTGCAAGAGGGCGACCCATTGCTTGCGAAATCAGCGATATCACGGGCCACCTTGCAGCGACCCGAGCAGGCGCCGGCGTGGCTGGCCTCCCGTGCTTCCTGGCAGATACCGATGCGAATCTACAACGCGTCGCATACGACGGCGAACGGTTTTCGCGTGATATCTGGATGGCTGTGCATCGGGATTTGCGGCGTTCGCCGCAAGTACGGGCAGTGATGGACTTTCTGCTGAAAATCGTGGCGGAACATTCCGCCTTTACGAGAAGCGGTTAGACGGCGGATGCCAAGGGCCGCCGCCTACGATCGAAATAGTACGGCTGGCACGGCAGATAGCCCATGCCACCGTGAGCGTGCTCGAACGCGATGCGATTCCGGCAGCGGACACCTGGCGCAAAGGCGTCCCGCGGGGTCGTCACACTCATGGGCTTCTTGCCCGCGGCAGCGCGGTGCTCGAGGAATTCTTTCCCGGATATAACAGTGAGGTCGTCGTGGAAAGCGGCGGGGACGTCGTCTAGACATAATGGTCGCTGCTGAGTGAAGACCGCAGGGGCCCGTCTCGGGTATCGTGGGTTGCGCACCGAAGTGTGCCGAGCCACATACGCCTGG
>NZ_JACHDC010000042.1:0-16815 GCF_014200875.1 Paraburkholderia sp. HC6.4b
TCCGCACCACAGGCCGGATATAAGTCTGCAACCTCATCCTGTCCGTCACACACCGAATATCACCTGGCAAACCGGGAGGCGTCCATATAAGACAGCATGCAGACCTGCCCGTTGCTTCACGCATCGATCGACGCCAGATCAACGAAAAACGCAATGCGACGGATGCAGTGCGTAGCGTCAACACCGTCAACGCGCCCGAGCTCACGCGCCGAGCGCTGGCTGCGCATAGCGATAAGGCTATCGAGCTTCATGGGCTGGCGCGCGCTTGCCAACCTGCTCGCCGCGATTCCCGACAGCAATGACGATTTCGGCGTGTTCTAGGTTCTCAGTCGTGAGCCGCGGGCGAGTCAAGCGGCGCTGAAGGTGCCGGGCTGGTGGCAAGCACCGCGCCGCAAGCCGCCACCAACCCTCTTATCGAGCCGGTTTACTCGTTCTCGTCGAAATAGTGACCCGGGCGAGCTTTCTCGTACAAACCTACGCCAACGCTTACGCCGGACCACTGACTGAGAGGTTGATACCGTCAGCGATACAGTCGGGTCACGGCCTTTTTCAACGCGATCAACCCTGAGCCACGGTTCGAGCTTCTCTGACCACAACGACGACTTTTAAGGTACAACCACGCCACTTGCCTAACGGAGCCGGCCGGCGGGTGGTCTTGAGGTTTGTTCGACGCCTGCCCATCGCCGCGGACTCACGAGCGCGTGAAGTCGCACGTTGGTTGTATTGGGGGTGAGGTCCAGATTACTACGGTCATCCGGCATCCATCACAATGCACGTTTTGTCCGGGTGAACGCGTTTGGGACGCAGCTAGTATCCAATCGCCGCACATCCTGTGGGACCGCCTTCACGTCAGTTGCGATTTTGCCTGTCGCCATCAGCGCCCTTTTCGCTGAGGGTTTGGTCTACATCTTCTCCTTCACACCGGAACGAATCAGCCACCAGTTCACAGGGTAGCTCGTTACGAAGCCCGCGAGCATGGCGATCTGCATGGCGAACCAGAACTCCGAACTTGTCACGTTCGCGATGCCGCCAAAAACCGGCTTGAACCATAAGAACTGAATGGTCGCCATTGCTCCATACATGCCAATCTGCCACGCGGTTATCGAGGCAATATCCGCTTTGACTGCAGCGATCACGCCCTGTCCAATTGACAGGTCGCGCATCGGCTTGATGGTGAAGTACTGAAAACCGATTCCTAGCAGAAAGGCGATCATGAAGTCTGGGATCCAGACGGCAAAAGTTTTCTCGTTGAATACGCTGTGCCATCCGAACCACACCGCCAACCCTGGAAACGCAAACGCTGACCATTCGACAACAATGTCGCCGAGTGTGCAACCAGCGCCGCAATGACTAGTGCCTTTCATCACGATCACTGTGAACGGTTGCGTTTTATCGCCAGCTTCGGCGGCGAGCACGTTGCGTCCCCATGCATAATAGGCAGCAAGCCAGAGAACTGTGCCGAATAGCGTGGTCAGCGGCCAAACCAGGCTCATGATCCACATCTTCTGCGGATGTCTTACCTCGTCAGTCACAATGATGGCGGCACACACCACGCCTAACACAATCCAGGCGATCGACAGACTATGGAGCCAGGCTGGAAAAGTACCGTAAGTCATCGTTGGTCTTGAAAGGCTTTGCACTGATAGCGCACAGAAGAGCAACTGCCGTTCCGGCTCTGCAAGATTGGCTGATGAACAACGGCTCGATTCGGGCAGACGCCGGGTTACCGGTCTCCTGATGACCAAGCGAGATTCCACGTCAACCGAACGGTCGCGATGCATCGTTAAGCACGTCGTTTGTCGTGGACCGTTTGTCGTGAACACTTGTAACGTCGACCGATGTAGGCTTAACGCATGGAAAACGCGCCGATCCTGGGCAGCTTGGACAATATTTCGCCGGGGCGCGAAAAAGACGATCTGAGGATAGCGACGATGACAGCGCTCTGACCACGTAACGTCAATCAGATAGCCCTCCGCAATTGCCCATCGGGTTTTTCCAATCGTTTCTGTGAAACCGACCTTCTCTGAACCCTGCGTCGCACGACGTGCCCATTTGCGGTGCTGCGACGCGCATGCCAGCGTCGCCGCCCGAAGCTAACGGCTGCAGACCTGTAAGTTGTGCGAGCTTCGCGATGCGGACCTGGACCCTTATCTACCCAGGGACTGCTCTGTCGATAGGCTCCTGTTCGCAGTGATCTCCCGCTCGGCACGTTGCCCGGGCCATCGGTCAGAATCACAAGAAGTGAGTTTGGCCTCGCGTTGGCGCGGCCTCCGAAACGCTCCGACAGATCAAACCAGCAGGTCGAGCGATCGACTCTGCCGTCAGAGGAGCGACCGCGCCACCTGTCTCGACTTTAATCCGGCGTGCGTCTCCGGCCCGCGCTGTGCGAGTGGCGAGAGGTCGCGCCGGTTCAGAACAGTTGGTGCAACAGAAAACACCTTACATCGGCATCCCATCTCAAGTCGCGCCAGCTCATTCCTGTCTTTTCACCGCGCTATTACGCGTATTGCGTTCGATCGCTGTGAGCAGTAGCAGCAAAGTCAGGAAACCTGTCAACGCGAGAAGAATTCCCAGCGACGAACCGAACTGAGCGTTTTTGCCCTCTGCCGCCTGAACGGCGCTTTGGGCCGCATCAATCCGCCCAATCTTGACACGGGCATACTGATCCATGGCCGCTGCAACATACCGCTCGCGGTTGTCCCATTCCCACGTAGCAGCGTGCTGCCCGGCAGCCGCAACGACGTCGGACAGTTCATCCAGGAACTGCTGTCGGTCGGCTTGGGGAATACGCTCGAGCCACGCCTTGAGCAGCGGTTGGCTTGCATTATTCTGGTTCAACAGGGCATTAAGCGGAGCGGGGATAATTAATCCCGCGGCGCCAGCGACATCCGCCATGGCGTTGCCGTTCGCGCTGCCGATCTTCAGACCGTCGTTGGCCGCCTCCGAACCGGCTATCGAAGAGAGTACCTCGCTCGCGCTGACGGGCGGATCTGTGATAACAGCTGCCGTCCTCGGAACGCCAAGCGCAAACATTAATGCGATCATCGCCAGGATGGCGCCAACTAGCGCGATCAGACATAGCACGCGCGCCATGCCCAATAGACGCTTTTCGATTCTGTCTGCGATCCCCATATGAACTCCGTCGATGTCTGTTCGACCTACCGTCGCCTTTGCCTCACGGCTTGCGCAGATAACGCTCCGAGAGCGCCTCGTACAGCGGTGGCGCAAAAAAGCGCGAGACGCGACTCGCGATGAGCGCCGTGGCCATCAGCGAGATAACGAGCGCGTGCCCGTTGATCATCTCGATGACGATCACGAACGCCGTGATTGGGCTCTGGGTGACCGCCGCCAGATAGCCGACCATGCCGAGCGCGATGAGCATCGGAAGCTGGATCTGCGAGAACGCCATGTGAACGGTGTTGCCGATGCCAGCCCCGATCGCGAGCGACGGGGCGAACAGGCCTCCGGGCGCGCCTGGCAGATACGACCCCACCATCGAGACCATCTTCAGGAGCGGGTATGCCGCGCTGACATGCGCGCTGCCTTCCAGCATGCTCCGCGCTTCGGCATAGCCGCTGCCAAATGTATGGCCATTGGCGCTCACGCCGACGACCGCAATGACCAGGCCGCATAGCGCGCCGAATAGCACAGGCCGCTTCACGCGCAGTTCGAGCAGAACTTCGGGCATCCAGCGCTTCGTGTTGAGCAACAGCCAGCAGAAGCATCCCCCTAGCGCGCCCGCAAGGACACCGATCAGCACTACGGCGAGGCTAATCCATCGGGGCAATCCCGACCCGATATCGATCGTGCCGAAATACACATAGTTTCCCTGAAGCCCAAGTGAAACGACGCCAGCGAAGATGATTGCCGTGATCAGCACGCCGCTCGCGCGCTCCTCGAAGCTGCGCATGAGTTCCTCAATGGCGAACACCACGCCTGCGAGCGGAGCATTGAATGCCGCCGACAAACCGGCGGCCGCACCCGCGAGCGCGAGTCTGCGCTCCAGCACGCCCGGCCGGATCGCCAGAAAACGCCTCGGGTAAAAGCGCCTCAGGCTGAACATCAGGGCGGCGCCAACATGAATGGTCGGACCTTCGCGGCCGATGGTAAAGCCACCGAGCAGGGCCAGGAACGAGACCAGAATCTTTCCAACGAGAATACGCAGTGTAAGCAGCCGCGGCCCGAGTTCGTTCGGCCCGTGCAGCATGGCGATCACCTGGGGGATACCGCTGCCCTCGGAACCGTCAAAGAAGCGCCGTGTAAGCCACACCGTAACGGCGCCGGTTGCGGGCGCCACAATCAGAGGCAGCCAGAACCGGTCAGCCGCATAGCGAAGGAATACCGCGTAGCCGAAATCGATCAGCTTCGCGTAAAGCACCGCGACCAGGCCTACGGCGATCGCCCCCAACCAGAACACGCCATAGTGGAGCCATAACCGGTTGATGCGCTGCAGCTTTCGACGGTCCATCAGCGCGAGAATTCGCACGATCTGTTCCCCTGTTTTTCTTCTGGGTGTTTTCCGGCGACGCCCTCACCGGCTGCATTTCGCGCCAGAAGCGCGACTCAGGCTTTCCGCGGTGACGGAACCTTCATATTGAACGCGATTGCGAGCCAGCACAATATGAGCCCGGAGCACGCGTAAAACACCGCGTTCGCGCCATCGTGTTTTAGAAGCCAGCCGCCGACCACGCCGCCGAGGGCAAGGCCGATCGACTGCGTGGTGTTGTATACGCCCGTGGCCGCACCCTTCCGATCGCCCGGCGCGAGCTTCGAGACGAGCGAGGGCTGCGACGCTTCGAGGATGTTAAAGCCGAGGAAATACACGAACAGGACGGCGGGCACGATAACGAGTGTATGTTCGAGCGAGCCAAGCAATAGCTGGCCAATGAGGATCAGACCGATTGCAGAGACGACGACGGCCTTCATTTTCCCCCGCTTCTCCGCGGCAATGATGGCCGGCACCATCATGACGAACGCAATACCCATGACCGGCAGATAGACCTTCCAGTGCAACGAGACCGGCAGCCCTGCGTCGACGAGCAGGCGAGGCACCACAAGGAACAGCGCCGTTTGCGTGGCGTGCAGTACGAGCACGCCGAAGTTCAGGCGCAGCAGCTCGACGTTGTGGAGCACTTCGGCAAATGGCGCCCGCAAATGGACGGGCCGGTTCGGCGAATCCGGCACGACCCAGATCACCACGCCCACCGCGAGAATCGAGAGCGCGCCGACCAGCGAGAACAGGCCGCTCATCCCGAGCCAGTGGAACACCAGAGGCGCACCCACGATCGCCACCGCAAAGGAAATGCCGATCGAGGCCCCCACCATCGCCATTGCTTTTGTGCGGTGCTGCTCGGCAGTGAGGTCGGCAATAAAAGCGAGCACCGCGGAGGAAATGGCGCCCATTCCCTGGATCACGCGACCGACGATTATCCACACAATATCGTGCGCCCCCGCGGCGACGAAGCTGCCGATCGCAAATATTACGAGACCCGTCGCGATAACTGGCTTGCGGCCAACCTTGTCGGAAACCCAGCCGTAGAAGATATAGAAAAGCGATTGAGTGACGCCGTACGCCCCCAGCGCGATGCCGACCAGCAGGACATTGTCGCCGCCGGGAATGGTTTTCGCATACACCGAAAACACCGGCATGATCATGAAGAGACCGAGCATGCGCAGTGCAAAGATCGCTGCGAGCGACAGCGTCGCTCGCAGCTCGAGCGCACTCATGCGCGAGCGGGAAGTGGCCGATGTGGAAGTTGCGCTCATATCGTGTAAAAAAAAACCCAGCAGTCGCTGGGTGAAGATAGCTGCCGATGCTGCAGTCGGACGTGCTTGACCGGCAAGCTGAGGACACGTCGAAGTCACGCGATTCCGCGCCGCACCCGCTGAACGCCTGGTGCAATATTATGGCACGACATGACATTTTTCAGAATTTAGACGCGAAAACTTAAACGAAACTTAAAACCCGGCCCGTGAGCCCTCGCTCGTGTCGCGCGCGGCACCGCCGCCCGCACGCCGATGGGCATGCGCGATTTACCGCTCCCGCAGATTACGTCGGATCGCAATCATTTCGCTTCGCGACATGTCGAGAATTATTGGTCCGATGCGGCAGGTCGCTAATAAATGATGCGTCGGCGCTGGGTTCGATGCGCGTGGCGACGATGATCCTTTGAACGTCAGGTCGCATCTGCAGACTTATCGCGTCTATCCCCTGGAACGCCCTTGCGCTGACAACGGCATCGGCGCTGTCTCGCGATAACGAGAAGACATGCGCCTGCGCCGCAGCGCTCCAACGGTCTAAATACCCCAGAGAATATCGTCGCCATGGCGATGGGCCTCGCGCATCATGTCGAGCAATGGCCAGGCGCGATGTTCGACGGTCGCGGCCGCACTGTTTGAACTATGGTCGTTCGGCACGTGATGGAGGACGTTGAGGGCTAATTCAGTGCGTGCCTGATCTTCGATAGCGCGTTCAAGCCGCGTTATCACCGTACCCAGTTCGTCGTGGCTGATGACGCCACGAGTGGCGACTTGCTTACCAATGGCTGCGAGGAGATATTCCGCGAGGTTCCGCAGCATGACGACGTCCGGAGTTGAACGGCACTTGAACGTAACAAGCATACAGACCTCTCCGCGAAGGACAACTGTGCCGTTGCGACGGCCGCCGAGACGGCCGCCTGATGCAATCGACGCTTATAAGCAGCAATGAGGCTTGCGCCAATCTCGATATCCAAAGTGTAGGCCAATATGTCACATTGTGCTATATAAAGATCAGATGCGCGGAGCGTACCTTACCGGCGCGCAGGCAGGTCGATATGAATCTGACTCGCGGGCAGCGCTCATTGGCTGCGCACGACGTTCGTTGTGTCGTGGCATAAGCGGAGGCAATAAATGCCATGATCGACTGCTCTTTGGGGGCGTGATGACCCTCCAGAATAAGCTAAGGCTAAATTGTCCCTCTGTACCGCCAGGGACGCTTTCGCATCGCGGACAGATTCATCGTGCGCTCGCGGACGAGGCGGGATGCTCGGCAGGCTTCGAAGCCATTTGTGCGGTTTGTGCGTGCTGAGGAATGGCGTCCAGGTCGACCCAGTCATACCGCACGCTCGCCACCGCCTGCCGGAGGGCGTCATTTGCTTGATAGTACTGGTGATGAGAGATCAGCCTCGCAGCGTCATTGACGTCCGCGATCACCAGTTTTAGCGGAACGAGTTCCATGGTGTAGGCAACGTTAATATTCGCGACCTTCAGGGCGTTGAGCGCCTGATCCCGCTGACCTTGCTTGATGTGCTCATTCGCGGATGCCACCGCTTTGGATTTCTCGGAAGACTGGGCGAGATTGTCGGTGATAGTTACGTCAGCGCCAACTGGAAGCCACATCAACTCCTGCGAAGCGCGAGCGACGTCCGCCTGGACATGCGGCGCGCTGGAAGCCGTGGGTGGAAGTTTCAAGTCTTTTTCAGCCTTGGTAAAAGCAGTATTGTCAGCCTGCGCTTCCTGCAGTGATTTCTGGGCGGCTTTTACAAGCGTGGCGGCCTCCGAACCGTTACCGTTGAAGATTGCGAGCCGCGCAAGTTCGATCTGCTGGAAGGCCTCGTTTCCTTTCCCCGAGACTTTGCCCATGTCCGACGCGACGGCCCGCGGGGACTCGGCGGCCTGCACGGTCGCACCACAATAGGCGGCGGAGAGCAACGCGCACATGACAGCGATAACCTGATGCCTTTTCATGGTTCATTCTCCTTAGCGAGTGTCCAGTTCCAGACGTCGCATGCGGCTTTGCGCGCTCACATCGGCGGCGCATATGGCATGCGAGACTTTCACAGGGCTTGAACTTCGAACAGTTGACGCTTTAAAGCTAGGCCGTGGTGCTTAAAGGACGCTTAAGAAGGAGCCATCCGGACGCAAGGCGGCAGCACTGGGTAGTGCGAAGAACCGGACCTCGCCAGTTAGCGTTCGCATGATGTGGTAGCAGCGCGAAGCGACCACAGCCGCTTCTGATGTGCAATGACGTCAGGTTCATCGCACATACTCGTGATCATCGGCGTTAGAGGGCGCTCATTCTGCCCTTCGCTTCCGGTTAGACAAGTCTTGCTCGATCTCCGCTCATTACATGAGCGCGACTCCCTGACCAGATCTCACCGTTGGAAGTCTGGCTTGCAGTTCAGGCGGGTACTCGGGTAGTCCCTTCAAGCGCCCCGCTAACGGATCGAGCTTCCGTTGACTCCTCCCTCGCTGAACGATGGCGTTGCCAGTCAACTCGTCGCGTCCATTCGCTCCATCATTGCTCGCGTCTGCTCGACGCGCAACGCGCAGCGCATTGCGAGCCTCATCACGATCACGCTCCAGAGCGCCACTAGAAGAATGTCCCAACCGAATCCGATCACACCGAGTCCGCCACCGATGCCGCCGAGCCACGACAATAACCAGATGCCCCCAAACCACGGCAACAGCCACGCAATGTTGTTCCAGCCGAAGTCTTTCGCAGCTTTGCGCAAGACGATGTGGTAGTACGCCGCGTAGAGTACGAAACCGATCGCCACCAGCGCAAACAGAAAGGTGTTCGTTGCAAAGCCAGTCCAATATATTACGAGGTTGCTGCAGATAAATGCGGCTGGCGCCAGTACGGGCGCGGCCCACATGCGAAATGGACGATGCAGTTCCGGAAGGTTACGGCGTAACACCAGCAACGCGATCGGACCAAGACCATATGTCAGCACCGTAACCGACGTAATGTAGTCGACCATCTTCTGCCATGCAGGAAACGGCAGCAGGAAAATGGTGCCAACCACCCACATCACGAGAACCGCCAGCCATGGCACCTTGTTGCGGTTCAGCTTTGTCAGCACGCGGGGACCGGCCTCCATTTCGCCCGTAGCAAAGAGGACGCGCGATCCGCCGGTGACATACATCAGCCCCGTGCCTCCAGGCGATATATAGGCGTCGATATAGAGAAGCGTCGCCATCCAGCCGAGCCCGAGCGTCGCGGCAAGTCCAGCGAACGGTCCCATTTCCCCCTTGAAGCTGAGGTGTGCCCATCCGTGCGCGAGATCGACCGGCGACAGCGCCCAGATAAAGGCCACTTGCAACATGATGTAAACCACTGCAGCGAGCACAACCGAGCCAATCACGGCTAGCGGAATGTCGCGATGTGGATTGGCCGTTTCGCCGCCGAGGTCGATCGCAGTACGGAAGCCCAAATAGCTGAAAACGATACCTGCTGCGGGAAGTGCCGTGAACATGCCGGAGAGCTTGTAGGTGTCAGGCGCCGCACGCACGACATCCCAGTGGGTGCTCGCTGCCATCAAGCCAACGATGGTCAGTATCGGTACCAGAATTTTCCACCACGTAATGGTTGAATTGACGTTGAGCAGCCATCTGATCACCATCAGATTCAGCAGCGCGGTGATTCCGAGCAAACCGGCGCACACGAAGAAGCCCGCCAAACTCAGCACCCCGGCGGAGCCAGGACGGATCAGCCATGGCAGATAGTTGCTTGCATAAGTGACGATTGCTTCGGCTTCGACTGCAGGCACCGGGACATAGGCGAGGAAGAGCAGCCAGCACCACAACCTTCCAAGTCCGTCGCCATGGCTCGCGTGGCTCATATGAACCAGCGCCCCACTACGAGGAAAAACGGCGGCAAGCTCCGCGAAACATAGCGCAATCAGCATGATGATGACAGCGCCAAGCGCCCAACTGCCTATGCTCAACGGACCGGCTATTCTCGATGCATGGTAGGCGCCGAACAGCCACCCTGAACCAATCATGCTAGTGGTGCTTGCGAACAGCAACCCCACTATCCCAGCATCGCGACGCAGTTTTCCCGATAGCGTCAGGTCGGAAATCGTGCTCATTTCTGGTCTCCTTGCGCCTGCCCCGGAGTTCGGTTTTTGAACCGGCGTTGCGCGAAAGAGGCGGTGCGCATCCGCGCACCGTCATACATGAACGGCTCACCCTGAACGCTTCGACCGCAAAGACGGCGATAAAATTCCCGCCGTGAACCGAAGCAACAATTAAAGGGCTTGGAAATGCCTGTGCGCTTCGACGAGCGTTAGTTCACACTGTGCCATTTCAAATTCGTGCATGGCTTCATGCGATTCAAGCATCGTCGAGCATGCGCCAATCGCTCGCACTGGCCCCGGCCAGAGTACGCACACGAGCTTCGTCGCGCGCAAGTTCTCGCGCGGATCCGGAAAAAACGACCCGACCATCGTCCAGCACGCAAGCCGCGTCGGCAATCTCGACAGCCGCTCGAACGTTCTGCTCAACAAGAAGCACCGACATGCCTTCGGCGCGCATTCTGACGATAACATCAAACACTTCCCGCACCATCAGCGGTGCGAGACCTTGAGACGGCTCATCGAGAAGCAGTACGCGTGGGTTGAGCAGCAGGCCGCGTGCGATCGCGAGCATTTCCTGCTCCCCTCCGGAGAGTTGCCGGCCCTTGCTGTTCCGACGCTCGCGTAACCGGGGAAAAAGCTCAAACACACGTGCGATCGTCCAAGGACCGGTGCGCCCGTTGGGCACAAGCAGATTTTCTTCCACGCTGAGACCCGCGAATATGCGCCTACCCTCCGGCACATATCCGACACCGAGCGACGCGACCCGGTCTGGCGGCCAGCCGGTCGTTTCGCGGCCTAGAATGCTCACCCTTCCCGCGCGTGGCCGGGTCAATCCCATCAGGCTTCGCATGGTTGTCGTCTTGCCGGCGCCGTTGCGCCCTACCAGGGCGACAATCTGGCCGTCGTCAACGTCCACCGATACGCCATGCAGAATGTGGCTCTTGCCGTACCAGGTCTGCAGTCCCTCGGCAACCAGGGCACTCATTTTGCTGTTCCCAGATAGGCTGCTTGCACGGCTTGATTGCCGGTGATTTCTTCCGGCGTTCCTTCTGCCAGAATCCTGCCTTCGGCGAGCACCATGATGCGCTGTGCCAGCTGGAAGATGACGCGCATGTCGTGCTCGATCAGAATCATCGTCAGCGATCGATCGCGGTGCAGGCGTCGTATCAGTCGCGTCACGTCGTAGGTTTCCTGATCTCCCATCCCCGCGGTCGGTTCGTCGAGGAGCAGGAGCCTGGGTTCGAGTGCGAGCGACATGATGATTTCCGTGGCTCGCTGGTCGCCAAGCGACAGCTCGCCCACCAACCGGCGCGCACGCTGCTCGAGTCCGCCGAGCACGAGCAATTCTTCCAGCCGCTGGTTGACGGTCGCGCGCGCCGCCCTCGATAGCCACGGCGAGAGCCTGTGCCCGGCCCGAAGTTCGACCGGAATCCGCAGATTATCGCGAACGGACAACTCAGGAAAAACTTCCGTAATCTGGAAAGTCCGCGCCATTCCCATGGCAACGCGGCGATGAGGCGCAAGCCGGGTCACGTCGCGTCCGTCGAACACGATACGCCCCGACGTAGGCGGAAAGAACCCACTGATCAGATTGAAGAACGTCGTCTTTCCTGCACCGTTAGGTCCAATTACCGCGCGAAGCTCACCGGCTTCCACAGTCAGGCAAACATCGCTAACCGCGCGAAGATTGCCGAACCGGTGAGATACGTGATCGACTACGAGCAGGCTCATGACCGCCCCCCGCCCGTCCGGATGCCCAGCACGCCACGGGGAAAAAACAGAACGACGAGGATGAACAGCAGGCCGATAAACGACATCCAGTTCTCAGTCCGTGTGGAGATGTAATCCTGAACCAGCACGAAGACGGCCGCGCCGATCAGCGGTCCCCACAACGAGCGCATTCCCCCCAGCACGGCCATGATCACAAAATCGCCTGACTGGTCCCACCGCAGATCATGCGGATCGGCGAAGTTGTTGAGCAGCGCGTACAAGGTACCGGCAAAACTCACGAAAAAGCAGGAGATCACGAACGACAGCCAGATATGCTGCTCCACCGGCAGCCCCAGGAAGCGCGCCCGTTTTTCGTTCTCGCGTATCGCCAGAAGCGTACGGCCAAACGGAGAGCGCAACAGCGCAGTCATGACGCCAACCGACACGGCAAAGCAAAGCAGAACGAAATAGTAAAACACGGTGCTGTTGCCAAGAATGTCGATTCTCTGCTGGCCAAAGTGGAGAGGCATGCGATGCCATCCGGAGAGTCCATCGTCGCCGCCAGTCACGGCGTTCCAGCGAAAGGCGACGAAGTAGAACACCTGGCCGAATGCGATCGTCGCCATCGCGAAATAGACGCCCCGAAGCCTGGCAATCAGCGCGCCGATGAGCGCCGCCGCCAGCGTGCCGGCCGCGACCCCAATGACGATACCAAGCGGCGTATTCGGCACCAGATAACGGATCGTCATACCAACGCCATACGCGCCGAGACCAAAATATGCCGCGTGACCGAACGACAACACGCCTGTAAAACCGAGTAGAAAATTGAGCGCCATCGCCGCCAATGCCATTACTACTACGCGTGTACCAAGTGCCGTATAGCCGCCGAGCCAGGTGATCCAGTACGGCATGGCTGCGAGCGCCAGCCAGACCGCCGCATCCCCCGCGAGTTGCAGTGATGATCTCACTGGACCCTCCCTTCCTCACCCAGCAGTCCGCGCGGACGTACGAGCAGCACTAACCCCATCAGGACGTAGATCACGGCTTCGGTCGCGGACGGGAAAAAGACAGAAGTCAGGCCAGAAGCGACGCCAATGAGAATGCCGCCGAGCAGCGTACCCGGCAGGCTGCCCAGTCCCCCGACGATGATCGCAACGAAACTCGGCATAATGAGCGAATCCCCGATTGTCGGTTGCAGTCCGAGCATGCCGGCTGCCAGTACGCCAGCCAGCCCCGCGAGAAAGATGCCGAGGCCGAAATTCATGCTGCGAAGCCACCGTACATTCACGCCCAGTGTCGCGACCGTTTCGAGGTCTCCGACACCAGCGCGGATACGAATGCCGGATCGAGTGAACTTCAGGAACATGAAGAGCGCCGCCACGACGATCACAACCAGTACGACCATGAACACACGATAGCCCGTTAGAAAGAAGAACGAGGACGTCAATGGCCGGTTCAGCGCGTCCGGAATCTGGTATGGCAATGTCTGAGGCCCCCAGATATAGCGGCTACCGTCCTGCAGCAGAAACGCGAGCCCGAACGTGAGCAGCAGACTGTATAGGGGATCTCTTCCATACAGCCGGCGAATCAGTACCCGCTCGATCAGCAGTCCGAGAGCAGCCGTCAGCAAGGGTGCAATAACAAGCGCCGCCCAAAAGCCGACATACGGCATGATCGTGTAGGCGAGGTAAGCGCCGATTGCCAGGAATCCGCCGTGCGCGAAGTTGATGACACCGCTCAGATTCAGGATCAGCGACAGGCCAAGCGCCATCAGCGCGTAAAACGCGCCAATGACGATACCGTTGAAAACGTTGAACAGGATCAGTTGCGTCATACCGTTACCTGTGCTGCCGACGTCCGCTTCCGATGTCCCGGCTCATCGGTCGCGCGGCCGTTGCGGCAGCGCGACATCATTAGGCACTCAGCCCCCTGTCTGGCTCCCCGAACCGGTCATGCCCATGTGAGACGGCAGCCGGTTTCGCCGACCGGCAGCGCCGCGTCGATGCCCTTTACCAGCTGATCGACGTGGAATAGATCATCAGGTCTAGGTCCCTGCGCTACCGCATGTCCCACATAGAGATCCGGCATGAGCTGATGGTTGCCGGCCCGATAGAACGGTGTGTCCGGCATCAGCCCTACGTCCGGCGGCAACTTGAAGCCTTCGAGCGCCCGTGCCAGTTTCACCGCGTCAAGCGTCTTCTCCTGATTAGCGACGAGTGCAACGCTATTGACAGCGACGTGCCCGAACCAGTGTCTGGCAGTCGGCACTCTCCCGGCCTTCTTACGGATGCCGGCCACGTATTCCGCTACGTGGGGTACGTTGGGCTGGTCCCAGTACCATTCGAATACCCACGTACCGATTCGCGCATCCGGCGGCAAGCCCTCGAGCACCTCCAGTTCCTGCTGCGCCCCGGCGATGTGGAAACGCTTGTTAAGGCCGAACTGCACCGCCTGCTTAAGCGAATTGACAGCATCCTGACCTGCGGTAAGAAACAGGATGACGTCAGGATCGGCAGCCTGCGCCTTGATCAAATATGACGAATAGTCGGTGGTGCCAAGCGGCGCCAACGCGGCTCCAGCCTCCACCCCTCCGAACTTCTTCAGGCTCGCCTCGAAGCCGAGTTGCAAGGTGTGGCCAAATGCGTAATCGGGGGTGATGAAAAACCATTTTTTTCCGTACCGGTCGAACAGGACCTTCGATACCGAGTTGGTTTCCATCCTCGTCGTATTGCAGACCCGAAAGACGTTCCAGTGACAATCTGTACCGGTCACGGCGTCGGTATGCCCACCCGTCACGATATGCAGTGTTTTCAATTCGTTTGAAACCTGCCCGATCGCAAGCGCCATAGCCGAGTTGACATTGCCAAGCAGGAAGTCCACCTTGTCACGTTCGATCAGCTTGCGCGCCTTCTGTACAGCAGCGCCAGTATCCGCGCTGGTGGAATCCTCCACGATGAGCTGAACCGGACGACCCAATATGCCCCCGCGCGCATTGATCTGATCGATCGCGTATTCGCAACCCATTTGCTCGTTCTTGCCGAGTTCGGCATAGGTACCTGTCAAAGGATCGTCGAGCCCGAATTTGATTGGAACCTCTCCGCGCGCCTTGATGATGAAGGGTGCGCCGATCTGCGCAATTCCGGCTGCGGCAGCAGCCTTCAGTACGAGCCGGCGATGCCGTCGGCCCGCGGTCGATAGTCTTCCCATTTCGGTCTCCCACAGAATGGACACGTCCGAGCAATGCTCGCGCTCTCCTCCTGGGAAAGCTGGGTCCGATTTCTACGCTTCGGATTTCCAACGCATATCAAATGTTAGTGCACGATATGACATAATTCCATGAGACGTAACGAAACGTCTGAGTGCCAGCCGGTCTATCGCGGTGATTCAACGCACACCGGCGCGGTGCGCGGGTAAAGCGCTTCAGTAAATGTCCCGGGATGCGCATGAAAGAGACTCGGGAAAACCTCCACTCTGAAGAACCCTTCCTCCATTGAGGCATCTGGAACAACCCCGATGCTCGCGCCGGGTGTTGGGAGATCTGGCAGCATCGTAGGCAGTGGTCGCGCTCGCAACCGATTCGCTTGTCAAAGATTGCGCCAAAGCGAAGGCAAAATTGTGGGACCACATCGGCGTTTCGTGCGCGGCGTCCGTTACAGAGATGGCCGATTTCGAATGGGTGAGCTCCCCTCCGCAATCAGGCAAGACGAGCCACGGCCCTCGCTACCGCGATTGAGTTGATTAATCGAGGCTCGAAGCCCCGAAACCCAACGCGCTGAGTGCGAAACTTCCTGCGCCAAACGCATTACGTGACGGCGTGTACGCATCGTCAAACGCCAGGATTTCGCCGTGCGCTGCCAGCGATATGTCCGCCAAAGAAGACCGGGAATACGGATCGGCGCGCTCCGGATACCATGGTGTCGTTGGAGAGGATACTGCCTCAGAGGTCGAGCCTCTGCTCGAAGACCTCATCTTGGCCCATGGACCAGAGGAATCCAGCGGCACTAACTCGTCCAGCATACGATCACCTGTCATCGCGTTCACGCTGCCGCAAATGGCTGTCGCGACCAACAGCACGGCCTTGGTGAGCTTGCGAAGGAGTTTTGATGAGTCTGGCGCAGACTTCATGAATGATCGCTGTGTCACTTCAGAATTCAGACGTTTGGAACTTGCCGCCTCACGGCACAGTCGCTGCATGATAGCGGGTGGCCTCTGCCAAATAAATCTATGTTTACTCCCTATCTGCGAGTGCAGCGCACCGATGGATCCCGCACCCGGTGCTCCCTATTGATCATCGCGATGACAATCACGAAGGCCTTGCCAACCCGGAGATGACGCCGATCAGCAGCACCGCGACGGCGAGCAGACCGGGCATGTAATTGCCTACTTCGATTGCGCCGTAATGATCACGCCGCTCATGCGTGCGTCGAAGCTGCGGGTCAATTCCTTGATGGCAAAGACCGCGTTCACAAGCGGCGCATTGAACGCCGCCGACAGGCCTGTGGGGGCGCCGGCGAACGCGAGTCTGTGCTCGAGATCGACGCCGCGGATGGTCCGAAATCGCGCGGGATGGAAGTGCCGCAGGTTAAGCATCAGCGATGCGCCGACGTGGATCGTCGGCACGCCGCAATATGTCACAATCTGCATCAATCAGATGCGCTTCCAGCACTGCGACGAGAGCGGTGACCAACGGGCCCACCCAGAAGATTCCATAGTGGAACCAAAGCCGCCGAACATCTTGCGGCGTTCTTCTGTCCAGGACGCGGAAGAAAGTGGCAGACGGTTTCAACGTCAGATAGGGATCAACGCAAAAAAAGCCCACCCGTGAAGCTGGGCGGAGGGGAATCGCCTTCTGTCGCCTGAAAACGAGTGGGCTTGCTGCCGGACCATACGCCATAACATGCAATATCGGCACGCCAGGTCCCACACCACTAGCCCCTAGAATAAGCACGTTGTGACATTTATTCAAGCGATTCCTGCACCTTTTTCGTAAAGCCAGGAAGGGGGAACACGGCAGGAGTTCATTCAGATGACCTTCGCGAGATAACGGCGGCTGCTCCGATGGCGGCATCGCCTGGGAAAATACGGAGGCACACCACGCAAACGCCACATAGACTTCAAGACGTCGCTTCCCTCGACGTACTGCCCTGCTCCACGTCGTCACTTTTCTGGGAGATGGTATGGACGCCTCCCTCCCGCGTCGGATAGGAGAGGCAGTAGGAACGGCGGAGCCCTCGCTATACCCGACGGCATCAGAGTGCCAAAG
>NZ_JACHDC010000043.1:0-16205 GCF_014200875.1 Paraburkholderia sp. HC6.4b
AGACGCTCGGCTGGGACTCCCCCGAGGAAGCAATGGCTAAAGAGTTAGAGAAGGCTGGATTAGCTAAACGTTGCACTTGACTCTTGAGACTGCCCGTTCCTGTGTTCGAATTTGACGTATCCGCCCTGCATATATTTCTGGATCGCGCCAAGGCTTTTGGGGCAACAGTCGCTCTCGACGGGCTAAACAATGAAGCCATGAAGAGCATTGTGTTCGTTAGCCCTGATGGCCATGAGTTCGAACTTTGCGCATGTCACGACTAATCGGTTGTTCTACCCCGAAAATCTAGGCCCGCGTTGCCCGTCGCGAGTGTCCGTTCCTAAGGGCGTCAACGGGCTGTTGTGGGTCGTAAGTACGCGTTGGGGATGGCGAGACGCGTCGCTCACGACCGCTGAGGGTGTGAACGGCCGGAGAGTGTCGTGAAGCCGACCGACCACAGCCAATAGCTGACCGTCGGCAATGGCCGACATTGCGCCACTCGAAACTGCCCGCGAATGTCGCCCGATTCCGGCGATGGGCTAGTCACGAGCCTGGCCCGCACCTCCTTCCCGCCTTAAGAAGGCCACCGGCATGAAAGCGCATCGAAACATTCGTGGAGCGCCGCCTCCGGCGGGACGAATGCGCACCCTCATGTAGTCAGCCATACCATCTCCGAGCGCCAGCATGCATTCCGTGGCGGAGCTGGTGTGGAATGAGAATCTGGCGCTGCCGCGGATCAATGTCGACGAGGCCGACCAGTGGATGTTGCGCGTCTTCGGCAAGGGCGACAATCTCCGCATGAGCAAGAGTCCGAAAGTCATGAGTCGAAGACGTCTGCTTGATCCGAGGCACGGGATCACTTCAATCCATCCCTATTTAAGCGACCGAAAAAACGCCATTGCTTCCGCCCTACTTTCAGGCGTTCAAACCCTGCTAACCCCGGCAGAAAATGCTGCATTGCAATGCGCTTTTTGGACTTGCTGCAGACTTTGTTGTCTCTGAAAGCGGGGTTTTCGTATGCCGCAGACTTTGTTGTGCGCCGATAAGATCGCAAAAAGAGTTTGACAGACAATCTTAAGATATATATCTTAAGATGCATCTTACGACACTCATAGGAGAGTCCCAGATGCGTCATCCTCATCATTTTTCCGGTCCGCGCGGCGCGCGCGACCGTTTTCATGCCGGTTTCCGCCTTCCGTCGCCGCAGGCGAGCGAAGTCGCCGACCTGGGCGCCTCCGAAGCATGCGCTTCCTCCGGCGCCCGCCACCACTACCTGCTGCACGTTTTGCGTCACGCCTTTGGCCGCCATCACGAATGGCGCTTCGGCGGCCGTGGCTCGCGCTTCGGCGGTGGTTTCGGCGGTCCGGGCAGATACGGTGGCGGCGGCCCCGGCGGCTTCGGCGGCGACGGCGATGGTTTCCCGCGTGGCCGCAAATTCAGCTCCGACGATCTGCAACTGCTGCTGCTATCGCTGATCGAAGCGCAGCCGAGTCACGGCTACGAGTTGATCAAGGCGCTCGAAACGCGCTCGAACGGCTTCTACAGCCCGAGCCCCGGCATGGTCTATCCAGCGCTGACCTATCTCGAAGAACTCGGCTACGTCACCGTGCAGCTCGAAGGCAACCGCAAGCGCTATGAGCTGGCGGATGCGGGCCGCGAATATCTGGCCGCGAACCGCGAGCGCGTCGAGCTGATGCTCGCGCGACTCT
Source organism: Paraburkholderia sp. HC6.4b (assembly GCF_014200875.1). Taxonomy (NCBI): domain Bacteria; kingdom Pseudomonadati; phylum Pseudomonadota; class Betaproteobacteria; order Burkholderiales; family Burkholderiaceae; genus Paraburkholderia; species Paraburkholderia sp. HC6.4b. The sequence continues at coordinate 1,689 of NZ_JACHDC010000043.1, forward strand.
CGCATATCGCACGCAAGATGGATTCGGTGCGCCGCGCGTTTGCCGGCGAGGAGCCGGCCGACGTCAGCGAAGGCGGCTGGGTGCCCGAGCTGAATGAAGCGCGCCGCACGCTGAAGAACGCGCTGCTGCGCCGCGACAACGCGCCGGCCGACGAACAGCGCCGCATCGCAGCGATCCTGATGCGCGCGGCCAAAGAAATCGAAGGCGGCAACCGTGGCGACATCGCAAAGCCCGGCAACGACAGCGAGCCGACCGCCTGACAACGCGCGCCCGTCCACGAGGCGACCCGCGCGTCCTCCCGAACCGAACTGGAGCATCGCCCACATGCAAGAGCAACCCACTCGCCCTGATCTCGCCGTGCATCGCGTACGGCATCCGTTGAAGTTTCGTCTGCTGCAGGTCAAGCAGGTGCGCGCGCTGACGCCGCACCTGATTCGCGTGACCTTCACCGGCGCCGATCTGGACGACTTCGTCTCAGCCTCGTTCGACGATCACATCAAGGTCTTCTTCCCCGACCCCGGCGCCGACAAACCTACGCTGCCGCAAGCCGGCCCCGACGGCCCGGTGTTCCCGGAAGGCAAGCGGCCGACCGCGCGCGATTTCACGCCGCGCCGTTTCGATCGCGACGCCCGCGAGCTCGACATCGAGTTCGCGATGCACGACGCGGGCCCCGCGGCGACGTGGGCCGCGCAGGCGCAGGCGGGCCAGTATCTGGGCGTCGGCGGCCCGCGCGGTTCGCTGGTGATTCCGACCGGCTTCGACTGGCATCTGCTGATCGGCGACGACACCGCGCTGCCCGCGATCGCGCGCCGTCTCGAAGAGTTGCCGGCCGGCACGCGCGTCACCGCGGTGATCGAGGTCGCCGATCCGTCGGCGCGCATCGAGTTCACGACGCAGGCCGAGGTGCATCTGGTCTGGTGCTATCGCAGCGAAGCCAACACGCAAAACGGCACGCGCGGCGAAGCGCTGTTGCACGCGGTGCGCGATACCTGGCTGCCGGTGAACGGTGAAGGCTATGTGTGGGCCGCCGGCGAAGCGGCGACGATCCGCGCGGTGCGTCAACATCTGTGCGGCGAGCGCGGCGTCGACAAAACGCGGATTCGCGCGGCCAGCTACTGGAAACAGGGCGCGGTCGCGGTCCACGAAACGATCGACGACTGAGCTTCTGCTCGCGTGGCGTGCGGCATTAGCGGCGTACGAACGACACAACCAAAGGAAATCAACCGAGGTGCTCGACCACTCCACCGAGCCCCCGTGCAAGCGGCTTGCGCGGCCCCCCGCGCCACGCAAGCCTTGCGCGCGTGAGCGCGCTACCTGCGCGCTTCGCCCAGCGTCGCGTCGCCCGCCTGCGCTGTCGCGGACGTGATGGACGTTGACGACGGCGAGCGCACCGACTCGATGGCCTTGTGTGCATGTGTCGACGTCGTCTGCACCGCGTCGTCGGTCGCCGAGCGCACGCCTTGGGAAAGCTGCGTTGTCGCCGCCTGCGTGACCTGTTCCTTCGCCGACTGGAACAACTGGCTCAACTGCGCGTGACTGCTCACCGAGATCAACCCCACCACGATCCCGGCCAGAATTCGTTTCGTCATCGAAATGTCTCCATCTTCAAAAAGTTCGAGCGGGCGCGCCGACGCGCTACCAAAGCGCATCATTGCCCGGTCCCGAAAGGGGCGAAGAACGAGTCGGCCATCTCTTCCGGAAAACCGACGGAAGTGGTCGGACGCAGATCGCGCATATCGACGTTGAAGTCATACGTCTTCTGACGCTGCTGCTTGTCCTGGTGCATCATCACCTGCTTGTCGACTGAGGCCTTGATTGTCGACATGTGCTCGAGCATCTTCGCGCCGATCTGCTGCACGCCTCCGATCACGTTGCTGGCATTGCTCGATGAAGCCGTCGACATATCCGGGACCGAGTCAAGGAACGGCTGCGCCATCGAGCTGCTGGCGTCCTGTCCGTACTGATGTGCATTGCTGCATGCGGCGAGAATTTCCTTCGGATCGATCATTTCGTTTTCCCTTCAGATTGATGCGCGCTGTGGCGCGTGACTACCGATGCGCGAACGCATCAGGATGGACACCTGAACGACTGCAGGATGCCCGACCATAGAGGCGACGGCAGCGTCAACGCCTGCCATTCGATACGGACCGTGCCGAGGCTCGTGTGGTACAGCCGCTCGCGCCGGTCCGCCGTGCCCGCGCCGCCGGCCGCCTGGCCCGCGTCGAAGAAACGGAACAGCGCCCACGGCCCGTCGAACTGCAGCGTCGTCATCCGGCCATCGACGGCCTTCACCTGCAGCCGGATCGCAAGCGGTGTGTTCTGGCCGCTCCAGTCGATCCGGTGCGGCGACGTCACACCGTGCGCAAAGCGCAGCGTCTGCCCAGCAACGCTCAACTGCGCGTCGGACAGTTGGGAGTCCATGTCGATGAAGCGCAGCACGGTGGAGATGCGCAGGTGCCCCGACTCGTCCAGCGCCGCGCCGCGGATGCGCTCGGCGCTCTCGTATGAATCGAGAACCGGCTGACTGACCATGCCGGTCGGGCCGCCGTTGGAACGCAATGCCTGCCAGGGTTTCGTCGACGTATCGACATAGGCGGCAAGATGATCGCGGAAGTAAGTCGCCATCAGTCCTTGCGCGCCGAACAGCCGTTCGAAATCCTCGACACCAGCATCCCCCTGCGCACCGCGACGGAACGGATAGCGGCTCGTGAAGCCCTGATCGCAGACTGTCTTCGTCGCGCCTGCCGCGCCGCGACTGAGGAGCGCGCCCGTTTCGCGCGTCGACATCGTCGTGCCGCTGCTCACGAGGTCGAGCATGATCCCGCGCACGGGTTCCGGCTGACGCGCGGCCGTCTCCTTCAACTGCGCGAACGCATCGTACTGCGCGGGCAGCACCTGCCCCGCCAGCAGCGCGCCGTTGACGAGCCCGAGCTGCCGGTAGACCGGCTCGAACAGTCGCGACAGCGGATTGCTTGCGACGGTGCCGTTGCGATTCAACTCCGCGGCGAGCTGGCGAACCGCCTGGAAGTGCTCCTCGACGACGTGCTCGGGCAGCAGCACAGTCCGGTAGTGCTGACCGTTCAGTTCGCCGACGACCTGGCGGCGCCCCTGCTCGAAGCGATATTTCTGACGGTCGACCCAGCTATCGATGTTGCCCTCGTCACCGGCACCCGTCAGCGTCGTCTCGCGCCCCGCGAAGCGCAGCAGACTCGCAAGCGGCGATTGCGCCTCCATCATCGCGGCGGCCAGCTGCGACGCATCGTCGAGACCTGTCACGCCGCGCACCGTCACGTCATTCAGGAAGTTCTGCCACGCGGCGATGTAGTCCTGCAGGAACTGATCGCGCGCGGAATCGGCGAGCTTCTGCACGAGCCCGTCGATCTCGAAGCTGTTGCCCGCGAGCGTCTCGTCGCGCAGCACCCAACTGTCCTCTTCGAGCATCGCGCGCGCGCTCTTGAGCAATCGCGGCATGAACACGTCGGTATAGCCGGCCCGCGTGAACCAGCCGGACACCGCGGTGTCGGTGGCCGACATGTTGCTGCGCATGCGCAGACTCATCGCCGCTTCGAAGCCGGCGGCGCGCGACAGCGAAATGTCGTTGACCTGCGCCGGCAACCCCTGCGAGCGGATGTGCTGCAACACGCGCGTGACGAGCGGAATCTGCGCGGCCTTCGCGCGCGCCGAGCGCACGAGATTCCCGTCTTCCGGCGTCGCCGGAAGATCCGGCAGCGAGATCAGCGTGCGTACGTGCTCGAGCAGCGCGCGCCGCTCGTCGTCCGGATACTGGCCGCCCGATAACGCGTCCCAGCGGCCATCGAGCCAGCGAACGACCTCGTCGGCCGAGCGGCGAGACGGACGGCAAAGCATCAGGTAGACCTTCAGCGTCTGGTAGATGTCGCCCGCGCCACTGTCGAGCTGCGACACCAGCGTGCGCCGCACCTCGTTGTACAACTCGGGCATCAGCATCTTGCGCAGATGCCGGTAATAGGTCGCGCGTGCCACCTCGGCAACGAGCCCATGCTCGAAGTAAGGCGTCGTCACGCCCTGCGCGGCGCCTTCGGCCTGCAGTTGCGCATAGCGCATCTGGCTTGCGATCTCGATGAGCGATGAGCCGCCGTCCGCGCCGTACGACACCTGCGCCTGTGCAAGCCGCTTCGCCTCGGCAAATTGCGCCCCCACTCCGTCGAGGTAATCGCGCTCGGCTACATAGCCCCAGCCGAACCACGCGAGCAAACCCAGCGCGACGAGCGGCACGGCGCCCCAGCGCAGCGCGGCGCCGAGGCGGCCACGCCACGTCCGCGAGCCGCTCGGGCGGGCCGCGTCGCGTTCCAGTCCCAGCTGGCGGATGAGCGGCGTCCACAGCTCGTTCAGCCGCGCCGCCGGCGGCTGCGACGCGCCAAACTCCGCCGCGGCCGGCTGCGGCGCGGCGAACTCGGCCATCGAGCCCAGCCAGACGCCGCGCAGCCGCGCGGCCTCCTGCGCGTCGCCCGGCGCGAGTGCGACGTGCAGCCACGCGACGAGCGCCTTGTGCAGGCGGCTTAGCGTCTCGACGAAGCGCAGTTGCGCGTGATTCGTCGACACGTCGGCCGCGGCGGGCGCCGAGTACAGCACCTGCTGCTGCACCCGCTGCTGCAAGCCGAGCAGCGCCTGTTGCCAGACCGAGTCGGCGCGCGACGCATCGGCTTGCGCATCGTCGTCGGGGAGCGCGAAGCCCATGCCGTTCGCCCATTTCGACGCATCGAGCAGCGACAGCATCGACACCGCCCCGTCGAGCCGGTCGACCCCGTTCAGCGCGACGTACACCGGCGCCTGCTGGCCGAATGCGTCGCGCACGTCTTCGAGCCGCGCGCGCACCGCGTCGGCGAGCTCCTTGCGCGTGTCGATCGGCGCGTCGACCATCCCGGCGCTGTCGACGCACAGCACGACGCCGCTCACGGGCGCGTCCTTGCGCAATCGTCGGATCCCGCGCAGCAGCTTGCGCCACGCGCCCAGCTCGGCCTCGCCGGCGTCGGGGCGCAGGCTCCAGCGACCGCCGATATCAATCCACACGGCGTCGTGCGTGACCCGGCAGTTGAAGTCGTCGCCGCGCGCATACGTCGCGTCCGCGCCCGGTACCCCGTCGTAGCGTGCGCCGGACGAACCGGCCGCCTTCGCAACGAGGCTGGTCTTGCCGCTGCCTTGCGCGCCGAGCACGAGATACAACGGCAGCCTCGTGCGATATGCACGCGTGAGCGCGCCGCTCCAGCGCTGCCAGCGGCTCCCCGGCTCCTTGCGCCAGCGCGCCTTCAGTTGCCGGTCGAGTTCGCGCAGGTATCCGTCGACGAAGTCGAGCTGCCTGGCCTGCGGCGCGACCCTGATCTGCCGCGGACTCATCGCGAGCCGCGCCCATAGGCGCGCCAGAGTCGGCCAACAGCCCCACGACAGCACGAGCCCGACCAGCACCTCGCGCACCCACACGGAGCCGAGCGGATGATAGATGCCGAACGCGAAAAGCGGCCCGACCCACCAGATCAGAAGCGCGACGAGGATCGCCACGGAGACTCTCAAGCTCGTGCGGATCATGGCTGACGGCCCTCGGTCGTTGCATACGGCGATTGCGGTTCAGGCGCGATGACGACACCTTCCGGCATCGCCGGGCGCGCCGCCGCGTCGGCGGGCGACACCGGCCGCCGCAGCTCGACGCCGCTCTCGCGCCGCGCGCCGCCGTCGGGAATCACCTTCCACAGCACGTCGACGCGGCGGTTGCGCTCGTATGCGGCGGGTGTGCGCGCGGGGTCGATCGGCTGACTGTCGCCGCGTCCCGAGTATTGGATGTTCCGCTGCACCGCGTTCTGGGGCGCGTGCGAGCCGCCCGGCAACGCCGTCTTGCGCAGCTCGTCGGCGACCGTGCGCGCCCGCGCCTCCGAGAGCGCCTGGTTGTCCGGAAACTCGCCCGTGTGGATCGGCTGCGGGTCGGTATGACCGATCACTTCGAGATCGCCCGGCCACGGCGCGAATGCGAGTCCGAGCCGCTCGATGTTGTTGATGAAGTCCGGCCGCACGCCGGCCTTGCCGGCGTCGAACGCGCCATCGCTCCTGAATACGAGCAGCCACCCCTGCGGATGCTTGTACGCGGTGAGCCACCCTTCTGTCAGCAGCTGCGGCAACGGCGGCGGCAGCGTCTCGGCGAGATTGATCGTCCGCGTCGGCGGCATCCACGCGGCGAGCGCGTGGCGGATCGGCCGCCCCTGCGAATCCAGCCCGACGCTGATCGCGCCGTAGGCAAGCGCGAGCGCACCGAGCGAGACGGCCGCCGCGCGCGTCGGGTTCCACCACGAGCGCCGCCGCTTCGGCGGCTCGAACAGTTCCGTGCCGAGCGGGCCCGGCTGTGCGTGATGCCAGACCAGCGCGTGCAGTTGCGAGCGCAGATCCTGCAGCAGCAGGTCGCCGCGATCGAGCACGCGGTAGCGTCCGCGCCAGCCGAAAGACAGGATCAGTTCGTAAAACGACAGCAGCGCGACAGGGGGTTCGGCGGCCTTCATCCAGCGCGACAGATCGGCGAACGCGTCCTCGCCACCCCATGCGTCGTCGTGAAATTCGACGAGAAGACTGCGTTCGCCGTCATACACGGTCTGCGACTGCTCGCGCGCCAGATCATTGACGGTCTCGTCGAGAAAGGTGCACAGCAGATAGGACGCGTCGCGCGTCTGCTCCCATTCGCAGCCGGAGCCCGCGAGCCGCTCGCGATAGAGCCGCACTTCGAGCCCGAACTGCGTACGAATCGCGCTCTGGCTGAGCGGCGCCGTCGCGCGATACCGCTGCAGTTGCAGCATCGCGGGCAGCGCATGCGACACGAACGGGTTGCTCCAGGTCGCCTGCTGCTGCCCCGCTTTGCTGATCGCCGTCTGCTCGCCGCGCGCTCCATGGACCAGCACCGGCGCGGAGCCCTGGCGGGTGTCCGCTTTGGCGGTGCCGCCAGCCACCGGCAACTGCAACACGGCCGAGTGGCAAGGCGCTTCATCGACACGCGGCAACGCATCCGCGGAGCTCGATGCCAGCGTCGCAAGGCGCGTCGCAAGCAGCGGGTTCGCGCTCGCGGGATCGAGCTGGTCGGCCGAGGGAACGCGGCGTAACGCGGTGGATAGATTTCTCAGCAGGCTCATGGCGGATTGCGTCTCGGGTCGTGGTTCAGGCCACCTTGTCATCTCTGAGCCCCCACGCTTCGAAGCGCAGTTCGGGAAAGTCGCCGACGATGCGCAACGCCATCGCCGAGCCGGCGAGGGTCTGCGTCCAGAACGGATCGGTCGACTCCACTTCGAAGTACGTGCTCTGGGCGTAGTACGGAATCTGGCGCGGCGGATTGGCCAGCGCGATCAGGCGCGCGCCCGGCAGTTGCAGATCGACAAGCTTCTGGATCTGCTCGACGGCGCCCAGCTTGGCCTGCTGCGGCAGCAACTGGCGTAGTTTGTCTGCTGGCATCGCGGCCGAAAACACGAACACCAGTTTCTTCAGGTTCCACTGCCTGTCGACGATGCAAACGTGTACCTGGTCGCCCCGGTCCTCGAAACGCAGCGGCACCACCGGCGTCTCGATCACGCGCGCGAGCGCCTCTCGCAGCAGCGCCGCGAGCGGTTCGAAACTCGTTTGCAGATCGTTATGGCGGTAGCCGAGCTCGCGCTCAGCGAGCCCGTCGTCGACGCCCGGCAGCACGCTCAGGCGTCCGAGCAGACCGACGAGTTCGTGGTACAGCATGGCGGGCGGCAGTGGATCGAACGCGTCGAGGTTCGCGAGGCGCATCCTGTATTCGGCGATCGCCTGCCTCAACAGCAGTTCGGTCAGATCCGCGAGCCCGCCGCCCGTCGACAGCATGCGCTGCGCGGACGTGCTCGCGAGCCGCACCCGCAACGCGCTCTGCAGTTCGTCGATCAGCGAGCGCAGCACGAGGTGCGCGCGCGTATCGAGCAGCGGCGGGATGAAGCGCGGATCGAGTGACACCGTGCCGCTCACGTTGCGGCCGGCGACGCGAGCAATCGGCAGTGAGACTTCGTCCGAGCGCAACTGCGACTTCCAGCACAGCCGCGTGGCGAGTTGGCCCGTCTCGATCGTCAGGCGCCGCGGCGTACCCGGCGCGTCGAGTCCGACCGCGAGATCCGGCACCTCGCTCGACACCGCGCGATAGCGCGACGCCGACGCAACGTCGCCGAACGCCATCTCCGGGGCGCCCGTACGTGCGGCCTGAAGCGCGAGAAACGCAATGTCGCCCGCCTGCGCGAACCCGGTTTCGAGCGGAGGCGGCAGCGGATCGTCCGATGGCAGCGAAAACGCGGTGCCGTCCTGAAACACGCCACGCGCGCGACGCAGCGCGAGCCGGCCGAGCCCGAGACCGTCGTGATCGAGATCGAGTAACGTGAATCCCCAACCGTGGTTCGACGTCTGGTCAAGGCGCAGCGCGGCCTGATGCGCCAGGTGCCGCTCCAGTTGCTGAAAGTGCTGCGTCTCGATCAGCATGCCGTCGCTCCATGCGACCGGCCCTACCGGCAGACTGCTCATGGCCTGCTTCTCCTTGTCCCTTCGGTGGTTTTCGTCTTGCGCGCGCTCTGCGATTCGTCAGCGCGCGTGGCCGGCACGGCGCCCGGCAACGACGCGTTGTAGATTCCGTCGCGGTCGAGCCAGACGGCCTGATGAATCAGTCCCCGGCCCTCGATCCGAATGCGCAACGGCGCGTAGTTCGGCGGGCGCCGCGCATAGTCCGCGTCGGTCACGAGCCAGAGCTCGCCCGAACGCGGCAGATCGAGCGAGAACTGCAGCACCTGGTCCGGCGCGATCACGTGACGCGATTCGGCGACGACCGTGCTGTCCTGACCGCGCGACGCGCACGAAGAGTCGTCGCCGCCAGGCGCCGGTAGCCAGTCGGCCGCGCTCACGACGTAGATGCAAGCCTGGATCGGACGCGGCTCGCCGCTCGCGGAGACGTTCAGACGGCTGCCGCCGACCAGCGTCACGTGCAACTGACGCGGCTGCTGCGGCTCCGACGAGGAAAACACCGAACATCCGGCGAGAATCGTCAGCGTCGCCGTCACCGCAAACGCTTTGAAAAAGCTTCTGCTCATGTGGCGCCCGGCATCAACTGAGGGTCATCGTGATGGTCTGCGACGGAACCGCCGAGAAGCCGGACGTGTTCTGACTGTTCGGCAAGTTCATGTCCGTGAGGCGCGTCTCGGGCGCGCCCTGGATCATCACCTTGCTCGAACCTTTTACGTGCCGCGACTGCCCGCCGACCGTGCCCGACGCGACACCGCCCATCGATCCCGCCTCGTCGGCGTGCGTGATCGGGATGATCGTATTCATGTTGTGGACCGGGCCGCCCGCGCAGATGATGGTCGGAATGTTGGGCACCGCCTCGCACTTGTTCGCGATGTTCGAATAGGACATCGGTATCGCGACAGGCGGCGTCTTGCAGACGTCGTTGCCCGGCGCAATTGCCATTCCGCCGGCAGAGCAATTCGAAAACATGGAAACTCCTGGAGAAACTGCAAAGCAAACAGCCGTTAGCCCATGTGGATCTGGCCGGCGTCGATCTTCATGAGCGCCGACGCCGTGACGAAGGCACTTTTCGCATGCATCGCCAGATGCCGCTCGTTGTGCACGATGGTGCTGCCCGCGTGAGTCGTATCCGTTCCGCTCACCCGTGTCTGGCGCTCGGCGGCGGCCTGCGTGACGAGCTGCGCGCGGCTCGTGAGCCGGGCCGCCTCGAACGACAAGCCGTCGGACACTTCGACGCGCATCTCGCGCGCGCGCAGCGACACCTGCGCGTCGCCGAAATCGAGCGCAAGCTCACTGCCCGCATCGCGTCGTTCGAGCACCGCGAGCACCCAGCAGCGCTCGCCGTCGACGCAAATCTGGACGAGGTCGCCCGGTTGCGGCACGACGATGCAGCTCACCGCCGGCTTCGCGCACAACTGAATACCCGGACGAATCGTCACGAGCCAGGTGCCTTGCGCCGTCCCCGCGTCATCGACACGGGCGAGCTGCGTCGATACCGTCGTCGCGTTCATGCGGTCCGTGGCGCACGGCCGGAAACTGCCGTTCATGATTCTCGTGAGCGCATCGCGCGATCCGGCCGCATCGGATGCGTCCAATGGCGCGCCGTGTCCGGCGGTCGGCTCCAGCACACTAGTCGTCATACTTTCTTGCTCCCGGTTGGTGACGACGCCGCCAGAGCTGTTCGTCAGCGCCGATGGCTTCATCGAAATTCGCGTTGCGCGTGTCGGCCGCACGCCATGCGACGCGTGGCTGACCCAGCAGATTGCCGTCGCGGCAATCCGCGCCATGCAAGCCGACTTCCTCGAGTGACGCGCCACGCGCGTCGATCTGCCGCAACTGCGCGCCCGCGAAGTTGACGCGCGTGAGCCACGCGTCACGCAACGCGATACGCGGCGCGTGCAACTCCGGAAATTCGCTGTCGGTGATATGGGCGTTGTCGAAAATGGCCTGTGAGAAATCGCTCTGCGTTACCGTCAAACCATCGAGGGCCGAGCAATCGAAGCTCGCCAGCGCAAGCTGGCAGGCGCGGATCTCGCCCGAGCGCCAGGTGCTGTGCGACCACGCCGCCTGCCTGAGGTCGCAACGATCGATCGCCAGGTCCTCGATGCGCGAACCGATCCAGCGCACGTTGATGCCGTGGCACCCGCTCAACGACGTACGCACGGCCGTGCTTTGCCCGACGATGAAATTCTCCAGCCGCGCGTTCTCGATCCGCAGACCGGCCAACTGGCTGTCGATCCACGCCGTATCGCTCCAGTGACCGCCAAGCAGAGCGAGCCCGTCGAGGCGGCTCGTCACGAGCGAAAAATGCGCGCCACGCATGCCGTCGAATGTCCAGTTCATACCCGTCGAATGCGTAACGATCGAATCCCTGAGCAAGCTGCCGGTCCATGCACCGTCTTCGATTTCGCATTCGGAATACGACACGCGCTCCAGCGCGCAATGCGTCGATGCACCCGAGCGAATCCTGCACGCGTCATGTGCCACCGCCAGCAGGTCGCAATGGTCGAAGCGGTTCGCATCGAATGTGCAATTCACGAAACGCAGATTCGACAGACGGCATCCGGTCCATTCGACGTGGTCGAAATGGCAGTCCGTGAAAACCATCCCATCGAACCCGACGTCGCGCTGCGGCGACGTATAACGCTGCCCCTCGATGATTTTCGGCAACGCAGGCGCTGACGCCGTCATGTCGTGCGTATTCATCCCGCCCTCCCCGGTACATCGACCAGCCCCGTCGTCAGGTTGTGCCGCCACGCGCCGGGGTCCGGCGGCTCGCTCCACGACAGGCGGGCACGCGCGAGATTGCAGTCGTGCATCTGGCTCTCCCGCAGGTTCGCGCCGTACAGCATCGCCTCCGTCAGCGAACAGCGGACAAACGACGCCTGCGCCAATTGCGCGTGCATCATGTTGGCGCCGTCCAGCTCCGATTCGCTCCAGTGCGATTGCGATGCACGCAGATGCTGCGCATTGAGCTGAATGAACGAGCAATGGTCGACCCGTATCCGGTCCGCGTGGAGCTCCAACAGGCTCGATGATCTGAACGCGCAGTCCACCAGCCGCGCTTCGCTCATCGAGGTGCCGAGCGACAGCACGGCAAACGTCATGACATTGCGCTGCCAGTTGCTCCGCGATAGATCGGAGCTCAACACGCTCAGCTTGCCGAGCGTGCACCGCGACACCGCGAGGCCGGCCATGTCGCACTCGACGATGGCGAAACCGTCGGCGCGCACGCGCACCCAGGTCCAATCGGGCGCGCTAACGTCCGACCAGGATATCGAATCCCATTTGACGTTCTCGATCACGCCACGTGCGCCGCTGCATCCCTGCAGCGATGTCATCGACCATGCTCCGCCCGATGCCTTCAGATCATCGAGCGTGCATTCGTCGATCGAGATCTGCTCGAAGACGGCATTCGTCCATTCGCTGCCCGCGAGGCTACAGCACCGCAGATGGCCGCCTTTCCATCGCCCGTCGTTCATCTTCACGCCGGCAAACGAGCAGTCGGTCGCATGCACGCGAGTGAAATCGCAACCCGACCATTCGCTTCGATCGAACCTGCAGCGTTCGAACCGTACGTCCTCCAGCTTCCATCCGTCGAAGCGCATCGACGACAGGTCCGCATCGCGAATCGTCACGTCCGCGAGTTCACGGGTCTGTGCATCGCTCAGCCGATCCCGCCAGTTTGCGTCGCCATGCGGCGCCTCGGGCAACGTCACATCGCGGCTCTCCGCGCTGAACGCATCGAGACGCTGCCGCGCGTCGCGTAGTTCGAGCAACTGCTTGCGGTGTTCGTCCACGCGCTCGCGCAGCTCATCGTAGTCACGCGACGCAGGCGCAAAACGTGGATGATCGTCCCCGCCAAGAATCATTTCCCATGTCCAGCCATTCGCGATCGACGGCATGAGTTCGTGGTCCGCGTATTGCAGCGGGTCCGCGCAGTTCAGGTCGGTGCGCCGGGCAGCGAATTCCATCACGGCGTCGACGTCGACTGACTCGCTGCTGTCCCTGAACGCCGTTACGAGCATCGAGGGGCTGTCGTCGAGCAGAAAATCGAGCGCGCTCATACCGTTCCACCACAGCACGCCGATGCCGCGATCGGGCAGGAACCAGACAGTCTGTTGCCGGAGCGCCAGCCGCTCGATATCCGGCCGGCCCGTGTGCGTGACGAGCGCGATCGGCGCGAGACGCGGCAGCTCGCCCGCATACCCTTCGCCCCGTGGGCCAAACGCGGCCAGCTCGAAACGCGCGCCTGATGCCCACGCTTCGCCGCGCGCCCACTGATCGGGCGCGGCCTGCTGAAAAAACCGCCGATCGACGCTCGCGGGCCACCCCATGTGGGTGCCGTCATCCGCCATCGCACCGGCAGTGCCTGCCCGCGGCGGCATCCATTGGACGCGCTCGGGCCAATCGGTGCCAATCGCGCCCATCGCTGCCAGCGGCGCGGGACCCGCGCCGAACGTACGCACTTGTTGTAGCGGCGGCGTGCCGGACGTCACGCCAAGCGGGTTTTCCCGCGCGCCACCCGCGGCCGCGTATCGGTGGTCGATCGCGAGACGCGCAAAGCCTTCCTCCGGTTGCGTGTCGTCAAGTTGCGTCGCGCATGACACGATCTTGCGCACGCCGTCAAGCTCGACCCACGCGGTCCAGTCGACATGGCGCGCGCGCGTGCCGCGAGCGACAGGATGCGACGCATGGCCGGCAAGCAGCCATTCGGCGCGCTGCTTTGGCAGCGCCGCCTCGAACAGCGGCATCGACGGCGCGGCAGCCTTCAAGGCCTCCCAGACGGCCGCTTCATGCACGAGGATCGAAGGCTGATCGAGTCTGAAGCCCACCCCGATACTGACCGCGAGCATCGGCTGCGCGCCAATCTGCGTATTGATCGTGCTCACGAGGGCCGATTGTGGTTTGACGTGTCGCATGCTCAGTCGCGCCTCACTTCGAAGCCTTACCTTCACCGATGAATTTGAAGCGCATCGCGGTCTTGCTCCATTCGAACAGCTTGATGTCGAACTTCACGGCCTTATAAGAAAAACTGGCTCCGTCCAGAGACACGCTGTTGCCGGTCGCCGACACATCCAGGCCGGTGTTGCTTATCGACACGCCTTTAACTGAGCTGCTTTGGCCGGTGACGCTTATCGAACTGCCGGTCATGGAGTTCGACACGCCGGTCACGCTCGTCTTGCTGCCGGTATTCGAAATAGCAGCACCGGTGATGCTTGTCTTCGTGCCGGTCACCGACGTGCTCGCGCCCGTCATGCTGTTCGACGTGCCGGTGTACGACAGCGATACGCCCGTGAGTTTCTGGGACTGACCGGTCACCGATGTTCTGACGCCGGTCAACGATGACGAGATGCCCGTCAGGCTGTTCGATACGCCGATGACGGCAGTCTTGGCACCGGTGATCGAGGTGCTGACGCCGGTGAACGACGTCGACACGCCGGTCAAGCTGGTGCTCACGCCGGTGAGCGAGGTCCTGACGCCGGTGAACGACTTGCTGACGCCGGTAAAGGACGCCGAGACGCCGGTGAAGCTGGTATTCGTGCCGGTGAACGACGTGCTCGAGCCGGTAAACTTCGCGGCCACGCCGGTGAAGCCGACCGACAGGCCCTTGTACGACACGGAGATGCGGGTATAGCTGACCAATATATTGTGGACCGAGGTCGTCGTGCCCTTCACGGATGTATTGCTGTCCTGGCCCACCGCCGTCGAACTGTTGCGCTCGACCGTCTGCTGCATGTCGCGCTCCGCGTGCAGCATCAGGCGCTCCGCGCCGCGCTGGTCGTCGAAGGTCAGTTGGCTCGCGTTCTGCACCGCGCCGGGCGTCTTCAGCGAGCGCGACACGATCCCCGTATAGCGGGTGTCCTTCGGCAGGTCGTAGGGCGTCGGGTTCTCGCCGTTGTAGACGATCCCCGTCACCAGCGGCCGGTCCAGATCTCCGTCCACGTAGGTCACCAGCACTTCCTGACCCACCCGCGGCATCGCCAGCACGCC
>NZ_JACHDC010000044.1:0-12644 GCF_014200875.1 Paraburkholderia sp. HC6.4b
CCGAACGCGACTCAGTCGTCGAGATGGCGTCGATCAGCGCAAATAAACAGCCTCTGGCTGCATGAGTGAGGCGACAACTTGCTTGACGCGCGCCGGCCCGGCCTGGGTGTTCCACCACACCTGTTTAAGCGTTTCGTCTACGCGCGCGCGTAGCCATTTCGCGGCGATTTCGGCGGGCCGGTCTTTCGCCCACGGGCTGTAGAGTTTCGAGGCCGTATACCCTGCGTGCCTGTTCTCTACCGCCCACGCGCCACACTGCGGGCACCGTGCGCGATAGACCGCGTACAGGTCCGACGCCCACCAGTCCCACACAGCCGAAATCGCCGCGGCGGGGTCGGCGTTCGCATCGAGCGCGCCATGCGCGCTTGTAGTCTTCGAGCGGTTCGCGCGCCAAGCCGCAACATACGTAAGGCGCGGTCTGATGCCAGCGCACGGTAGCGAGCGCACGCAGGCGCTGCGCTTCACTCCACGCAGCCCCGCATGCCTCGCAGTAAATCGGCGCGCGGTCTTCGGCAGGTGGCGCGATTCGTCGGCCGGATCGCGGGACCATTTGACGTGATCGAAGAACGAAAGAAACTGCCTATGTCCGCAATGCGGGCACACCACCGACGCGCGCCGTTGATCCGATTCACTGTACGCGCTCGCGATGCGGCTTTGCTCTTAGATAGTTGGCGAACACGCGCGAATGCTTAACCAGTTGCTGAAAGTCGCGGTGCGCTCTTCAGCCAGCGCGATCGGCTCGCCATCGCGCGTCAGCGGGTATTTGTCGATTTCATCCGAGAGCACGACACGCACGGGGCGGCGCGCGAGGTTATCAGGCGAACCGGCACCGGCCAGCGCAAGGAACCCGCCCGGAAACGACTTGAAGAGAAGCGTTTCCTCGCTGTTGCGCATGCGGCGAGTGCCGATCAGGTCCCGTAGTACAGGCGTGGCGCGCACCATCGGGGCGATACGCTCTTTGGAAAACTGTTCCGCCGCGTCTTCCTTCGGTTGTAGCAGCATCGGGCACGGATCGAGATGCGCGAAATAGCCCACCGCTTACGCGTGTACGGCATCCACATCTGGGCGTGTTGCGATGGTCGCAAACGTGGCACGCGATGCGCCTTAACCTGCACACGGGCGCAAAGCCGCGTGACGATCTGGCGTTCGATGGCGTCACGTTCGGCAAGCATCGCGATGCCCCCGCGCGAAGGCGGCACGGTTGCATTCGATGCGCGGGCCCAGTTGCATCCGCGTACGGAAGCGGTAACGGCGAAACTCGCCGCGCTACTCAAACACGAAGTACCGGCCACGCTTGACGCGAGCGAGGCAGCCGACGAAAGCGAGGCCGGCGAGTAGTCACCATGTTGCGAAGCGATACAGGGCCGCGCCTCGCGCGCGAGTCCGGCCGCTGCGCTGGAGAATCTGCGATGTCTTCGAGGAATGCAAAGTTGCGCGAAACACTGCGCATGGGGGTTCCGCCTTCGCCTGACGAAGACGGCGAAGAGGTAATCGAGTGGCGGCCCGACTGGGGGAAGAATTGCGAAGCGTGCGGGCAAACGCCTTGCATGGCTGGCGTGAGCGGCGGCGTTGTGGTTATCGAGGCGACGCACTGCGCCGAATGCCTCGATACCGATGCCTCGGCGCCGCTCGCGATCGGTAGCGGCTATTGAAGATGCGCGGGGGCCACCATGAACGCCGCCGCGCGTGCCGATGTTTTCCCGCCCGCCGTGAAGCCGCCGCCGAAGAAAACGCCGCCGAAGGACGCGCCACCACTAACGATAGACGAATTTTGCAAGCGCTACGCCCTGAGCCGTTCGCATTACTTCGAGTTGAAACGCCAGGGGCGAACACCCGCCGAAATCCGCGTCGGGCGCAAGATCGTGATAACAGCCGCCAGTGCCCGCGTATGGGAACGGCGGATAGCCTTGGAGCAGAAAGGCGCGCGAGCGGCGCAGGCGAACGGCTAGCCATGCCACGCACGAAAAAAAGCCTGCATCGCGCGGGCTTTTACTTGTGGCGCAAGGCTTCAATGCGTTAGGCATCTGTAGCGCTGTTCGCGAGGTCTATTGTTCTCTTTAGCCCGCGTTGGCGCTTCAAATATGCTTTGTAGTCCCAGAGAGTAGTTTCGAGTTCGAACGGTGCGAGATGGTAGGCATTTCTCACCGCGTCAGCTAGCTTGCTTGCTTCTAAACCCATTCGCAAACAAACAGCCTGGCAAGCGCCGTGTGCCTCACGTTCGCCGCTTAGGTTCTGTTCGAAGGCAATGGAGTGATTCGCGGATTCAACTTTGAGGCGAAACGACAAAACCTGGGTGAGTAGCGGTCTTTCGAACACAGAGTAGTCGCCGTCCAGGGGAAAGGCCGCGAGTTCCGGCAAGTTTTCCAGCTTCGTTCCTATTGCGCCGTTCGAACCATCGTAATTCTTTGCATCCAGCAAGCTACTGGCACACGCTACGGTGAAGTGTTCTAGTAGAAAGGCGATCCGAAGAGCAAGATATTTCAGATCACGTGTGATTTTTGCCGCTTCACGCCTCGCGATCAAAAAGTGTGTTAGCGACGCGCCAACGCTGGCACCAACGACGGCACCAAGTAGCGATGCAAGCGGTGTTAACCAATTCATAAGTAACCCGGTAACTTGTGGGGACATTGTACGGCCCAAAAGAAAGCCCGCTTCGCGCGGGCCTTTCGACAGTTGGGAGCCTGTGCCACCGGCCTTAGCTCAGTTAGGGTTCTTCAGGTATGCCATGACCCCGGTCGTAACACCGCCGAGAACACTGGCAACGACCGGGCTTTCCAGCAACTTCACGAGGAGCCCTTTGGCCGCTTCCTTTTCTTCATGTGCCGCCGACGATTGTTCGATCATCTGTACAAGGCCCTGAAGGCTGCCCGCAATGTGCTGGACGTTATGATCGCCAATCTGGATGCCCTGTGAATTGTTGATTGTGATGTTCGGTGCGGCCTTCGGTTGAGACTTGTGCAGGAGCGACGCATCCTTTCGCAGCTTAAGCGACCAGTGAGGTCCGATAGCGGCCAGTCCGTGCGAGAAGTTGGACTCCAGAATCAAGTATGTTTCCTCGCCTAAGCCTGGCAACATCCGAATCAATGTCCAGCCTTCGCGGCCCTGGAAGGACGTGTCGTAAATACTCGCAACATGGGTCGAGTTCTTCGAACCGACCGCCGTCTTATATGGCCCAAACCGCTCCCCGTCGGAAGACTGAACGTAGACCGTATCGTTTTGCATATGGGCGAATGGATTATTCATGTGGCATAAAAATTGATTGTTAGCGAACCAATGAATTTATCAGCATTCAACCTTGGTGCGAGCGCGACCAGGAAAATTTGGCACAGACGCAGTAACGCCTACGTTGGACGGCGCGCACGCGTTACTTCAGCCATGTCGAAGCGCCTACGCAGCAAGCCGTGGCACGCTCGCAACCTGCGTAATCTGGGTCATCTGCGGCCCGCCGAGTTGCAGCGCGGCGACGGCGCGTAACTTGTTGTTCGGCGCGAGGTGCGCGTAACGCATCGTCATTTCGAGCGACGCATGGCCGAGCAGATCGCGCACGATATAGAGGTCAACGCCACTTTGTGCGAGCCACGATGCAAACGTATGGCGCAGATCATGCCAGCGGAATGCTTCGATGCGCGCCGCCTTGAGCACGGCGGAAAACGATTTTTTTGATGCACTGGATAGGCTCGCCGGATTCACTCGCGAATGCCATCGTCGCGCTCGGCGCATCGCCCGACTGTACGAAGGTCGATCGACTCGCGCAGGCGCTGCTTGCGGCGCTCGCGCATCTCGCCGTTGCTAATCAGATATGAAGACGTGATCGGGACGCCTGCACCGCTCGGATTCACGCCCGTGGAGCAAGGCGGCGGCGTGAGCCAGGGGGCAAACAAGGTGCATATCGGATGGCGAACCAACGGGAGCGGGCTGGGTGTCACGGTTGACCAGACCGACGAGGGCAACGTGGTCTTCGAGGCTGAGCGGCAGGGCAACGTCAGCAACCTGCAAAACAACATCAACAACGTGAACAACGCGGTGAACGATCTGCGGGGCCAGGTGGGCGGCGCATGGACACCGGCCAACCTGCAACCGCTCAGCGGAAATGGAATCGGGTGGGTAGCGTTCATTGTTCGTGCAGGCGATAGCAGCCAGTCCGCGCCGGAAGGTACGGTCGCAGCGCTGCCGGGGCGCCCCGGAACGTGGCTTAGCAGCGGCAATGCGGCCGCTGCAGGCGACTATTGGTGCGTATGGACGAGGATCGCGTGATGGACATTGTTGCTGCCAGGAATCCCGCATGGGCCGACGCGGAACACACCGGCATTCGTTGCGAGGTCCACTTCGAGCGTTTCGACAACTTCATGCCATTCATCGCCATGCCGGACGATCCGCACGAGCACGGTCGCGACATTTTCGAGGCGTGCCTCGCGGGGGACTTTGGCGATATCGCCGACTTTGTACCGGGTGACGGGGAATGACATGGATCGCTACTGGCAGGCCAACGCGGTCGAGAATGCGCCCGAAACACCCGCAGAAAATACAGGGGGCTTTCCGGCCAATGGCAATCCGGCGGCGGGTATTACCGGGACCGTCCCCGGCGAATGGTGGTATCACGCGATTACCGAGGAACTGCGCAACGCCATCATCGCGCTTGGTGGAACTCCGGACTTCACGCAGGTCAATCAGCTTGCCGATGTTCTGGTTGAATCGTTCGCAAAGACCGTCAGCACCGTTACTGAAAGTCTCGCCGCAGTTGCACTGAGCGGCAGCTATCACGACCTGACAGACCAGCCTGTCATTCCCGCCGCACAGGTCAATGCGGACTGGAACGCAGACAGTGGAATCGCCGCGATCCTCAACCGGCCTGCGATTCCTGCTGCGCAGGTCAACGCCGACTGGAACGCAGAATCCGGTGTCGCCGCGATCCTCAACAGACCGGAAATTCCGCAGCCGACACGCGGCTCGACTCTGCTTGCGGTCACTGTCTATTCGGTTGTGGAGCAAAGCGTCACGTTCTCGGCCGGCTCGCCGGTCATCACATGCTCGCTCCATTCGCCTCTCACCGGATCGCCGGTGACGTTCAGCAGTACGGACTCGTTACCGGGCAGCATTGCGCAGGGCGCGACCTATTTCGTGGTTCAGGTGTCCGCCGACCAGAGCACGTTCCAGATCGGCACTGATCAGGGCGGCGCGGCCATATCGATGACCGACGCGGGGACGGGTACGCACTCGATTGCGAATCCGCCGTGGCGCAAGTCGGATCATGATCCGGCCGTTGTGGAGACCGCGATTCAGGCCGGTGGCGGATCAGGCGGCATCGCGAGCCGGACGTCCAACGCGGGTACGGCGACAGGGGGCGGCGCGGGCGGCTATGGGTGGCTGCGCCGCTTGGCTGCCAGTCTGCCCGACGAGCTTCCAATAATTATCGGCGCGGGCGGCATCGTACCGGCCTCGGGTACCTTGCGTAGCCAGGGCGCGAATACCTATCTGGGCGACCCGCTATCACCCGTTGCCTACGCAACCGGTGGTGCAGGTGGCACCGGTTCGGCGACAAATGCCGGCCTCCTGGGTGCGCCCGGTGGGACCGGCGTCAACGGAGACCTGAACGTCCGCGGTGAGGGTTCCCTGCCGGTTGTCAGCACGACGATATCGAACTACACGCCAGGCGGAAAGTCGATGTACGGCATTGGCGGGATGGGCGGCCTATATGGTCCATCAGGGGCGACCCCGGTTCATGACGCTTCGGGTCGGGGAGCGGGCGGCGGGGGTGGAACCGGCCTGACAGGTTCGTACAACGCTGGCAATGGCAGCGACGGGCTGCTGATCATGTGTGAGTACAGTTGATAAGGACCACAGCGCGGACGGTAGACGCCTACCTGTCGCGCAGGAGAACTCCATCATGCTACGCGTTGCAATGACCCTGATCGTTCTCGCGGTCCCGATGCTGACGGCCTGCACCGTGATTTACATCGAAGGCAACGCAAACACCGTGAGCGGCATTGAAGGTCATACAGGGACGGTGAAAGTCCCTTCGAGCCTTCGCGACGGCGCACAATCCCAATAATCGTCAATGCTGAGGTATCCGTTTATAATCGGAATGCCGTCGAAACAGCGACGGCCAGGCTTGGCAGCCTGATTGCTAAACCCGCACGCCTGCCCAGGCAGGTCGTGCGTCTGTCTCTGCACGTCCATTTCAATGGGCGGGCCGTGGCGGGGAGGCCTTCGGGCCTGCCGGTCTGGTTTAGCGCCGGTCTGCCAACCTCGTCATCGTGCCCGCTCACCACCTCCCTATGTGTCCGGGCGATCCTTTATGATAATCAGGACCGCGCATGACCAAACCCACCAGAAAGCAGCAATCTCCCACCCGTCCCCCTGTAGACGCTCTCCAGTATGAACGTCTCGCGCTTGCCGCCTTCCATCTTTGCGACCGGCAGGGGCAGCAACTCCGACATCTGATTACACTTGCGACCTCGATGTTCAGGAGTCCTGCTGTGACTGTCGAGGAAAGACACGAACACCGCAACCTGCTGGAGCTGATGATCCAGATCGGCGAGAACTACCACGCGACCAACCGCTGCGATCAGGAACTGTTCACGGTGCTGGCACTCGACGCCAAGGGGCTTCCCAACCGCCAACTGACACCGGCGGACGCGGTAGCGCTTCTCGCTGACGCTACGCAAGGCGTTGACGGGAAAGCTGCGGCTGCGAGCGCAGATGCGGCCTTTGTGAGCAGAGTCGCCTCGTAGTTACTCCCTGTTCAACCTCTGAATACTGTTCGCCCAAACGGTCTTTTTTCTATCCCAAAAAAACAGGAATCCTATAAATAGTCCGGCAGTGATTTACCTCTGCATTTCGCATAGCCAGGGTCAGGTTCAGGAGGGCCATTTCAGGAATTGTCTGATCGCGCGGCCAAGCAAAAAGTGAACAATCCGGTCAGGGCGGCACGACGATTCCGCGCCGCTCCCTCGCGCGGTGATTTTCTCCTTCCGGGACAACCAAAGAAGGTCGCAGTTTGACCTGATTCTGGATTCCATTTTCCAGATCATGAATTGAGACAAACAAGAAAATGAGCAATAAAGACTACCCCGCAGTGCGCCAGTCGCTTAGGCATGCGATGCATCTGGCGAGAGCGCCTTTTCCCCGACGCGGCGCGGCGATCGCCGTGGCGCTGCTGATTTCCCCGCTTGCCAGTGCGCAGTCGCTCTGGGTTCAGAATGGTTCAACACAAACTGCTTCCGGGACCTACGCGACAACAGGGTCCTCGCAGCATGCATTGCTTGCGATGAGCGGCAGCGTCGTGAACGGATCACAGGTTACGGTGCTGACGAGCGGCAATTCTGCAAACGGCATCTATGCATTGAATGGTGGGAACGTTTCGCTGACTAACAGTTTTATCAAGACGACCGGTTCCCAGGCGAACGGCGCCATGGCTTTCGGAAGCAATGCAGTCCTGTCGCTTGACAACACCTCGGTCCAGACACAGGGCGACTGGGCTTCCGGCATTCAGGCCAATGGCGACAGCACCGTGACGGTTCAGGGCGGAAGCGTGACGACGAGCGGACAGGATGCCTATGGGCTTTACAACATCGGATCGGGTGCCAACCTGTCGGCAAGTGGCACCGTGGTTGTGACCTCGGGAGCGGCAAGCGCGGGCGCCTTCAATCAGGCGGGCGGCCTGATGACCCTGGATGATGTCTCGATTGTCACGACCGGTAACAATTCTCCTGGTGTGCAGATTGGTTCGCGGGGCGTCATTGGAAACGGCTCAACCTCCAATACGACGCTGATATCGAACAGTTCGGTGACGACGCTGGGCGACAGTTCGGCTGGTCTGCTTGCATCGGACAATGCGACGCTGAACGCGACCGATGTCGTCGTCAGCACGACAGGCGCAGGTAGTTTCGGTGCCGAATCGATCTTCGGCGCACAGACCAGCATCCAGGGCGGCTCCATCAGAACAGCGGGGGATCAGGCTGCGGGCATGCTGGTAGCGGGTATGCCCGCAACGTCCGGCGATCCCGGCACGAATGCCCCGACCATTACGGCGAACGGACTGGAAGTCAGTACAAGTGGCTTGAATGCACCGGCCGCCTATCTCGCCGGCGGCGCTAGCCTGGCGTTCTCGAACGGCACACTGTCGGCAAGCGGCGCAGGCTCGGATGCGCTCGATGCGACCTATTTCGACACAACCGCCCCGGCCATCGCGAACATCACCAATAGCACGCTGACTTCGACGCAGCGTGACGGATTGCTCGTGAGCAATGCGACGTTGGATGCCACGCTGACCGGCTCGACCGTGACGGCTGGAACGAACGCCCTTGAAGCCGTGGATCGCGGTGTTTTGAATGTTGTCGCAGATGCCTCAACCCTGACCGGTACCACGAATGCCGATCCGACCTCGACGCTCAGTGCCACCCTTCAGAACGGATCGGTGTGGAACGTGACCGGCCCGTCGAACCTGACTTCCCTCGCCCTGGACACCGGGACCGTCCGGTTCCTGTCGCCCGCGCAGATCAATGCCGGCAGTGCGGTACTGGCTACCGGTGGCGGCACGTTCGACACGAACGGCTTTGACGCGCAGTTCGATGCCCCCATGAGCGGCCCGGGTTCGCTGACCAAGGCAGGCAGCGGCACCCTGACCCTCACGGGCACTGGCAGCTACCTGGGCGCAACCAACGTCAGCGCAGGCATCTTGCGGGCGGGGGCGGCGGACGTTTTCAGTCCCGCATCGGGCTTTAAAGTCAGTGCCGGCGCGGTACTGGACCTGAACAGCTATGGCCAGACGGTTGCCGGACTGGCTAATGGCGGCACGATCCGGTTTGGCGAGACGGCTGGAACAACCTTGAATGTGACGGGCGACTACGTCGGTAATGGTGGCCTGCTGGCGATGAATACGGAGCTGGGCGATTCGTCGTCACTGACGGACCTGTTGCATGTCTCGGGTTCGACTTCCGGCAGTACCGGCGTGCAGGTGACCAACACTGGCGGCTTGGGCGCGCAGACCACGGGTGACGGCATCAAGCTCGTCCAGGTTGACGGCGCATCGAATGGCCAGTTCAGCCAGGTCGGGCAGGTCCAGGCGGGGGCCTACGAGTACACCCTGTACAAGGGCGGCGTGGGTGTGGATGCATCTAGCGGCGACTGGTATCTCCGCTCGACGCTTGAAAGCCCGCCGCGGTCGCAGGATGAGGAATCAGACCCGGCTGCACCGGTTATGGAGGGGCCGTCGTCCTCCGGTGCACCCGTGGCATACCGTCCGGGAGCGGTAGGGTACGTCATGACACCGCAGCTTGACGTGAATTACGGCTTTGCGATGCTTGGCCGCCTCGACCAGCGGGTTGGCGACGTACCGGACGCGGTGCGGCCGTCTGGTGAGAATGCCAACGGCGTGTGGGGACGTGTGCATGCATGGAGTGCAGACACGGACGCACTGAGCCGCTTTTCGGCCGATACACGCAGTGTATTCGCGCAGTTCGGCAAGGACTGGACACTGAGCCCCCCCTCAACGGGCGGCAGCATGCATGCAGGTATCACGGCCACCTTCGGCAACGCATCGATGAACTTCTCTGACGAGTCGCGCGGCAGGGCGGATCTGGATACCGCGACGGGCTCCGCAGAGACGCAGGTTCAGGCGCTCGGTGGTTACTTCACCCGCTATCTGACGAATGGGGCCTATTCCGACAGCGTTGTACAGGTTGCTCACTTTCACAACCGGTACAACGACAACGGCGGCAATGCGCCTGGCCAGAACGGCTTTTCGCTCTCGGTCTCTGAGGAAGTCGGCAGGCCGTTCCAGATCGCCAGCCTGCCGGTGGCATTCGAACCGCAGGCGCAACTGATGTATCAATACATGCATCTCGGTGCGTTCAGCGATAACGTCTCCGCGATTTCCTCAACAGTGACGAACGCGCTGCGCGGCCGGCTCGGGTTTCGGATCATCACGGAAGACATGGTGAACGAGAGCGGCACGAGTAAGGCGAGACCGTATCTCACCGCCAACGTGCTGCATGATTTTCTCGCTCCGGGACAAACCACTGTAGGCGAGACTCCGTTCAACGTGAACTTCGCCCGCACCTGGATGGAGTTTGGTTTGGGGGTCACCGCGACATTCGGCAAGCGGGGCGAATTCTATGCCGCCATGGACTACAACCATAGTCTCGGCGGACAGACTGCTCACGGTGTAAGTGGCAATGGGGGCTACCGATATAGCTGGTGATCGTCAGGTGAGCTGTCGTATTGCGATGCTGGAGCCGGTCCGGCAGCGGCTGTGGCAGGAAAGTACGCTAATGGTTAGTGCATTGAGTGCTTTCTGGAAAATCAGAAGAGGTCTAATGGAACAACAGATACAGGAAGGGACCGGGGGCAAGGAAGAGTGCCAGCTTTGCCGTATCACCTATTCAATCTACTCAAACTTCCCGCGAATGCCATCCGCAATGGCGCTCAACGCCGAAACCGGCGAATGGTTTCCGTTCGATAGGCTGAAGTCGTATTCAAACGGTTACGACATGGCTGAAGCCCTCGGTTATGCATGGGCGTGCGATTGTCGCGAGCGTGCCCCCAAGCGGTTCAATGAGCAGTTCGAGCTAAGAGACTCCACCGGCAAGCGACAGACGGGGGTGCGTTACCGGATACGCGTCGGTTCGAGGGTCATCGCGAAAGGTGTCACCGATTCTCAGGGGCGTACCCAGCGTGTTTCGACAGATAACGCAAAACAGGTTTCTATCGAAGTTGCCGGGTCATAGCGGTGGACAGCAGGCAAGTCTTTTATCACGGGAGAACAGATGACAAATGAATTTCTGAACAAAAATAGCCAATATCTCGAGACAGATGAGAATGAAGAATGGACCGAGATCGGCACAGCCATGACCAATACAACTCCTGGGTCAATATCCAATGTCGTAATCAATACGACGCCTATCTGTCCAAACATGAGCAACAAGGAATTCCGAAAGGAGGTCATGCGTGCCCGCGATATTGGTGTGGAGTTGGTCAAGCGACGCATCGAGGGTCTGGCGCGTTGGGACGAGAAGGAGCAGGCGCGCGTGACAACTTTCTTTGCCCGCGCAGACGACGCTACAAAAAAGGTACTCAGCGATGGACTGCCGCGATTGCTCGCGGCCATGCAGCAGCTAGTGCCAGAAAAGATCGTACGATATGACAGTGAAACGAATAGGATGCTGTCGTGTGTACCCAAGCCGGATTCGGGTAGGAATCACGCCGCGGTCTGTAAGCCAGATTCGGAAAAGCGGGTTATTGCCATCTATTCCGCGTTTTGCAGCAGTCCATTTGGCCAATTGTGGAAACCGTGCAAAATAAAAACAATAATCCACGAATGTACGCACTTCACGGATACGTTTAATTCGCGAGACGAGATCTATGTCGATACGGAATCCGGGGCGCGAATATGGGCGGAAAATCATCGAGAAGAGGCGATTCGAAACGCGGATAGCATAACCGGATATATAGCAACTTTCGATAAAGACGTCGGGGAAAAGAAATGAGCTTTCGCTACCGCACACTTGTCGCTGTGCTTAGCTTATGCGCTGGGCTTTGCGGACCAGTTTTCGCAGAACAATCAATCGACGCCGTGGCGAAGCATAGGCCATCCAGCACTGGATGTCGCTTCGTGGAGCACGTTGAACTGCAATTGCCGTTCAACACCATTGCGCTCTCGAAGGATAACCGGCTGTCAATCGAAAATGCTGTGAAAGAGGCGCAGAAATGGCCGGACGTGAGGATTCAGGCAATTGTAATCGCTGGCGCATATATCGGCGAGCGCGATCTGGATATCTTGCAGGATCGCCGTGGCGAGGTGGTGAAAGGATATCTGAGGAAACTTGGAATCCCGAGTGCAGACATATATGTAGAGCCTAAAACTCTGACCGATGTGTTTGCGCAAAAACTTCCCGATGGTAGCACTCGTGTTAATCAAATCGAAATCGAATTAAGTCCGATTTGCAAGGGTAGCTGCGAATGGATGTGCGACGATCCAAGGCTTTGGCCACCTACCACGCCTACCAACCCGTAAGCACACGAACAGGGTCCCGCTTCGGCGGGGCCTTTTCACTCCAGGGCGGGTCGATTCAATGGCTCAGGACTTTGCAGGCCGTTTCATTCGAGCGTCTGGCGACGATCCGAACCATGACGCGTAGACGTCAATAGAGCCGTCACAGATATGAAAGGCCCGGCGAGCGGGCCTTTTGCGGTTACGCCTGATTCCAGCGATTGGGCCTCAGGGGCGATCCACCACGATGCCACTTGCGCCGTTCTGTTGCGATTTTCTCCAGCAACTGCATCACCTCTTCGCGGTTGCCGGCTTTATCCGCCTGTTCCATAGCGGCCCGGTATTCATCAGGCGTCGGCTTGACGCCATCACAGCACCGGTTCACCACCGCCGTAAGCGCATCCATCGGCGGGCCGACATACCGGGCACGCAACGATGACATCGCATCATGCGTGAGTTGGGTCAGGTCGTCGGTCTGCAACACAGCGGCGCTGATTCTCAGCACAGGTTCCATCCACGCGAGCAATTCTGACGAATGCTGCTTTCGCACTTCGAGCGAGCGAAGATTGTCGTAGCAGCGCTTCCTGTTGTTATGGTCGAACGTGGCGGGCGCGAAACGATACGTGAACTCGGTTCGCGTCCATCCGAGGTATTC
>NZ_JACHDC010000045.1:0-12210 GCF_014200875.1 Paraburkholderia sp. HC6.4b
CGGGCGTGATGCGGGCACGGGGGCGACCCCGCTGCGGCACGCTATGGAGCCATACAATCTGTCTCGTGGTGCCAAATCCTGCCCCCGCAACCAAACGCATCAAGACTTCCAGCCGGTTTGTGTATCCCGTGTGCGTTGCCCCGTTTCACCGTTAGGGCAAACTGAGGGCAAGACCGGCTGATTTTAGGCGAAGTCGTATCAAACTGGAACCCGCCCTGTGCGGGTTTTTTGTTGCCTGTTGATCCAAGGCTCCCATCCCGGCATTTCTCTGTTACACCATCGAATAGCTAGTGCGCGCGCGGAATCGACCAGGTGCGCCGCTCTTTGTCGATTCGCAGAAACAAGTTTTCAATCCGCTTGCGCGTATCGCGGATTTGGCAAACTGGCACAACGTTTTTAAACCAGTCCACATCGTCCCTATGCTTATTTTTTTTGGGCCGCAGCCGTACCGGCTCACCACGGTCGTCTGTGGTCCACAGTGCATGGATGTTGTCATTGCGAAGGGTCAGAAGTTCGCGTGCCTCAGCAAGTAGCTCGGAAAAGACGCTTGCTTGCTCCTCGGAAAGCTTGGCTTGTGCGAGCGGCTCGTAGTGCTTACAGAAATCATTGAATTTCTTCTCTTTGACGATCTGGATGCGCATGCCTGCGGTGAATCCCTCACCGCACAAATCCTTACCGCAAAGCTTGAATAAATATTCGACGCGGCCCCACGCAACGAGCAGGCCGCCGAGTTCCTCATGAAACCCGGTGGGAAAATCATCTTTCAAGGGGCAGTCTTGCATGGCAACTCGCATCAGAGAGTGCTTTCCTCAGTATGGCACGCGCCAGGCAAACTAGCGGCAAGGTGACTGTGCGCTGGACCTACACGGGCCGGAGGTTCCTGCCGGGCGGGTCTTGAGGCGTGATTTCGAGCGTTCCCTCGTCGCGACCATCGGGGCCGCGCATGCGCGGCGCGGGTGTCACGGCGTTAGAAAATGGCGGATTCGGATAGGTGCCAGAGGGGTCGGCGGGCGTCACGGTGTCGGCGTGGATGCCGAGCGATTCAAGCGGCACCGCGACGCGTTGCAGCGCGGGCGGCGTATCGGTGAAGGGATCGAAAGTAATGAAATATTCGAGTTCGAACGCCATACGCATATCGGCGATATGCACGCGGCCGGTAGCGTTCAGCTCCATCGTGCTTTCGATGGTCGATACACGTTGAATGTGCGCGAGCAGATCGCGGCAGGTCAGTAACGCGCATTCGATCTGGTCGCATAGCGCCTCGCAGGTATCGCGCGCGGCGGCCACGCTGGTTTCCTGCACCCGGCCGGTAACGTCGAGCGTCGCTGTTGCGGTGAATGCGGGCGGTTCCTGTCCGAGCGCTTCCTTCCGGTCGCTCAGCCAGTCAACGAGAATGCACGGATAACATGCGGTTGTAGGCCAGTCGCGCGGCGTGTACACGCGATCGGCGGCGGTGGTCTGCGCGCGGCGTAGCACGTCGGCCGCGATGTCGCGCAGCAACGAGCGGTAAAGCATGGCGAGCGGTACAAAGCGGCTACAACGCGGCGGCGTCGATCCAGTTAAGCATGAGCTTTGCCGCGCCGTGCCCATCGAGTCTCACTTCCTGCACTTCGTACGCGTTGCCCGTTCGATCCACTGTGAGCGCGTCGCCCTGTTGCGGCGGCGAGTCGCCGAATTCAACGAGCCGCACCCCACACATGGGGCGTTCGGTCGTGTACGCGAGCACGTCGCCTTGCGGGATCAGTTCGCGATACGCTTCATCAAAGATGCCGTTAATCGCGAGCGTTTCGCCGCTCGCGTGCGCATAGGTGACGCCTTCGGCGAATTGATCGAACAGGGGCGAGAGGATATGGCCGTCGAAGTCATCGGGAACGGCAAGCGACATCGAGGCGAACCGTTAGCGCTTTGTCTTTACGGCAGGGCCGTCCGTGCTTTCGAAGGTTGGCCCCTGCGTGCGTGCCTTCTCTTCGTCTTCGGCCTGCGTCGCGTCACGATCTGGCGCAATGAAGCCACGCGCGCGAAGGCGCGCAACGTCTGCGGCCGCAAGCGTGACGGACTGGCCCGCCGTGTAGGTCTTGCCGTCGTGGCGGATCAAGCGCCCGCGTGCAACCGTTACCGTTCCGGTTGCGCCGCCTTTGGCGCTATCCTGCGTTGCGGCCAGAGGCTGCGCGCCGCTCGCGCCCGCACCGGCTTTCGAAGTCGTGTTCGGAGTGTTCATGGCTCAGTCCTCTTCGGCAGCGCATACGGTCGCACAAAGCGCGGCATTGACGCGCGAGGGAATGACAATGGGCGCGCTCTGCATCATGAGGAAGCGCTGCGGCGGATCGTCCGCAATCCACATTTTCGGCGCGTAGGGCAACGCCTGATAATTGAATTTCGGGTCAATGATCTGGCCGAATGCGCGTGTACCCATCAAATCGGGACCGGCCATGATGACCACCCCATCGGGCAACATCGGTTGTTCCACGTCGTTGTCGTCCACGTACCAGTCGTTATAGACCCAGAGCGAATATTGACCCCAGCGGCCCTTGTACACCGCGCCCGTAGTGATCCGCGCGCCGGGGTCCACCGCGTTGCCGAAATCGGAAAGCTTCGGATAGTAGACGGCGGCTTTTACGCGTTCGTCTGCAATGAAGTATTCCCACGGCGAGGTCGTAAAGATGAGGTCTGTGACCTGTGCGCCGCTCTTTTTCAGAATCGCGCGTTGCCATACTTCGATATCGTGCGTTGGCGTGCCGTTCGGCTGGTCCCACGCCGAGGAACCCGAGAGCGCAACGGTAAGCGTCGGATCGCGGCCAAAATCGACAAGTGCAGACGGGAAGCCGTCACCCTCAATCAATACGGTTCCGGTCATCAACGCCTGCGCGGCCATCCATTCGAGGCGTCGGTCGAGCAGATCGATTTGATCGGTCATTTCGGCCGCGATGTTCGCGGCGGCGCGTTCCTCGCCCCTGAATGCGCCGCCGATGCGTTCGCCGATCATGCGGCGAATCGGCTTGCGCAGATCGGGCCCGCGCTTGTCCTTGATATACGCGGGCCGGAACATGTTGGTTTGATACCGGCGCTGTTCAACGAGTCGCCCTTCGAGCAGGGGCGAGACGAACGGCGACATACGCCGTTTGCCAACGTCAACGTCAATACTCACCTGTTCCGTATCGCTGGTTACGACGTTCGTAAAGAAGCGATCGAGGAGGAATTTTTGCGAGCGCTTGAGATTCGGCACAACGAGAATCAGCGCATTCGTATCGTAGATATTCATTTGCTGTACTCCTGGCGGCGCGCACAAAAAAGCCCGCGCCGGTCGAAACCGGGCGGGCTTACGAGGGCCGCGATTTGGCGGCGTACCTTCGGGAGAAACGCGCTACGTTAGAAAAGGAATGGCAAGCGACGCAACGGGCTTACGTCGGATCGGCGGCGGATACACTGGGTTTCACGAAAATCGAAAACGGACGCAGCGCGATTGTTGCGGCGGCGAGCGTGAGCGACGCATCGAGAATCAGCGCGCGCGCGTTGAATTCACCCGTGAAATACACGCCGCCCGTCGCAGGCTGGCCGCCTGTCGTGTCCACGTCATCGGCAAGGATTGCATTAGCCGCTGCACCGCTCGAAGTAGCGGTGGCATAGGTGCCGTCTGCCTGCTGCGCCAGCACGGTTCCGCGCGTGAGCTGGAGCCCGGTTGGGAATTGCGCCTGCCCTTCGGTGACGAGCTTGAAATCGCCTGCTATGAGTTGATCCGGTACGTAGGCATCGCTCACCATGCCCGGCATGAACGGGTTATCGCTATAGGTCGTAGTCATTTCGCGGCACTCCCTTTACGCTTCGCCACGCGCGCGACGTGCGGCGGCGAGGATCATCGAGGCGGCGGCCTGAGGCCCGTCGCGATCTTCGGCCGTGCCGCCGTCACTGCCGAGCGCGGG
Source organism: Paraburkholderia sp. HC6.4b (assembly GCF_014200875.1). NCBI lineage: Bacteria > Pseudomonadati > Pseudomonadota > Betaproteobacteria > Burkholderiales > Burkholderiaceae > Paraburkholderia > Paraburkholderia sp. HC6.4b. The sequence continues at coordinate 3,918 of NZ_JACHDC010000045.1, forward strand.
CAGACTCACGCCCGCCATGCGGCTACGCAGCGTATCGCCCCGCGAAAGTCGCGTGCCGTCACCTGATGCAATCGCGGTAAGCAGGTTCACGGCATCGGGGCCGCGCATATCGGTTTCGAAGGCGAGATGCGCCGCGACATCGGGGCGGGCACCGGCTGCGCTGCACCGGAAAATCTGCGCGCAGCGCGCGCGCTCGGCGAGCCGTGCATGCTGTGCCTTGCGCGCATCGTCTTTCCTGTCGTCGTCGCCTTCGTCATCGTCGGCCGCGCTCGCTTCGTCGTTGCCTTCGTCTTCGGCGCGTGCTTCGTCGTCGTCATCTTCGGCGCGGGCTTTCTTCGAGCGCTTTGATTTGCGGCCCTTGCGGTCTTTGTCGTCGTCCTTGCGGTCTTTGTCGTCGTCATCGTCGGCGCGCCCGTCGTCGTCCTTTTTGTCGTCGTCTTTGTCGTCAGCACGCGCGGCGGCGAGCGGTCGCGCAAGCGGCCCTAGCAGATGCGCGAAGCGCGAAGCAGTGAGATTCAAGCCCATGATGTCCCCCTTACTGTGCGAGAGATTCAAGCAATGACGCGAAGGCTTCGTCGGGTGCCTGCACTTCATCCGCGAGGCCCACGGCAACACCCTGCGAGCCCCCGAAGGTTCCGGCCTGCATCGTGCGCACGGCGTCAACTGATAGCCCGCGATTGCGCGCGACCGTCGCGGCGAATCGCTCGCCGGTTGCGTCGATATCCGCCTGGGCGCGCTCGCGCGCTTCGGGCGATAGCGGTAATTCGGGGTAGCCGTCCAGCTTGCGGTCGCCCCACGTGACGAACGTCACCGCGAGGCCCGCGCTATCGAGTGCGCGCGACCAGTCAACGTGCATCCATACGACACCGATTGAACCCGTGCCGCCAGTGCGTGGCACGGTGATTCGATCGGCCGCGCTCGCGATCGCATAGGCCGCGCTATAGGCGCTTTCGCTCAGGATTGCCCACACAGGTTTTGTGCCGCGCGTTGCCTGGATCGCGTCGGCAAGATCGAACGCGCCCGCGACTTCGCCGCCCGGCGAGTCGATATCAAGCACGATTGCGCGCACCGCGCTATCTGCGAGCGCGGTTAGAAAGTTCTGGCGTATGCCGTCGTAACCGGTCATTCCCGATTCAGGCTGCGACGTGCCGAGCCGATGAACAAGCGTGCCGTAGACCGGTATCACGGCTACGCCCGCGAGCACGTCGTAACCCACGGGTGCGACGTGCCGCGACATATCCCCGTCTGACGCCAGAAGCATCGGGGCACCCGCCGCGCGCGCTTCGCCTTCGAGCCCGCGCAGACTCACGATGCCCAGGCGTTCCGCAAGCACGGCCAGCAGCATTTCGGCTTTAGCCGGGTGTATCGCGAGCGGGGTATTAAAGAGCCGTTGCGCGAGGAACGCGAAGCGCGGATGAACCGTGCGAGCGATGAGCGCGCGTTACTGCGGTTGCGGGGCTGTGGGTGATTTCGCGGCGGTGTTCGCGGGAAGCGGCCCCGCCCATTGTGGAAGCGGCAGGCCGCGTTCCCTGAAAGCATCGACTTCGCGCTTGCGTTGGTCAAGAATGTCTTCCCAGTCTTCGCCCGTATTTTCGGCGCACTCCATTTCGAGGGTAGACAAACCCGCATCCATGCCGAGTACCGCGCCTTGTTTTTCCGCTACCGGATCAATCCAGCCACGGCCCGGGCCGATCCATGTACAGCGCGAGTATGCGCCGCGTGCCTCGATGAACGCGGGCGCGTTATTGGGTAACGGCAAATCGTCTACTTCGAGCACTTCTTCCACGAAGGCGGCGCGAACCGGATACGCGAAGCCGTTCGCAAAGTCAGTGCGGCGACGGTTCAGCGTCTTCCACGCTTCGAGCAATCCGGCTCGCGCGCTCGAATAATTAACATCGCTCCAGTCCTGCGAAAGCTGTTGCGCGCTCACACCCGGGCACGCGGCGACATTGCGAAGCGCTGCGCCTTCGAAGTCGCGAAAATTCGAGGTCGGACGAACTGCGCTAACGGTGCTGATTTTCTCGCCGGTAAAGAGCGAGGGAACACGCACGCCGCCGAGCAGAAGCCGCCGCTGGTCGTGAAAGTCGGCGCGCAATTTCTGGTAGCCCTTGAGTTCCACGCAGTCGCCGAGCGCATCTTCCACGAACGACGGATCGAACGGCAATTCGATATAGGCCGAAAAGATCGCGTTGACAATGGCGCTTTCAAGTTCGGTCGCGTTGTACTTAATGAGCATTTTTAACCGGTCAATCACGGGCGTAAAAATGCCGGCGCCGCCGCGATGCTGGTCCGCGCGGTCGCGTTCGAAGTCGTGGACGATAACGGGGCGGCCCCAGGAGGTTTCGCGCTGCACGCGTTGCCACTCCATAACCTTCGGCCCTTCGAACCAGGAGGATTGATGCGCCTCGCGAATCCAGTAGGCCACGGCCGCGCCGCGCGTAGCGATTTCCACGCCGCCGCGCGTGGTCTGTTGATCGAACATCATGTAGGGATTAGAGAGGCGGTCAGGGTCGATCAGTTGCACGGCGGTTGCATACTGCGCGCGGCCCGGTTCCACACGATCGGGTAGCCAGTGCAGCATGGCGAGCGCGTCACCGTCCACGAGCTTGTGGCGGAATGCCAGGCGGAATATCTGCGAGATAGTCGGGTTGCGCTGCACGTCGCAATAGCGCCCTACGTCGTTCGCCCATGCACGCCAGCGCGCATCAAGTGCGCGGCCGAATTCATCGGCCCAGCTCGAATCAAAAGCGGGATTACCGCTCAGGTACGCGAGCGCGCGAAAATCCGGTTTCGATACAGGGCGGAAGTTTGCGCCAATCGCGTTATCGAGAATCCGTGTAACACCTCCCGATGCCCAGCCGTCGTTGCGGACCAGATCGCGCACGCGCGATACGATGCGATCGCGGTACGGGTTTAGCTCGATATCAGGCGAGCCGAGCCAGGGTGTCCAGAGCGCTAGTTCAGGGTTAGTCGCGTCGGCCGCATCATACGGCACCATGCTTGAGCCCGCGAGCATCGAAACCACGCGCGAGCGCTCAGGGATCGGCCGCCCGTTGGCGTCGAGAATTTGAACCGTTGACATTGCTGGACATAACGCTAGTCGGTAGCGCATCGGTCGTCACGGGTTCTGGCACAATCCAGAGCCTTGAAAATCAGGAGTTGACCTTGAGCGACGAAAAGAGAATCTTTGCGGACGATATGCCGGATAGGCAGCACGCGCTATGGACTGAAATGCTCAAACTAGGCGCGGAAACATCGTTTAGAGAAATGATCGAATGGGGCCGAGAGACCATCAAACACCTAGTTATACTCAACGGTGCGGGGTTAGCGGCAAGCGCAACGCTAATCGCGGCTAACGCTATTTCAAAGTCGGATATCGAAGTGATCGGGCTTGCCGCGCGTTCCTTTGTCGCAGGGATAATTTCGGCGTTTTTCTTGATGGTGTGGCGCTGGCAGATCAATGCGACCGAATCCGAACGTCAATTCAGTTTTCTCCACGATTTTGAGCTAAACCGTAAGCCAATCGAAGAATCGCATGAGCCATTCCTCAATCGGGTATGGGTTCGAGCCGTAACGTACTTTCTTTCTGGCCTGTCGTTCCTTACGTTCCTTGGGGGCGCATACTTGCTCAGTACGGCGTTAAGGACGTCGCCAGAGCCTGCCAAGACCACGGCTAACGGCACGCTGGCCTATCGCTTCAAGTTGCCGCCGGACCGCGGGACGCAGGGCGATTACAGCGTGCTACGTCGTCGCCTGACGCTAGGCGCGTCCTACTAGCACCGGCCTATGTGTTCGAGGCTACGCGAGGAGTCGTGTAGCCTGTACGGAAGGCATAGCCAATTTGTTCGCACTGTTAGCCGCCATGAATACATCGCCAGAGAACACGATACGAGACTTGCGGGCAAGCGCGCGACACTAAGTTCGCTTCCTAGCTCTAGCGGTACAGGAAGCGAACCGGCGCGCGGCCGCGGCAGACCATGGCTAGCTGTTGCTGTAGCTGCCGGATGAGCGCTACAAGGTTCGCGAGGTTCGCGGCCGTATAGGTCACGCTGCGCGTACCGTCGCCCTGGGTATAGGAAAAACTCACGCCCTGCGCGCCGCTCGCGAGGCGGATATACGCCGCCTGTGCCGCTGCGAGCGCCGTTTCCAGCTGCGCCGTACTCATGCCCGCGAAAATGCTTTTCGACGGGTCGTAGCAGGCACACGGGCGCATAATGACCGTTCCCTATGTTGTGGAGGTCGGAAGATGAAGCGAAGCCCGTTCTATGTGCCGCCCGATCCGAAGTATCGAAACAGTTTTCTTGATTCTTGTGCGTTCGATACGAAATACGCGCCGGAAGATGCTTATGCGGCTGAAATACGAGAATTGCGAAACATCGGCGAGATTCATTTACTTCTCGCGCATTCCAATCAGAAGGAAATTGACCATCCAAAAACACCGGCAGACGTTAAGGCAGAAGCGGCAGACATGATCTATACAAACGAAACTGATCTGACCGACGGCGAGCGAGTTACCCGACAGAAAGTTCACGACATACTGACGGGTAATGGAAGGCCGGAAAAGTACGAAGCCGATGCACGACACGTCTTCGAAGCTGGCAAGTACGGCGGAGCTTATTTCATAACAGCGGATAGGCGTATCCTGTCACACGCAGATGAACTGGAGACCGTCTGCGGTGCGATTGTCGTTACTCCGAGTCGATGGCTGGAAATTTACCGGTCTGCACGCTCGGAAGAACCAGCCTGATAACCTCATGCTAAGGCTACGCTGAAAAAGGTCAACGCCGTCGGGCGGGAAGACGTTAAATGCGGATGAAACAACAGACCCTTGCGATGGCGGCCGATCAAGGCGCCGGATTCGAACAGTACCGTCGGCCAACCAAATGTGATGTGTTCCTTGAGACGATGGAGCAGATCGTACCGTGGACGCAGTTGTGCGAGGTTGTCGAGCCGCACTATCCGAAGGGGCAAGGCGGTCGCCCGCCAGTTGGTCTGGAGCGCATGCTGCGCATGCACTTTGTGCAGCACTGGTTCAACCTGGCGGATGAAGCCTGCGAGGAAGCGCTGCTGGACAGCACCGCATTGCGGCGATTCGTTGGGATTGACCTGGGGCGCGAGCGCGTTCCCGATGGCACGACGCTGTTGAAGTTTCGCCGGCTGCTGGAGCGCAACAAGCTCGGCGAGCAGTTGTTTGCCAAGGTCGGCGAGGTACTGCAAGGGCACGGCCTGAAGGTTGGCACCGGCACCATCGTGGATGCCACCATCATCGGTGCGCCCAGTTCCACGAAGAACGCGGACAAGGCGCGAGACCCCGAAATGCACCAGACGAGGAAGGGCCAGCAGTGGTACTTCGGCATGAAGCTGCACATCGGCGTGGATAGCCAGACGGGACTGGCACACAGCGCGGTAGTGACGGCTGCGAACGTGCATGACAAGCATCCGCTGCCGGCTCTGCTGCATGGCGCCGAGCGACGTGTGTACGGTGACAGCGCGTATGCGAGCCAGAAGGAACTCATCGCCAGCAAGGCACCGCAAGCGAAGGACTTTACCAACCAGCGTGTGCGCAGGCGAAGTGGTGAGGTCGACGACACCAGACGCTCGAAGAACCGCAACAAGTCGAAGATACGTGCGCGGGTCGAGCACGTCTTTGCGGTCGTCAAGCGGCTGTGGGGTTTCGTCAAGGTGCGCTATCGCGGCCTGGCGAAGAACGCCACGCGCGCCTTCACCGCACTGGCATTGAGCAACATCTACATGAGCCGCGAGCGGCTCATGGCACAGGTGCGTCCATGAGGGGCCAAAGTGGGTCGAGAGACCCGCTTGCAAGGCCCTTCAGGGCAAGAAAATCGAACTAATTGCGTCACTGATCTCGCATTCCGAAATTCAGCAGCAAACCGTCGCCGAAAACGGCGGCTTCTTCAGCGTAGCCCTAACTGGGAAACAAGCGCGCGCGTCTCCCTGTTGTGCCGTGATGTCCGTATCGCCATACGGGCGCGTGGCGCGCGCGGTGATGGCATTCAGACGCAAGCCGAAATGCAGCAAACCGCAAAGCGCGCCATACGAATACACGCGGCAATCCAGCGCCTCATTGGCGCGATCGGGCGGCAACTCCCACACATAGAACCGATGCCCCGCGACTTCCTTGACCACGATCCGTTCCGCCGTTAGTGTCCTGAGTTAGAAGTTCGTTGAATCAATTCTCTGTTCTTTCCGGAATGACAAAGTGCTGATTAAAAAGTCGCTCGGACTCGCGCAGTCCTTCTTCCGTAAAGATCACGGACTTCGTCTTGTTGACTGGGTCTTCGATGAGGCCTCGTTCATGGAGCCGGTTCAGCACATCCCAGTCGAAGCCCTTCCATGCACGGTATCGGTCATGCAGGGTCAGGTAGAGGAGCGCGAGGGAAACTTCATCAATTGCGTCGGTATTGATATTCATGATGCTCCTGCCGCAGCCTTGCGGACGCGCACACAAAACCGTTCGAGGCTGGCCAGGATCTCATCGGCCGACTTGCTCCAGACAAACGGTTTGGGGTTCGCGTTATAGACATCCAGATAATGACGGATCGCGTCTTCGAGTTGACGTGTCGACCGATGCGTACCGCGTCGAAGGTATTTTTCAGTGAGCGCGGCAAACCATCGTTCGACCTGGTTAAGCCACGACGCCGAGGTGGGTGTGAAGTGAACATGGAAGCGAGGATGACGAGCGAACCAGGCTTTGATCGAGGGCGTTTTGTGCGTGCCATAGTTGTCCATTACCAGATGCACCTCCAGGTAAGACGGCACGCTGGCTTCGATGGTGCGCAGAAAGCGCACAAATTCGCTGCTGCGATGGCGCCGATGTACCTCGCCGATTACTTCACCAGTAGCGATGTCCAGCGCCGCGAACAGGGTGGTCGTACCGTGGCGCATGTAATCGTGGGTACGTCGCTCAGGGATGCCGGGTGCCAACGGCAACATGGGTTGCGTGCGATCGAGCGCCTGAATCTGGCTCTTCTCGTCCACGCACAGCACCATGGCCTTGAGCGGCGGGTCCAGGTAAAGCCCGACGATATCCCGCACCTTGTCGACGAACATCGGATCGCTGGAGAGCTTGAACGTCTCCTGCCGATGCGGTTGCAAGCCAAAAGCACGCCAGATTCGTGTGACCGCCGTCTGCGACAATTTCATTTCGCGAGCCATCGTGCGCGTGCTCCAGTGAGTCGCTCCGACAGGCACGGACTCGAGCGTCTTCGCGATGACCGCATCGACGCGCGCGTCATCAATCGTCCTCGGTGCGCCGGGCCGTGGTGCATCAAGCAGGCCGTCCACACGATGGCTCACGAATCGCGCCCGCCACTTCGAAACCGTTTGCTGTGTGACCCGCTGTTTCGCCGCAACTGTCTTGTTGTCCATGCCATCGGCACAGGCCAACACGATGCGCGCCCGCAATGCCAGGGCCTGCGCGGTCTTGCGTCGCATCGTCAGCGCTTGCAGGTCTTCGCGCTCCGAATCGCTCAGCACGAGTTCCCCTTTGGACCGTCCACTCATCGTTGCCTCCGCGTATCAAGTGCTACACAGGACACTTTAGTACGTGATCGGCATCATTCAATGAATTTTTAACTCAGGACATTAGCTGCGCGTAGTAACCCAGATCGCGATCGGCGGGAAAGTGCATGTAACCGGGTCCGGGCTTGTCGATCGCCAGGCGGTCACGTATTGAATCCTTGGCGGCGTTAACGCCGAGAATCACCGGCCGATAGCTCGCCTTCGCGCGGCGCGTCGGCTTCCTGTTCGGCCACACGGGCGAACGTTGCCCCGTGCGTGCCGACTCGCCCTTGATTGCCCAGATGCGGCGGCCAATGCGTTCTTTCGCGAACGCGTACACGGCTTGCGTTGCGTTCCCGCCTGAGTCGATACACGCGCACATGATGGAGAACGGCCGCCCATCATCGCGCCGGTGTTTCTGCATCAATGCCAGATCCACTTCGCGCCACAGATCGGGCGTAGCTGGATCGCCTTCGATGACTTCGTAGGCAATGCTCCAGGACTCTTCATCGAGGCCCCAGCCGACCACTTCCATTTCTACACGGTCGCCTTGAACGTCGATGCCTGCCGATAGCACGCCGACACCGGCCGGCACTTCACCGGCCCAGCGTTCCGCACGCGCGGCGAGTACTTCGAGCTTGACTTCCTTACCCGCGCGCACGCGGTACGGTAGCCCCCCCCCCCCGCGTCACAATGGTTGTCGCCTGGATAAAATTGGAATCTGGGGGCGATAAAGAGAGAACAAGTTGGCGCGTTACGGAAAGACATTCAA
>NZ_JACHDC010000046.1:0-10339 GCF_014200875.1 Paraburkholderia sp. HC6.4b
AGCAACTCGAACGCGCCGACGATCAGACCGACGGCGCCACCGTGTTCGCGTATCACGTGCAGGATCCGGAACGCTACGGCGTGGTCGAATTCGACAAGCAGTTCCGCGCGTTGTCGATCGAGGAAAAGCCCGCCAGGCCGCGTTCGAACTACGCGGTCACGGGTCTGTACTTCTACGACAAGCAGGTCTGCGACATCGCCGCGGACATCAAGCCGTCGCCGCGCGGCGAGCTCGAAATCACCGACGTGAACTCGCGCTACCTCGCGAACGCGGCGCTCAACGTCGAGATCATGGGCCGCGGTTATGCGTGGCTCGACACCGGCACGCACGACTCGCTGATCGAAGCCGCGACCTTCATCGCAACGCTGCAAAAGCGCCAGGGTCTGGTGGTCGCGTGTCCGGAAGAGATCGCGTACCGGCGTCAGTGGATCGACGGCGAGCAGTTGCTCGCGCTCGCCAAACCGCTCGCGAAGAATGCCTACGGGCAATACCTGCAAAACATTCTCACGGATCACGTCGCATGGCCATCCAGGTAACCGCAACCTCGCTGCCCGAAGTCAAGATCATCGAGCCGAAGGTGTTCGGCGATGCGCGCGGCTTCTTTTTCGAAAGCTTCAATGCGCTCGAATTCGCCGAGAAGGTCGAGCCGGGCGTCGAGTTCGTGCAGGACAATCATTCGCGTTCGGCGAGAGGCGTGCTGCGCGGTCTGCACTATCAGATCCAGCATGCGCAGGGCAAGCTCGTGCGCGTGGTCGAGGGCGAGGTGTTCGACGTCGCCGTCGACATCCGCAAGAGCTCGCCGAACTTCGGCAAGTGGGTCGGCGTGACGCTGTCGGTCGAGAACCATCGGCAGCTGTGGGTGCCGCCCGGTTTCGCGCACGGCTTCGTCGTGCTGTCGGAGTCCGCGCAGTTCCTCTACAAGACCACGGATTATTGGTTCCCCGAGCACGAGCGCAGCATCGTGTGGAACGATCCGGCGATCGGGATCGAATGGCCGCTCGACTTCGAGCCGCTGCTCGCGGCCAAGGATGCGGCGGGCAAGCGTCTCGCCGACGCCGAAGTCTACGCATAAGGGGATCGCATGAGCGCACAAGATGCAAACCGCACGATTCTCGTCACCGGCGTAAATGGCCAGGTCGGCTACGAGCTCGCGCGCACGCTGCAAGGGCTCGGCAATGTGGTCGCGGTCGACCGCTCGCGGCTCGATCTGTCGAACTTCGATCAGATTCGCGCGGTGGTGCGTGACGTGCGTCCCGCGCTGATCGTCAATCCGGCCGCTTATACCGCGGTGGACAAGGCCGAAGAAGAGCGCGATCTGGCGATGCGCATCAACGGCGAAGCGCCGGGCGTGCTCGCCGAGGAAGCGAAAAAGCTTGGCGCGGCGCTGATCCACTATTCGACCGACTACGTCTTCGACGGAACGAAGAACGCACCCTACGTCGAGGACGATTCGACCAATCCGCAAAACGTATACGGCAAGAGCAAGCTCGCGGGAGAGCAGGTCATTGCTGCATCCGGCTGCGAGCATCTGATCTTGCGCACTAGCTGGGTGTACGGAACGCGTGGAAAGAACTTTTTGCTGACCATGTTGAAGCTGGGTAAGGAGCGGCCTGAATTGCGCGTGGTTGCCGATCAGATCGGAGCGCCTACCTGGTCCAATACCATTGCGACATCGACGTCGCACATCATCGCGCAAGGTCTTGCTGCGAATAATGCTAACTGGTGGCGCGAGCGTTCGGGCGTCTATCACCTGACTGCTGCGGGCGAGACATCATGGCACGGTTTCGCACAAGCAATCTTTGAAGCTGCAATGGGAGAGGAAGGGCCGCGCGTCGTACCGATCGGCACGAGCGATTATCCCGTTCCCGCGAAACGCCCGGCAAATTCACGATTGTCGTTTCGCAAGCTTACCGAGACCTTCGGGCTTTCAATGCCGGACTGGCGGGATGCGTTGCGACTCTGCATGGCTGGTCAATGTGCATAGCCGCGGCCACGAGTGGCGCGGTTGCTGCCGATCCATTGTTGAAAAGTGATTGCCCTCCATGACTCCGGCTGATCGTGGCGTCTTGTCCGGCGATGCATCTGCCGGGATCGTCGTTGTCTTTTATCGGCCGGATGCTGCTTGCGTCCGTCGGGCGAATCGCTATGCAGACGCGGGCCTCTGCGTTGTGGTCGACAATACCGAGCAGACTCAGAGTATCGGACAGATCGGTCTCGACAAGCGAATCGTCTACGTCGCGAACGGCGCCAACCGCGGAATCGCGACGGGCATCAATCAAGGCGTCGAAGTGCTCCTGAAGGCAGGACGCACCTGCGCGCTGATCTTCGACCAGGATAGCGAGCCGTCAAGTCAGCTACTGGACGCGTTGCCGCGTTTGCTCGACCAAGAACGGCGCCAGCGTGGGCGGGTTGCATTGATCGGTCCGGCGTACGAGGATGCCCGTCTCGGCGGTGTTGCGCCGTTCGTTCGCTTTGGATACCTGAAGCTGCAGCGGATTCCGCCCGTTGGCACACAGCCGCTCGAGATCGATTTTCTGATCAGCTCTGGCTCGTGCATCAATCTGGCCTCCTGGCAGGAGATTGGTCCGATGGATGACGCGTTGTTTATTGATTTCGTCGATCTCGAATGGTGCGCGAGAGCACGGTCGAGAGGTTACGCAGTACTGGGTGCGCCGGGGTTGCGGCTCGCGCATGAACTGGGCGGCGAACCGGTTCGAGTGCTTGGCCGGCAATATCCGAGTCATAGCCCGCTACGTCATTATTACCTCTTCAGGAATGCAGTTGCTCTAATCAAACGGAGCTATATTCCGTGGACCTGGAAGTCCACGGAACTCGTCAAGTTCCCGTTTCGATTGGCGATTTATGGGTTGTTTCTTCAGCCACGTCTGAGCCATCTGCGAATGGCGCTGATGGGAATCTGGCACGGGGTGACCGGCCGCATGGGCCGGCTTGATCAACCATGACAAGGTACGCGTCGATACACGATGACGCGTCCATTTTTAACGCGAAAGTTGCAGACTCTGTAATGTACAACCTGGCACTTTATGATTTGAAGCGAAGCATCGCTTCCTGGCGGCTTTGGACACTTCTCGGCTGGCTAGAGGTTCGGCAACGCTACGCGCGTTCGCGGGTAGGACCGTTCTGGCTAACGATCAGCACCGGCGTGATGGTCGGTTCGATCGGCGTGGTATACGGCACGCTCTTCGGGATGAAGATGAGTGACTATCTTCCGTATCTCGCTGTCAGCCTCGTCCTATGGACGACGTTTTCGGCCACTGTTCTGGAGGGTAGCACGGCTTACATAAACAGCGGCCACTACATCCGGCAGGCGGCGACGCCGAAGCTGATCTTCATGCTGCAGGTTGCCTGGCGCAATCTCATCATCCTAGCGCACAACTTCGTGATTGTAGTGGTGTTGCTGGCAATTTATGGCATTAAGAGCTGGGAGACACTGCCCGTCTTTATTCCGGCTTTGGTGCTGTATATGGCCAACGCGATGTGGATGGCGATGGTCACGGGGCTGCTATCCGCGCGTTTTCGCGATTTGCCGCAGATCGTCTCCGCGTTAATGCAGATCGCGTTTTATGTTACGCCAATCATTTATCATCCGAATTCATTGACCCGCTTTTCATTCATCGTCGATCTGAATCCTCTCGCGCATCTGATCGAACTGGTTCGCGCGCCGCTGATCGGAGAGTGGCCGAGTGCGACCACGTGGGGAGTCGCCGTGGGGCTCGCCGTGGCGGGTTGGCTTTTGGCGCTTGGCCTTACGGGCCGTTACTTGAAACGCATTCCATACTGGGTCTGATAGAGCAAATCATGGCGTACATCGAACTTAAGAACACGACGCTCGACCTGCCCATCTATGACGTTCAAGGACGGTCGCTCAAGAAGCAGGTCATGCGTGTGGGTCGTCGCAATTCAATCGCCGAGGGTAGCGACGGCGTAGTCGTCGTGCGTGCGCTCGACAGCGTCAACCTGCGTTTGGAAAGCGGCGACCGGTTCGGCCTGATCGGCCACAACGGCGCCGGCAAGTCGACACTGCTCAGAATCATGGCCGGCATCTACTCGCCCACGTACGGCACGGTTGAGAGCGACGGAAAGATCGTGCCGTTACTCGATACCAGTCTCGGAATGGATGAGAACTCGACCGGCATGCAGAACATCCGCCTGAGAGGCTTGTTGCTGGGTATGACCGATGCGGAAATCCGTGAGAAGCAGCAGTCGATCGCGCAGTTTTGTGAGCTAGGCGATTATCTCGATCTGCCGCTCAGAACCTATTCGAGTGGCATGCGCGTGCGATTGGGCTTCGCCATATCGACTGCGGTCGATGCCGAGATTCTGCTGCTCGACGAAGTGATGGGCGTTGGCGATGCGTCTTTCATGCATAAGGCCGAAGAGCGCCTCGCAGATCTTCATAGCCGTGCGGAGATTGTGGTGCTGGCAATGCACTCGAATGCCGAAATCCGCAAGGTGTGCAACAAGGTACTGTGGATGGAGCGCGGGCGAGTACGAGCGTTTGGGCCAACCGAAGAAGTGCTTTCGGAATACGAAGCTCAGGTGTGAGCGCGTAATGGCGCCTGCAGCGGAAGACCGGAACCAGGCGCAATACCCCGCTCTCCTGTCTTCAAGGCAGGCGCGTTGAATTGCCGACATAGATGATAGTCGGTCAAATAATATGACTTGTGTCGCTTAACAGCACGCAACGAGGACTTCGGATGATTGATCGGGCTTATAGGGTCTACTGCTACTGGAAAACCCATGGAACCTCGGCGTTGCGGGAGCTTGTCTACCGAAAGTTGGGCAAAAAACTACATGTTTCGCCCAGTTTAGCGGGCGGCGGTGACTCGTCCCAAAAGAGCGTGGCGCAACTTTATCGTCAGCGCTTCGAGTCGCTTGCACCTTTACTGACGTATTCGATTCCCGCATCCGGCGTCCGGCGCGTCAGCATCGTGACTGACAGCGTCTCCAGTGGCAGCCTGTTTGGCGGGGTTGGGACTGCGCTGATCTTTTCAGCGCTGCTTGCGAACGAACTCAATGCGCAGCTTCGTATAGTCACGCGAACGCAGCGGGCTCAACCCGAGAACATCGACCACATCCTCGCGTTGTACGGCATCAAGCTGAAGCACGAACTGCAATTCAAGTTTGCAGCGTTCTACGATCAGAAGTACGAACTCGACGTCAAGGAAGGCGATCTGTTCGTGACGACGTCGTGGTGGACGACCGCGGCTACATTACCCAGTGTGCCGCGTGAGTCGATTATCTATCTGTTGCAGGAAGACGAGCGGATGTTCTATCCGTTCGGCGACGATCGTGTTAAATGTGAAGACACACTTCGCAATAGCGAAATCCGTTTTCTGATCAATACGGAGCTACTGTTCGATCATCTGATTTCCGATGGACTCGGCAACATTGCCGCCAAAGGAATGTGGTTCGAGCCGGCTTTTCCGGCTTCCATTTACCATCCGCGAAAAAAGCAAACGTTGCAAAAGAAGCGATTTTTCTTTTACGCGAGGCCGAACAATGTGCGTAATCTCTTCTATCTTGGGATTGAGGTCATCGAACGGGCGATTGCCGAAAAGGTGCTGGACCCGTCGGAATGGGAGATCTGTCTGGTCGGTAAGGACATACCAACCGTGGTCTTCGATGGTGACTACGTGCCCGAAAAATTCGAGAATCTCACATGGTCGCAGTATGCGGAACTTGCAGGGACGATCGATGTGGGCCTCAGCTTGATGAGCACTCCGCACCCAAGCTATCCGCCATTGGATCTGGTGGCCAGTGGGGCGGTCGTCGTCACCAACCGCTTTGGTGGCAAGACGGATTTGTCTGGCTACTCGCATAACCTGATTTGCGCGGACCTTGAACGTGATGCATTGGTTGAAGCACTGAGGTCGGCAGTGACGCTGGCATCCAATCAGCAGTTGAGAAAGCAAAATTTCCTTAACAACGGACTTGCTGGCGATTGGCAGCAGGCGTTCGGCAAGATCATCAAGCAGTTGTCCGAAGAACTCTAATGTTTAAAGTCGATATTGCTCCCTTAGCTTATTCGGATCCGTGGATCCTGCCGCTGAGTGAGCGGATGAGAATGCTTACGCGCGGTAAGCGGCGGGTTGCCTATTTCTACGAAGAGCCGAATAACAGCACGTTTCGTTACCGTGCCTATAACATGGTGCAGGTGCTGAACGAGGGCGAGAGGGGGGATGTATCGGCGAGTTTTTTCTTTCTTCAGGACTGGGCAAGAATCGACGAGATAGCGGATCTCGCAGATGTGCTGGTGATTTGCCGGTCCCGGTATTGTCATCGCATCAATCAGCTCGTGATGAAGTTCCGGTTGCGAGGAAAGCGCGTATTGTTCGATATCGACGATTTTGTTTTCGATTCGAGCTTTGCGCACCTGATTATGAACACGCTTGACGAAGACGTCGGCGATCCCGGCCGTTGGGACTATTGGTTCTCGTATATTGGCCGACTGGGTGTGGCGCTGAAAATGTGCGATGGTGCCATCACGACGAATGCTTTTCTGGCCGGCAAGATTGCGGCATTTTCCGGATTGCCGGTGAGCGTGGTGCCGAACTTCATGAACAAAGAGCAAATCGATTTTTCCGATGCGCTCTTTCGGCATAAGCAGGCCAAGGGATTTGCACGTGACGACAAGATCCACCTAGGCTACTTCAGCGGCTCGCCTTCGCACAAGCTCGACTATGCGATCATCGTTCCGGCTATCGAGGCGCTGCTCGCGAAGGATCCCAGAATCGAACTGATGATCGTGGGCTATATCGAGGCTGGCCCGACTCTCAGTAAATTCGGTGATCGGGTCAAACGCCAACCCTTTCAGGACTATGTGAATTTGCAGCGTCTCATTAGTACTGTCGAGTTCAATCTGATGCCGCTGCAGTCAAATGACTTTACGAACTGCAAATCAGAACTCAAGTATTTCGAGGCCGCCGTCGTGGGCGCGATAAGCGTCGCGTCACCGTCTTACACGTATGCGAATTCGATTCGCGACGGCGAGAACGGCTATCTTGCCCAAGCGCATGATTGGTTGTCTGTGATCGAGAGAGCAATCGAAAGCGATTCCGGGTGGTCGACATTGCTCGAAAATGCGCGTGAGGACGCTCGTTCGAAGTATGCATGGTTTAATCAACGCGAAACCATCCTCGCCGCGCTGCAACTCGACTGAAACCGATCGCAGCAGTCGCGTTCGCGACCAATGGCCTTTCATGTACATCACTTTGGACTGAATGCTCTTCGATTGTCGCGCGGTCCAAGTGATATGCGAACAGCGGTTCGCCGGCTTCCAATCTTGAGCACTGATTGCGTGCGCAGCTATGAATCTTCAGTCTCTACCATCTCCGGTTGCGGGCGTCGCGGCGATCATAGTCAGTTTTCAGCCGGATTTGGCACGTCTTGGCGAACTTCTCAAGTCTGTCGCATCGCAGACCGACAGTGTGGTTTTGGTGGACAACGGATCCAGCGAAGATGTGGCTGGTTTCGTGGCTGCGCTGGGCGACTCGAGGTTAAATGTCTTGCCCCTAGGCAAAAATCTCGGCATTGCGGCGGCCCACAATGTCGGCATCCGCTGGGCACGAGAGCGTGGTGCAAAATATGTTTTGCTGATGGATCAAGACAGCGTGCCGGAGCCAAGGATGGTGGCTGCTCTGAAGTTGGCACATGAGGATCTGGTTGCAGGCGGCGATAAGGTGGCAGCCATCGGGCCACGATTCAGGGACCCTCAAACTGGTCACCTTGCTCCACATGTGCGGTTCGGGAGGATCCGCTTTGCTCCTGTTGCCTGTGAACCCGGTCAACCGGTCGTCTTGACAGACCTTCTTATTTCCTCAGGATCGTTGATTTCAATCGATGTCCTCGATGCCGTTGGCGGGATGGACGAGGAATTTTTCATTGACCAGGTCGATACTGAGTGGGTGTTGCGCGCTCGTGCAAAGGGGTATCAGGTGTGGGGGCACTGTGAAGCAAGCATGAGCCACTCGCTTGGAGAACAGCGTAGGCGGGTGTGGCTTGGCCGCTGGCGGGAAATTCCCCTCCATAAGCCGTTTCGGTACTACTACATGTTTCGCAACAGCGTGCTGCTTCAGAGGCGCGATTACCCTTGTTGGGCCTGGCGGCGTGTAGACACGGTACGCTTGCTGCAAATGTTCGTGTTCCTGGTCATGTTCCATCCTCAACGATTCCAGGCACTGCAGAGCATGCTGCGGGGGCTATGGGATGGGGTTCAGGCGGACGGTTCAAAGTGATCGGCCCCGGCGATAGCGCGCCGGTAGTGTTCTCACGCTAGGGTCACGGGGAGCTTGCGTTTCCCCGCGTAGCCGCCGGCGCGACGACGAAGACGTTTGCCTTCACGTTCGTAGGTTTGCTTCAGACTCAGACCCGCGCGTTGCGCCAGTTGCGCAAGCCGGGCATGCGCAACTTCGAGCAGCCGGCTGTCGGTCGGATAGGCAATGGCCTTTTCCTGGACCGTGGTGTCGACATCGATGCCTTCACTGACCTCGCCTTAGCGTGCACGCCGCTCGAACACTGGAGCCAGCGTTGCTTCGATCGACGTCCACGGTATCCGCGTGGCTAGCCCTGCCAGCGGGTGACGAAGATCGATCATCGCGTTCAGGCGGCTGCGGAAAAAGTCGGGGGTGCTCATCGGCGTCGCTCGCAAACTCCCAGAAAGAAACTCAGATCAATATCGTTTCTGGGAGTTCGGCAAATCACATATCCCCAGCGAATCCTTGCTGCGCCTGCCTACCCGGTGTTCTGAAGAGCCGACGACGTATGCGAGACCACGAGGTTTCACGGCGAAGATGTGGGGTAATTGCAAGCGTTGCGAGCCACTTACCGGTCGCATCATCGAACGCAATCAACATGGACTCAAACTCTGCCTCGTTTCTAAGGATGATTACTTGATTACTGGCAACAGCTTCTACAACTTCAGCGGTGCGATTTCGGTGCCCTTTGCTCTTCAGTCGACCTTGAGCGAGGTGGATGTGCAGAGCAACATCTACTCGAAAGACCACCAATGTAGCCAATGCCGAGACCCGCAATACCCTTGGCGACGATTCGCAGTGGTCAATCGAACGTGATCAATTCTTCCACATAGCCACGGCGAAGCCAGTACGGACTGCGCCACGCCTTCACGCTCGGCATCTTCTGGTAGATCGATTCAACGGTGAAGGGATTGTGTTCGTGGTTGATCGATAGAAACTGGCGCGTCATCCGCGCGGCGCCCGTCAGATATTCCGCTGCAGTATCCGGTGCCATTTCGGTTAGCGAATCGACATTGACGATCAGATCGAAGCGCTCGTTCATCTTCTGATAGGCTGTGGGCGGAAGGATGCGCACTTTCCCGTCGGAGCTTTCCCCCCAAAGTGAAATGGTCTGATCTCCAAGAATCCTGCCGAGGTAGTACGCTTGAGCAACACCAGTCAATGGAATATCAATCACCGTATATTGCGCGATACCCATCTTAATTGCGTAGTAAGCTGTTCGGCCAAGTCCTGCGCCAATTTCCAGGACACGCGCTCTCGATCGGTATTCAGTTAGATGACCAATTCGCCACGCCTGAAATAGCGCCTGTATTGCGCGGTAATTTGCTATGCCTCGCGATGTCTTGATGCCGACCTCGCCATCGAATGGATTGGGGAAGTCGATCTTGAATCCCATCACTTTATCTAGCTCTGTCAAAAGTTCCTCAACTGATGGGGATTCCTGAAAATCGATGCCAGACTCGGGATTTTCAACGCGCTTTATGCCGAGGGCGCGACACATTTGCAACAGACTGTCATACGCGAGCTGATGAATCCAGCTAAGCCAAACGGTTGAGTCGTTATTGGTTGAGTCCTTCGATTGTAGGCTATCGAATCCGTAAAACAGCATGGAACTGGCGGGGTTTCGAAGCATGGCAATGATGTCCTTCAGACTGCCATGTTCGAGAATTTCATGCGTCTGCTTATTCGCGCTTGCAAAAACCGTCAACCACATTGAGTCAGTCGATCCAGTGGGGGTGCGGATCGCCTTTTTATATGCATCCACGATGCGACATACCAGTGTTTCATCGGCTGGAATTTCGTGGCTCGTCGTTACGGCATATTCTCCGGAAAGGCGGCGAGGATGATGATGAAGCATACGGTCGCCAACTCGTGTATCGAGAATATATTTTTTGAACTGTCTTAGTTCGTCTACCTTGGTGGTGAGATGAGAGATTTGCGCATCGAGTGGTGTCCTATCCAACACCAGTGTGAACGGCTGTGAGAAACCGACACTAGACGGCGGCATCGATCAGAGATACCGAATGGTCCAGGTCTGCTGAGCGGTTTGGTAATGGTTTGTG
>NZ_JACHDC010000047.1:0-7664 GCF_014200875.1 Paraburkholderia sp. HC6.4b
ACAAACCATTACCAAACCGCTCAGCAGACCTGGACCATTCGGTATCTCTGATCGATGCCGCCGTCTAGTGTCGGTTTCTCACAGCCGTTCACACTCGCGACACTTAGGAAGAGACGAACATGAAAATAGGCATCATCGGCGCAGGCAACATCGGCGCAACGCTCGCGCAAAAATTTTCCGCGAACGGGCACAGCATCAAGCTGGCCTCAACCCGCACCCCCGACGAACTACGCCAATTGGCCCAAAAGGTGGGCGCGGAACCGGTCACCCCGGACGAAGCAGTCAAGAACGTCGACGTCGTCGTCGTTTCCATTCCTTTCAAGAACAACCCGGAGCTCGCCGGCCTGTTCGCCGATGTGCCGGCGGACGTGGTCGTCATCGACACCTCGAATTACTATCCCGTGCGCGACGGCAATATCGCCGAAGTCGACGACGGCAAGCCCGAGAGCGTCTGGTCTAGCGCCCAGTTCGGCCGCCCGGTAGTGAAGACGTTTAACGCCATTCTGGCTGGCGTGCTTGCGGACGGGGGAAAACCGCGCGGCGCAGCCGATCGCATTGCCGTACCGGTTGCTGGCGATGACGCGGCCGCCAAGGCGATCGCGCAGACGCTGGTGGACGAAACCGGGTTCGAGCCGGTCGATGCGGGAAGCCTTGCCGACTCCTGGCGTCAGCAGCCGGGCACGCCGGCCTATTGCACCTCCCTGACAGCGCATGACCTGCGCAAAGCGCTGGCGGCAGCGGACAAGGCCCGTGCGCCGCAGAACCTCCAAGCGCTCATGGATCGACTCAGCGCGTACCCCGCTTTCCCGAGCACCGACGAAATGACCGCGCTGAACCGCGAACTCAACCGCGGGAGCTAAGTGGTGCACTGAGCCGATGACGCCGATCAGCGGGAACGCAATGATGGGCGCTTCGACGTGCCGACAACGGAACAGGCCATCGCTGCGTGCAGCAAGAGCCAACCACGCATTTGCAATGACCATCGTATAGGTCACAAACCAGGGCGAGTCTCCGGCTGCGCCAGCGGCTCACCTCACTGAGTTAGCGGGCGGTTATGCCGCCATCATGAACAAACACTTGACCCGTGACATAGCTCGAGGCATCGCTCGCAAGGTAGATGACGAGGCCCACGAGGTCAGCCGGCCTACCTCTATAGCCGAGCGGCACCTCCCGCTCGACAAAGGCGTCCATCTGCGCGACGGCCGCGGCGCCGCCCGTCGTGTCGCGCTCACGTCCAAGGCGCGTGCCACTATGCCAGCCCGGCGCGATCGCGTTCGACCGCACTTGCTCGGCCGCATACTCGATTGCGAGCTGCCGCGTGAAGCCAATCAGTCCGGCTTTCGATGCCGCATAGGGAATCGCGGTGACTGGGAAGCCTGGGTAGACACCGACGGTGCCGAGATAAGAACTGATGTTCACCACTGAACCGCGCCCGCTCTGAATCAATGCCGGCAGCAGTGCCTGCGTAACCAGGAAGGCGCCGCGCAAGTTGATCGCGAAGACACGATCCCAGTCCTTCGCCTGGACGTCCAGCAAACGCCCGGGCCGAGTTGCGATGCCAGCGTTGTTGATCAGCACGTCTAGCTTTCCGCCACACCAGGCAAGGACTTTTTCTGCCATCTGTGAAACGCCCGCTTCGTCGCCAAGATCAGCGACAACGCGGCAATCGCAGACGCCTACGGCCTCGCAGGCCGCGAGCGCCTCCGCCTCGCGATCGACCCAAGCCACCGCTGCGCCAGATTGGGAAAGCGCTTCGGCAAACATACGGCCCAAGCCGGATGCAGCACCGGTCACGACAACTTTCCTGCCGGCCAGGTCAAAGAGAGCGCCGGGCAGACCGCTCTGTGGTGTGCGATCCGTCGGCATCATCGCGCAACGGCCTCGCAGTCACGACGAATCGATTCGCAGCGTGACACGCTGGATCGAGCGAATGCGACGCGGATTGCCGACGCTGCCAAACCGGCTGCGTTTATCTTCTTCATGTCACTTTCTCTTTGTCTTCTTTTGGCTCGGCGCACGGACATTAGCGATGCGACCTCATCAGGCGATAGCGGTTGCCCAGGGCCGCGATGCCACCAGGAAGAACATAGACTGAAACAATCAGAAGCACCCCATACACGACCCAAGGGGCTGACTTGGAAACGCTCTCCGAAAAAGCAGGAATCACCATAATGAAGACCGCGCCGAAAGCGGCGCCCCACAGCGTTCCGACACCGCCCACGACAATCCCGACCAGGAGAGTGATTGACAGAAACAGGGAGAACGAATCGGGCGCCACGAACTGCACCGCCAGTGCTGAAACGGCGCCACCCACGCCCGTATAAGCGGCGGACAAGGCAAAGGTCTTCGTTTTGACGCTCGTTATGTTAAGACCCGTTGCCTCGGCCGCCAGCGCATGGTCACGGATCGCGCGCATGGAGCGACCGGCAGCCCCCCGAAGAAGGTTGTTGGCCATCCAGAACACGATCGCGCAGATCAAAACCGCATACAGAAACAGCCACTGATCCTGCGACAAAGGCAACCCCAATGGCACCTCTGGCTTGATCACTGCAATGCCTTGAACACCGCCTGTCCATTGTTCGAGTAAGCGGCACTTCAAAAGCTGTGGAGTCGCCACGCCAAGGCCAAAAGTGGCTAACGCCAGGTAGATTCCATCGAGCTTGAGTGCTGGCCAGGCAAATGCGTAACCAATGACCAGCGAGACGATTCCGGCCAGCGGCACCACGAGCCAGTAGGGCAAACCAAATCGATCCATGAGAATCGCAACCGTGTAAGCACCAATGCCAAAGAATGCTCCATGTCCGAGGGAGATTTGCCCGTTGTAGCCGGTCAGCAGGTTTAGGCCGAGTAGAGAGACCGCATACGCCAGCAGCATCGTCGCTTGAAAAAGCTGATACCCGTTACCGACAAAGAGCACGCCCGCCGCGACCACGAACAATCCCGCCCAGCAAAGGCGGAACGGAATGCCAACGGCACGCTGTGCGGTATATGCACGATCGAGGAAATTGCTCATGATCAAACCCTCGTGACGACCCGGCGGCCAAATAGGCCGTCCGGCGCAAATATCAGAACGACCACGATCAGCAACAGCGCTATCGATAGCTTTAGATCGGTGCCGACCACATAGGTCCCCAGCAGATTTTCGGAAATTCCGACCAGGAATCCTCCAACAACGGCGCCAGCAGGATTGCCGATCCCGCCCAACAAGGCGCCGGCGAATGCATGGAGAACCGCTCCCATCATCATGGACGGGTCCAGGAAAACCATCGGCGCCACCAATAAGCCCGATACAGCGCCGATCGCTCCAGCGAGGCCCCACCCTAGCATCAGCATCTTGCCGACAGAAATGCCGACCAACTGAGAGGAAACGCGATTTTGCGCAACCGCGCGCATTTTCAATCCGAGGCTCGTTCTGTAAAAAAAGGCGAATAACAAGGCGACCAAAAAGAATGTCAGCGCAATCGAGCCGGCCTGATGAGCCGACAACAGCTGTGGAAATCCCCATGGCAGGTTGGCAAACGGACTGGGGAAGTCGTGGCTGTCATAGCCGAAGAGCCAACCGGCCATGCCGTGGAAAGTCACCAGCAGGCCGATGAATACCACCACCATGGACAGATCTGGGGCGTCGCGAAGAGGTCGAATCACGACCAGCTCCAACACCGCCCCCATGACGAAGGAAACGGCGACAGTCACGAGGAACGCGGCCCAGTACGGAATGCCAGCCTGGATCAATACCCATGCGAGATACGTCGAGAACATCGCCATTTCCCCCTGAGCGAAGTTCACGTGATGGGTCGCCTGGTAGATCACTGCGAGCGCGAGCGCCACGATCGCATAGATGCTGCCTGTGCCTACTCCAGCGAGAAGCTGTTGGCCAAATGCTTCCATTCTCAGTCCCCTAGATAGGCTTGACGAATGCGCGCGTTCTTGCGCATGTCGTCGGCTTTGCCGCTCATGACGATGCGGCCTTGTTCAATCAGGTAAGCGCGGTGCGCTAGATCCAGCGCGATGTTGGCGTTCTGTTCGATCAACAAGATCGCCATGCCCTCCTCCCTGTTGATCCGCCGCATGATGCTGAAGATGTCCTGAACGACCAGGGGGGCCAGGCCGAACGAGGGTTCATCCAGCATCAGCAGTTTTGGACGCCCCATTAGCGCACGTCCAATCGCCAGCATTTGCTGCTCGCCGCCGGAGAGCGTGCCGGCCTGCTGCTTACGGCGCTCGCGAAGGCGCGGAAAGTAGCCGTACATCCTCTCGATATCGGAAGCGATGGCCCGCGCCCCGCCTCGCGAACTCGCGCCAAGGAGCAGGTTTTCTTCAGTGGTCAATCCAAGGAAAGTTCCTCTTCCGTCCGGAACATGAGCCACTCCCGCCCTTGCGATTCGCTCGGTCGTACAGCCATCGATTCTTTGCCCGGAAAAAGTCACCTTGCCTTCCGTCTTGACCATCAACTGGCACAAGGCACGCAAGGTGGTTGTTTTGCCCGCTCCATTGGCACCGAGCAGAGCGCAGATCTCGCCGTTATCCACCTGAAGATCAACACCATGGAGCACGCTTGTTGAGCCGTACCTGGCCGCGAGCTGAGTCACGTCAAGCAACATAGGAATGCTCCGCTGACTTGCCCAGGTAGGCCTCGATAACTCGACCATCATTGCGTACCGCTTCCGGCGTGCCTTCGGCAATCTTGCGACCGAAATTCAACGCGACCACCTTGTCGGAAATTGACATCACCAAGCCCATGTGGTGTTCCACAAGCAGCACCGCGAGCTTGAACCGCTGCCGTACATCTTGCAGGAGCACCCCCAGCGCCTCGACTTCCTCGTGATTGAGACCGCACGCGGGCTCATCAAGCAGAAGTAAGCGAGGACGCGATATGAGGGCCCTCGCCATCTCCACTCTCTTCTGTGTGCCAAAGGGCAGCTCCGACACTGTGCGTTCCGCGACGGCCGCCAGCCCCACGCTATCGATAACCTCCTGCGCGCGCCGCTGATGGTCCGCTTCGACAACGCGTTCAGAACGAAATCGCCAAGCGCTTGCCAAGAAACGCGGTTGCACCCGGCCATGCACGCCGAGCAGCACGTTCTCACGCACAGACATGGTCTTGAAGAGTGCAAGGTTCTGGAACGTGCGACCTATACCCATGTGCGCGATCTCGTGCCTGGGTCTCGACAGTGTGGATATGCCGCCGACTTCGACGCTCCCCTCGTTGCAGTCATACAGCCTCGACAAGCAGTTGAATAGCGTGCTCTTGCCTGCGCCGTTCGGCCCGATGAGTCCGCAAATCTGTCCGGCTTCGACGTCGAAGGAGACCTTGTCGAGGGCGACGACGCCCCCGAATCGGACGCTGACATCCCTGATGCGCAGAAGAGGTAGGCAAGAGCCAATCACCCCCGTGTTTTCAGCGTCCATCACCGCCCCTCCAAGAACGCTTGGCGCTCGTTGGCGGATCTCTCCGTCGCGTTCGACTGTGCTGTGGTCGTGATCATTCATCAGAATCCATACGCCGCGGTATTTCAATTCGAAAGAAGCGCGCCTTGCGGCACCCATTTGGTCCCATCAAAGCGAACAATCTGGAACTGCTTGATGGGATCGCGATCCGAGTCGCCGACATTCACCGTGATCCCAGGCAGCAAGAAGGGACTGGCTACTTTGCTCAAACTGGTAGCCTGCTTGATGATGTTGGCACGAGTGAGGTCGTCGCCGGATTGCTCGATGATTCTGGCCAGAAGCGAGGCATCAAAATAGGCGATGGCCGCATTCCTGGACCGGGGATTCACGTCCGGCACATACTTCTTCATGAACTCAACGAACTGCACCATGCTGGGTTCGTTGGAGTAGGCAGGATCGCTCGGCTCCTTGAAGTAACTCGCCGTGATGATGCCTGTGGACTTTTCGAGGCCAACGGGTTTCAGCACCGCTTCGATCGATGCCCAGGGCGAGTCGAGGATCTGCAGCGGCCTCCAGCCGATTTCATATGCTCTGCGGATGGACAGGCTCGTTGCACGTCCCGTGGTGAAGTTCATAAAGACGTTGGCGCCGGATGCCTTCAGCGAAATCAATTGCGAGTCGAGCGTTGGATCGGTGGGCTCGTAGCTCACTTCTTTTACGATCAGCGAGGCGGCTTTGGCGCCCATGCCCGCTTTCACGCCTTTGACGAAATCCCGGCCGAAATCATCGTTTTGGTAGAGGATTCCGACCTTCGGAGCGTGCGAGGAGGAAGCCGGGTCTGCCGCCAGCTGGGCAACGTAGCGCCCATAGATAGCGCCCTCCCGTTGATAAGCGGGCAATGCGGCGGTCGTCCAGGGCCAGGTCTTCGCGTCAACGAATCGAGATCCTCCGCTCGTCACGAGGATCTGAGGCACCTTGGCGGCGTTGAGGTAACGTTGAGTCGCCGCATTGGTCGGCGACCCAAAAGGCAGGGCAATGAACAGTACGCCATCCTCCTCTACCAGCTTTCTCGTCTGCTCCATGGTTCGCGGCGGGCTGTAGCCATCGTCCAACGTGACGAAGCGGATTTTCCGGCCGTTGATACCGCCTTTCTCATTCAGGCGCTCGAAATACGCGGCCTGCACTTTCGTTTCGTAGGCCTCCGATGCGACTGGACCGCTGAGCGCCCATGTCTGCCCGATCTTGATCTCGGTGTCGCTCGCTCCTCTGTCATAGCGTTTCTCTGCCATGGCATGCGAACTGAGCAGTGCCGCTACGAACGCGGCAGTCAAAGCCCCTAAGCAACCCTTGTTTCGAAAATGCATGTCTGTCTTATATGGACGCCTCCCGGTTTGCCAGGTGATATTCGGTGTGTGACGGACAGGATGAGGTTGCAGACTTATATCCGGCCTGTGGTGCGGATGGTGATCCGCTGGCCCTGATGGAATCTGCCGGGGAAGTCCTCATCTCCTGCGAGTCCTCGAAGGACAAGACAGAATTCAGGTTTGCTTCCCCGCGGTCCGACCTGTTTCGCCATCACATGTATATCAACCTGCGCAACCTGTTAGCGACCACGTCTCCATAGTTAGTTGATCTTCTACGCAGCGTGAGCCACGTAACCAGATTGGTACGTTCGAGCGTGGGCAAGCAGCGCCCAGATCGTGCGTGCCGTTTTGTTTGCGAGCGCGACGACCACTACATTGAACGGTCGTCGCGCGAGCAAACGTTGCAGCGCGTCGCTCAGGCGCTTCGGATGCGAGAGCACTGCGCGCGCGCCGTGAATCAGCAAGGTACGCAAGTACACGTCGCCTCTTTTGCTGATGCCCAGCAGCTTGACGCGACCTCCCGTGCCGCTTTGCCGTGGCACCAGACCGAGGAACGCGGCGAACTCGCGCCCGGAGCGAAACGTACTCGCCTCGCCGATGGTGGCAATGGCGGCAGTCGCCGTGAGCAGGCCCACACCCGGAATGGCGGCGAGCCGCGTGGCCCCTTCGTCCTGGCGCAACCATGCTGCGAGCCGGTGTTCAATGGCACGGATGTCGCGCGTGAGCGCTTCGATACGCTGCAGTTGTTCGCGAAGCGTGTCGATGACCATGGCGGGCAAAGCGTCGGCCAGCTCGCCAAGCATGCGGGCCGCGTCGTTCATGCTGTGCGAGCCGCGATGCACTGCCGCGCCAAACTCGTACAGCAAGCCGTGCGTCTGGTTAATCTGCATGCGACGCATCTTGAGCAGTTGT
>NZ_JACHDC010000048.1:0-7420 GCF_014200875.1 Paraburkholderia sp. HC6.4b
TCCGACGCATTCAGCCAGTCGAGCACGAAATTAGCGCCGATAAAGCCGGCACCGCCCGTTACCAGGATCATGTAATTCCCTTGTCGATGTGAGTGACAGGCGGCGAAGAGCTTGCGACCTGTTCACCCCGCGTGGTGTCCGTTTCTCTGGTCGTCCGTCGCGTTCCCCGGAGAGTGGACACTCAGACGCCAATTTTATGAAACCCCCATTATAAAGCCCCCCAGTGCAAAAACTAGAACCCTAACAACTTGAAACAGCTTGACAGAATTCGTTGCCGTTGACCTGTGAAAAGGGGATTTTCGGTGCGGTTACGTGCATTTTGTCGCTTGTAATGACGTGCGCCACATACTGTGCGGCGCGGCGCAGAAAGAGTGGAAACGAAGAAAAAGAACGGAGAAAGCGTCGTGAAGGGCCGCAAACGCGGCCCCTCGGTGCAGACCGTCAGGCGGTTGCTCGCGCGCGCGCTCAGGCCGCGAGCATCCAGCGCAGCGTATCGATGAAAGGGATCGACTCGACCGCCGGCACCAGCGAGTGCAATTTGGCGGGCGAACCGGCAAGCATCTTGACGTCCGTTTGCCGGACAAAGGCGGGATTGACCTGGACTTCGATGTCGTGACCGGTGAGTTCGCTCGCGGTCGTGAGGATTTCACGCAACGAATACGGCGTGCCGGTGCAGACGTTGACGATTTCGGCGGCGACATCGGAGTCGAGCAACGCCTCGTACGTGCT
The DNA here is from genome assembly GCF_014200875.1 of Paraburkholderia sp. HC6.4b. Taxonomy (NCBI): domain Bacteria; kingdom Pseudomonadati; phylum Pseudomonadota; class Betaproteobacteria; order Burkholderiales; family Burkholderiaceae; genus Paraburkholderia; species Paraburkholderia sp. HC6.4b. The sequence goes on from NZ_JACHDC010000048.1 coordinate 730, forward strand.
CGCCACAAAACGCACGTCGGAGAAGTCCCGCGCGATGTCGATATTGCCGAGTTCGATCGATGCCGCGCGCCGCGCGAAGTGGCTGACGATCTTCGGCACGAGGAAGTTCACCGCCTGGCCGCGGCCGGTGTAGTTGAACGGCCGCACGATCAGGATCGGCAGGCGGTCGAACCATGTGCGCACCAGCGCTTCCATGGCCGCTTTGCTGGCCGCGTAATGATTGACCGGCATAAGCGGGAAGCTCTCGTCGATCGCGGCGCTGCTGACGTTGCCGTACACGTTCGCGCTGCTTGCGATCAGCAGTTTGCGCGGCACATGGCCGATCGCGGCACAGGCTTCGAGCAGGTTCTGCGTGCCGATCACGTTGACGCGATAAAAGTCGAGCGGATCGTTGTGCCCCACGAAGCTGATCGCGGCCAGATGCACGATGAAATCGGGCCGCACGGTGTCGAGCACGCGCCGGCAGTCTTCCGGTGAGGTGATGTCGAGTTTGACGCGTGTCGGCGTGTCGGGCTCGTCGCGGCCGGACACCGCTTCGATCACGGTATGGCCGCGCCCGGTCAGCTTCTCGACCAGATAGCGGCCGGTAAAACCGTTCGAACCGGTGACGAGCGTGCGAAATGGTTGCTTCGCCGCGGAAGACGACATGCTGGCTTCGTTCACGAGAGAGTCATCCTGTTGTTGTATTGGAATCGCGCGTGGTCCATGCGTGGCTGCCGCTTTGCTGTGTTGCTGTTGCGGCGGTGTTTCGCAACGTGAGCGCGCGATATCCGACCCCAAACGGGATATTATGTCACGCTAGGTTGCCGCGCTGCGCAGCACGGCACGCGCCTTGCAACGCCTCGCGTATCGAATCGCCTTGATTTCCTCGATGACTCCGTCCACCGCTTCCAACACGTCTGCTCCCCTCGTCCTCTTGCTTTCGGCGATCTGCAAGGCTGCCGCGCACCGTTTCAGCAACTGCTCTGCATGCCGAACAGCAGCGAGGAGCCCAGGTAGATCTGACTCGAAAGACTCAATAGCGTCAGCGCCAGCCACAGAGACCAGACGGGTGCAGCGACACCTGCGAAAATCCGGCGCCCGAGCACTAACCCCGCGATCAGGACCAGCAGCAACAGACCGAGTCCGAGGTATTGATAACCTTCGTACTGTCCCGCGGTGCCGGTCGGCAACGGCGAGACATACATCGACGTATTGTGTCCGTTCGCGCCGAGCGGGTTGATGAGCGCGTTCAGGTTCATCGAGGAGAAGCCGAAACCGTAGCTGTCGCTGCGGAAATCCTGGAAATAGCCCGCCACAAACATTGCCGACAGCATGACGACGAGAATCATGCAAGCCTGACGTGCAACGAACCGCAGCGTCGCCGTGTCGACGCGATAGTTGCAAGCACGCCACTGCGCCAGAACTGCCATCAGCACGAGAGGCGACGTGAAGTAGAAGTGCGTGAACGGCGAAAAGAGGACTAGCGCGAGAAAGATGCGTAACCGACCGGTAGACCTCATTGATGCCGAAAGAAGCGTGCCCCAACCAATGATAATCAGAAAATGCGGCAGCAGGTTGAGGTGGCCAATCCGGTAGTAAAACGTGGGCAGGAGCCCGATCAACAGCGTGCCCAAGAACGCGCACACCGACGAGACTGCGTGCTGCCTCAGCGCCCAATAAATCGCCCACAACTGCAGCAGCGCGCACAGGCAGATCCACGCGCCGTATGTCTGCGCGGACCGGGCCGAGGAACGGCCCGAGCAACTTCGTGACGATCGCCAATAGCAGGTTGCCGTCCATGAACACGATATTCGTGCCGACAGGAAAATCGCTCGTCCCGATATGTCCAAGCGGAAATTGCCACGGCGCGCTACGGAACAGGTTGATTGCGGCCAAGTTCCGCCGGTAGTCCCCGATGTACAACCATTCGAGTTGCGAAGGACGCAAGGCCGACAGGCGGCGACGATTCGGATGCGGGGCCGCGCTGTGCGCCCGCCTCACGAAAAAACGAATCGCTTGTCGAGTTGGTATTTCACTACATAGCCGATCGTGAGCCCAATGGCGCCGCCGACGAAACGCGCTGGCTCGGAATGAAAGATGGCGTCCGCTCCGAACTCGAATCCCCAGAAGATGACCGTGGTCGCCACGCCCATCAACGAGTACAGGAAGAAACTCGCCACGCCATGCGAAATATTCTTGTGGCGGTAGCGAAAGATCCAGATCTTGTCGAGTACGAACTTCAGCACGAGGCCGCCTCCGGTGCCGACCAGCACCGAGAGCAGCACATCGAAACGGCCGCCATAAGCCATCAGCGACAGCTTTTGCAGACCGATGTTCGCGACGATGGACAGCGCCGCGAAGAGCGCATAAAGGACCACGAGGTGGGGCGTGGCGAGTGGTTTGGCCGATGAATTCACGGTATCGATGCGTTGATGTATCGAGTGCCGGAAACGGTCGGCCTTCGCGAGCGCGACAGGCCGACCGCCCTCCATTACAACGACAGATGGTTATAGATGCGGCGCGGAATCGATCGAATGATGAGCATGATGCCCGCCCAGAACCACGGGGTATACAGCACGTCGCGGTGACGCGACACGGCTTTCACGATGTCGGCGGCCACGGCTTGCGGCGTCGCCACGAGGGGCTTTGGCAGCGGCAGGCCCTGCGTCATCGGCGTGGCGACGAAGCCCGGCTTGATCGTCACCACATGTGCGCCGACCTTCTTCAGGCGCGCATTGAGCCCTTCGCAGAATGTGGCCAGTGCGGCCTTCGCACTGCCGTACAGGTAGTTCGATGGCCGACCCCGATCCCCTGCGACCGAGGCGATCACCGCCAGGGTGCCGCTGCGCTGCTGCTCGAGGATGTTCGCGAAACGCGTAAGCAGTGCGATCACCGAAACGACGTTCGTCGTGAATTCGCGCACCGCGACGGCCGCGTCGCGCTCGCATTCATGCTGATCGGGCAAGGTGCCCGGCGCAACCAGCACGATGTCGATGCTGCCGAGGGCGCTCTGGCATGCCTGCACAACGGCCGCGTGCGCATTCAGATCGTCGATGTCCAGATGGTGGCAGGTGACGAGCTCGGCGCCGCGCGCCTTCAGGTCGTCTGCAGTTTCCTGAAGGCGCCGCGCGTTGCGGGCGACCAGCGCGAAGCGCACGCCAGGCCCATTCCATGCACGTGCACAGGCCGAAGCGATGGCCGAAGTTGCACCAATGATCACAATGTTCTTCATAAGCGAGTCGTTCGCTCCCAAAATCGAGAAAGCAATGCAGGGTCCCTCAGTGCCTCCAGATCCGTCCAACGGGGGTAGGCTGCGCGAAAATCGTTCCCCGACATGTGCGCATCCTTTGCCGGATAGAGGCGTCCACCGCTCTCGCGGACGATCGCATCGAGTGTGTCGAACAGGCGCTGGTTCGACGCCTCGCGCTGCGGGAAGTCGAGCGCAAGGGAAGTCCCCTCCCGCGGAAAGGAAAGCCACCCCGGCGACAAAAGATCACCGCAGCGCTTGAGCACGGCGAGGAACGAGCCGGTGCCGCTGCGCGAAATCGCATCGAGCACTTCGCGTATAGCGTCGCGTGCGCAACTCGGCGGAATCACGCATTGATATTGCTGGAAGCCGGAGCGGCCATACACCCGGTTCCATTGCAACAGTGCGTCGAGCGGATAGAAATAGCTATCGTATCCGACCTTCGCCTTTATCTCGCCCGCAGCCTGGCGGCGATAATACGCCTCATTGAGCACGCGCAGCGTCACCTTGTTGAACACAGGGACTGGTGAGACGATCGGAATCGTGTGCTTCTTGCGGCGCTCGACTGCGAGCGGCCCTTCCGCCGCATGGTCGCCGACCATGAAGATGCCACGTCCGAGCGCTGCACCGCGGCTTTGGCAATCGATCCATGCGACGCTGTATTCATGAAGCGGATCGAGGCGCTCGGACAGGACAAAGAATTCGTCGACGTTGTCGAAGCGGATGCTCGATACATCCATCAAGCTCGTGCGGATCGGCATGAGTTGAATCTCAACCCAGGTAATCAGTCCCGTGAGCCCCAGTCCGCCGATGGTCGCGCCGAAAAAATCGGCCTCTGCGCCAGCCCCGTCCCCAGGGGTACATTCGTGCTCGCTGCCATCGCTGCGCAGTAGGCCGAAGCGGCGCACGTAGCGGCCGAAAGTACCTCGCACGTGATGATTCTTGCCGTGAACGTCATTGGCCACGGCTCCGCCAAGCGTAACGTACTTGGTCCCCGGCGTAACCGGCAGCATCCAGCCGCGCGGAATCGCGAGCTCGAGAATCATTTCCAACGTTACGCCCGCCTCCGCGCGCAACACGCCGCTCGCGGTGTCGAAGTTGATCAGACGATCGAGGCCGCGCATGCACACGACATGGCCCGAAGACGCGAGACAGCTGTCGCCATAGCTGCGGCCCTGGCCAAATCCGAGCGTCGTGCCGCTATGTGAAGCGGCCGCGCGCCACGCCGTTACTACTGCGTCGCGCCACGCGGGTGTGTGCGGATTCTGCGGTGCATACGGATAGAGCCCCCAGGACTGAACGTGCGCCATCTTCTAGATCGCCAACCAGAAAACGACGGCGCACAACCCGATTACAACCCAACTACCACGATCCTTGGCGGCGAAAACGACAGGATCGTCATGCATGTGACCACGATGGGCGATGATCCAGATACGGCTTACCCAGTAGAGTAGAAGCGGGCAGGCAAGCCAAATATATTGGGGATGGCGATACAGCAAACGTGTATTGTCGTCCTGGATATAGAGCGCCAGCACCAGCACCGACAGATAGCCCGCAGCCGCACCGAGCGATGAGACGAGCGACAGGTCACCCGCCATATATCCCCGGCCCCGCGACTTGACGAGTCCGCGCGCCTGCAGCAGATGCAGTTCGGCAAAGCGCTTGACGAGGGCGAGGCTCAGGAAGATGAACATCGAGAAGGCGAGCAGCCAGAAGCTCAGTCGCGCGTCGATGGCCGCGCTCCCCGCAACGATGCGCGTAGTGTAGAGGCAAGCGAGCGCCACCACGTCCACCATGACTTGCTTCTTCAGATAGAACGAATAGGCGAGCGTGAGCGCGTAGTACGCGAACAGCACCAAGGTAAATCGGATGGGCAACAACAGGTGGGCGATACAGAATCCGATCACCATTAAAACCGGAAATAATATCGCGCCCTGCCATAGCGGCAAGGTCCCTGCCGCGAGCGGGCGCCGACGCTTGGTCGGGTGATGCCGATCGTCCTCGAGATCGAGCAGGTCGTTCAGCAGGTAGACGCTCGACGCGCACAGCCCGAACGAAACGAAACCGAAGACGGCCGCGGCGAGCAGATGCATCGACGATACCTCGTGCGCAGCCAGCAGCGGCAAGAATATGAGCAGGTTCTTGAGCCATTGATGCAGCCGCAATGACTTCGCCCAAACCTTGGTACGCGGCGGACGCGTCTCGATGACGTTCTCGACATTACCTTGCCTGCGCGCGACCCGCTCGACTCCTACCGACGGATTGACCACGTAGGCACGGTCGGCGGCCTGCCACACGGCGATGTCCGCGTGCGAATTTCCGGCGTAGTCGAAGCCCTTTTCGCTGAATTCGGCGACGAGCCGATCGCGCTTGTTGCGCGAGCTCAGATTGACGTTGCTATTGGTAGCGAAGGTTTGGTCGAACAGACTCAGGTGATCGGCAATCGCGTGCGCGAAGCGCTCATGGCTCGCGGTGGCGAGGACAAGGCGGCGCCCGGCGGCGCGTTCCTGCTTGAGCCATTCCAGCACCTTCTCGTCATAGGGCAGCACCGTCACGTCGATATCGGTCGTCTCAGCGAGACGGGACTTGAGCCCTGGCTTGCCAAAGCGCATCAGCCAAAGCAGCGGCTGATAAAAACGATGAGGCGCGGCCTTGAAAAACGCAAAGACGGATTCGATCAGAACGTCGGAGCGCATCAGCGTTCCATCGAGATCGACTACGAGGGGCTTTTGGCTCATTTGAATGGCCTTGAATTCCGAAAAATGTGAATGAGCAAAAGTCTGCTCCGCTCCTCGTGACATTGAATGATGGCAGTAAGTGACGGCCGGCGCGAGAGTCTCGCTCGGCAGAGACGCTGCGTCAGCAACGATTGACAGGCGAGCTCGGAAACCCATCCGTCAGGCACAACCTCAACGCATCCTTCCAATGCGGCGCGGCGAGCCCGAACACGCGCGCCAGCTTGTCGTTCGACATTCTGGAATTGGCTGGGCGCCTCGCGGGCGTCGGGTAATCCGTGGCCGGAATCGGCAGCGTGTTCGGCCTGTTCGGCAAATCCGCGAGTTCAAAGATCGTCGACGCGAAACCGTGCCACGACGTCGAGTCGCCCGCGCACAGGTGATAGATGCCCGAACGCTCGTCCCACCACTTCGCGCCGTCTTCGGCGGCGAAGGACTGCGCGCACAGATGCGCGCTCAGCGCCGCGATCGTGTTGCACCAGGTGGGCGCGCCGAACTGGTCGGCCACCACCTTCAGCTCCGGACGATCGGCGCCGAGCCGCAGCATCGTCAGCAGAAAGTTCTTGCCTCGCGTGCCGTACACCCAGCTCGTGCTGCGGCCGTAGACGTTCTGCGGATCGGTTGGATCGTCTTCGACGTAGGGTGCGTTCTTCGTTCCGTCGAAGACGTAGTCGGTCGAATAGTGGATCAGCGCCGCGCCAAGCTTTTTCGCTTCCTCGGCGAGCAC
>NZ_JACHDC010000049.1:0-6985 GCF_014200875.1 Paraburkholderia sp. HC6.4b
CCCAACAACAGCGGGCCGTAACCGCCCCCTGTTGTTGGCGCATTTATTCAACCTTGCGCCGCCATCTGGTGGCGCTTTTACACCGCCGCTAACAAAAGCCTTCGTCGGTTTCACCTTGTTGCTCTTCACGGTTGCGACCTTGTGGTTGCTACGACTTTAACAGTCACACCTTAGCTGGATGCCAACATCCTACGCAAATATATCCATTGCGATGCGATCACTTTGCAACCGGTCGGGCATGAACCGGACTCTGTCACGGCATTGTTGGCAAAGTTAACAATGTGATATTCCGATAGCACGTTGGTGCGAATTGGATTACGTCGCTTCGATGGGATTTCCCGCAGCTGACAATAATGACTTAATCACTGAGGCGCTATATGGCAAGAAGGTTTCTTGTGGTCGAGACAAAGCCCAACGGCGGCGTCGAAGTGTTCCCGATGAAAGAGTGGTGTTACAACCATCCTTCAGAAATGCCACCGGGTTTGAACGTGCGGCAAGTCAATTCTCATCGTATCCGGGATGAACTTAAACGAATCGGCTGGACTGTCGAAGAGAATGACGCGCAAGTCCTGATGCTACATCCCGGGTTTGCGGACGATGGTCGGATTCAGGAGACGCTTGGTACCGGTGAACCCGTGGATGAAAACGAGCCGCCAGAAACGGTTTTTGGATTAGAAGCCCAACTTCAGGAGTTTCTAGCCTACAACATTGAAACGATCCAGATCAACGGCAAAAATTGACGCTTTACGTCGATCCGACAAGTGGCGTCGATGGTATCGAATTCCGCACCCCGGTTGGGCGTATTGACGTACTGGCGCAAGATGCTGACGGCGGATTTGTTGTGTTCGAATTAAAGCGTGCGTCGGCACCCGATCATGCAATCGGCCAGCTTGCACGTTACATGGGTTGGTTGAAAACCACGATAGGACGCGGGCGGAGCGTTCACGGCGTAATTGTTGCGCGGCAAATCAATCAAACCCTACGTTATTCGGTTGCCGCAATTCCGAACGTCTCTCTGTATGAGTACAAGGTGCAGTTCGATCTGAACAAAGTTCCAGAAGCGACCGACTAAGCTGTGGAATTAGCGGCATCGCGGCCCTGTGGTGCACAGACGCGATGCGCTGCAAACTTACTTCGACGGATCGATGGTCCCTTCCTTGCCGGTATAAGGGTTCACGTTCCCCTTCGAGGACCAGTTGTCATACTTCGTCCCGTTCGGGTTGGTTTGCTGATGCCCCGCAACATAGGTGCCATTGCTACGCGTGTATCCGCTGACGTAGTGTTCACCGCTGCTGCTTGAATGGTAGCTACTGTGTCCGCCGCCAAGACCGCCGCCCCGCGCAAATGCAACGCTTGAAATCAGGCACAAGCAGACGGCAATCAATTTTGTTTTCATGGTGTTCCCCGGATGGTCTATAGAGTCGTTGCCAGCTTTCTTTCATTGTCTTGCTGACACCTTGCGATTCTATAACCGTCTGTCCGCTTTATTCACCTATCGAAAACACTATGGACGCGTCGCCTTGGTTTCTCGGGCGAGGATTCACGCGGAATCGCTTGATTCACTCCCGTCGTTTGGCTTCCCCGGTGCTGGCAGCGAAGTGGTTTCAAAGGCCATAGCATGCCGCAACATCCGGCAAACTCCATCTAATCCGGGAAATAAGGTGGCCGCTGTTACTCCCATGAACGCGAGATCACCCAGCGCTTCGGACGCAAATGCTGCGGGAACCTCTGCGGCCATGAGATACCGCACATTCTGATGTCGTTCAATGTTGCAGATGAACTGCTCAATGTTTCTGACGTTGGAAACGAGGAAGCGTCCTTGTTGGGCGTACAGGCGGGGATTGTCTCTCGCTGAAACAGACAGGAACGACATGTACGGTTCAAGGAATGGAATGGTCACGATTGGCGGTGAAAACCGCTCAACAAATTCGCGGGTCAACGCATAGACACGCACGCAGTTGTCTCTCGACCGCAACGACCGATTCTCTAATGCATCGGCGAAACCGAAAAATGCCGCGATGTACGGCGACCCTGTCCAGTCAAGCAGCGGCGTCGGCAAACCGTGATGCTGCGCCAAGCCAAGTAACACCGAATAGTCAACCGAGTCGCCAAGGTTGATGCGGCGATTGGTTACAGCTTCCACATGCGAGTGGAAGATTGGCAACGTCTCGGCACAATACCTGTTCAACCGCGTTCTACCCGACCGGTACAGACTTGTTTCTAATCTGAACTGGTGCGATCCATGCCCGCGAAACGCAACAGCACCTTGCGCCCGCACCTCGCCCGCCCACTGCTTGAACTCGTCCCACGAACCGCACTGACGGATGTCGGCAATCCCGCCGCTCGATGGAAGCGGCTTCAACGAAATCTTTCCACCGGGTCCGTCTGCATCTAGCCAAGTACCCCTTAGTCCTGTGCGGGTCGCTTTTAGACTTGCCCGAGTCGAAAGCAGCAGTCGTCGGGTGTGTTCATCGACTCGCGGCTCGATCACCTGACCGCCTTCATCATGCGAGAAAAGCCTGATAGCCTGATATTCTGAAACGTCGCCTTGTTGCGAGATGCGGAGACCCAGCGCCGCCACTGTCGGTTGACCGGCCACGCCCCACCAATGAAGCATGATTTCGTCTGGCCGGTCCTCGTCGAAGCACATCATCACATTTGCTTTACCGGGGCGCGTCTCCATCGTTCCGAATAGTTGTCTGTCCATAGGTCTTGGTGCCCTGTTGTGCAGATGGCGGACCTGTTCCGCCATGACTGTTGTAATGTGCGTGCAAGAATATCAGGTGCCAGCCGCCGTCTATCACTCGCGATGACATCAACTCCGGTCTGTCTGCGCAACTCGTCTGCTAAGAGTGGCATGCATCGGACGCTCGGTTACGCAATCGGTTGCCCGCAAGCTGACCAACTCGCTCAATGACGCATCTCTATGGATTCTCCCGAACCGCAAGATACTGACTAAGCAGCCCTTGAATATTCTCCCGTCCGACCGGGTTTGCGCTGTGAATCGAATAGATGAAGGTCGCCGGAATGAAGGTGCCACCAGCATCCAGATCACGGTCGATCAAACGCCTAACGACGAACATGGCGGTGTCGTCGCCGCCAAGGTCGTGATCGAACGAGATTTCACTCGGGCAGCCAAGGTCTTCCAGCATCGCGATTGCTTCGGCTGACGTGCGTGCGATGCGCCAGTCGGCGTCGATGGGGTCACGGATGTCATCGATGAACATACGGTATGAAAATACGCCAGCCTTCGGCATGGTATTCGTCCCCTACCGGCCTATCTGTGCTGCAACGGTGGCCTTTGCCGCAATCATCCAGTCCTTCCATGCGTCTGCCCTAAAGCCCCGGCTTGATGGATGAGCGACGGGAAAGCACCTGAAAGTGTGGCGCTTGAGTGGGCGCTCAACGTTCCCTGTCCAAAGGCTAAATTTTCTCGAATTGGTTGGCATTGACACTTCAAGTTCCAACCCCTTCTGCCACCCTTCGCGCTCACCGGGCAGTGCATCCCATAGCTTAATACCTAGAACGAGAACGACATGTGGTCTGAGTTCGCAGACAACCTCGTTGAAAGCCGAAAGGGACTGCCGGTATTGTAGGGTTGTCGGGCGGACCTTCGAATCTGCCATGCTCTCACGCACATAGTTGTAGAAAGCTACCTTCTGCCAGAATCTCGTCGGATCAAGGTCGTTACGCCCGCTCATCAGCCGCTCGGCAGCGGCGCACACACGATACGTGCCTTTTTCAAAGTCCCCGGTCGCATCACCGCAGTGCGTTCGAATCATGTCCGGCACCGCCATCGTATCGGTCGGGTGTAACTGATAGCTCGACTCTCCGAGAATCAGCCAACGCTGTTCTTGCTGCCGATATTGATCCCCGACCCAAGGGTGGTAACGTACTTCGTCCGAGTATTCCGTCAGCATAGTATTGGCGTCTCGCTTGTTGAGTTACGACTTCATCGAGTGTAGTGACGTTCGATGCCGTCGTGCCGAACCAACCGACCTATCATCGACTGAACGATCTCATAGCCACGCAATTGTTCCAACCATCGCGCCGGGATGCCATCAATACCGAACTTGATCCCGGCCAGTCCGCACGCTACCGCCGCCGTCGTGTCCGTATCGTTCCCGAAAAGGATTGCCGACCGCGCGACGTCTTCAAACGATTCTTCTTCCATCGCCTTACCCGCGGACCATATGGTATCAATGACATACCCGGTGCCACGCGGTTGATCGGTCTTCGGGAAGCTTCTCAGCACGTCCAGTTCGGCCCGAAGCGCAGCCCGCTCCCGCTCATCCAACCAACCTCTGTATATCTCTTCAAGACGTTGGTCCGCCCATGACCACGGGTCCGCAAGCTTGCGCAGATACGCCCGAGCAACCAAGACATACCATGCGCAAGCCACCAGTGAACGCGGGTGTGCATGTGTCGGCAGCGATTGAAGATGAGCGTCCTCAACCAGCGCTTCATCTGTCCCGACATGCCATAGGGCCAGTGGCAAGATTCTCATCACACTGCCGTTTCCGTTACACCACTCGGCACGGCCACCCGATTCACGCGGTGAAGCACCATCGCGCAGTCTGTTTAGGGCGTAGGCGGTTTGAATGCCAATGTCGAACACGTCACCATCGACAGCAAGATAGCCATCATCGCGCCATCGCAGTAACCTATTCGCGAAGTCGATCAGCGACAACTTCCCGCATTTAAGCAAGCTGGCAAGCAGGCACAACGCTTGGCTTCCATCGTCGGACCACGTACCAACCGGCACACCTGCGTGTGAGCGACGGAAAGCGGCTGGCGTTGTCATCTCAATCTGATCGCGTCGCGGAATCTGTTCCGGCTTCTTGAACTCGAATCCCACACCTAGTGCGTCACCGACCAGTAGACCGACCAGACCCGCGATCCGCGCGTCTGCTACGTCGCGCAGTCCAATGAAACCTATTCCTTGTTCCATGCGCTTCTCTCCGAGTCACGTTTGAGATGATGACAGCGCCGACACCGGTTGGCTGTCGATGAGATAAGTGTCCGATACAAAAGATCGCGGAACACCCGGTCGCCGCACGTCGTGACGGTTCGGCTAAACAAGCGGCATCAATAAAAAAGGCCGCCCAGACATGCGACGGCCACAACACACGCCGCGCAGCTTCTGCGCGACAGCTTCTGTAAGCTACATATTGCTTTGGCAGCGAACAACGCGAAGCACCGTGTCGATCTGCATAGAACACGTCAAAACTGGCTGATTACCCGAGCCTTAATCGTCTCGAATTCGGAGTCGCTTATCAGCCCCGCGTCGAGCATGGACTTCGCCTTCTTCAATCGCTCAGTCGGGTCTTCATTGGCTGTTGAGGACGCACTATCCCCGCCAAGCGAACCTTGAAAGCCACCAGATTTAGCCCTAAGCTCTTCCAGTTCACGAAGGCGTCGTTTTTCGCGCCAAGCCTGTTCTTGTGCTTGGCAGATGCGGTAGACGGCCTGAGCTTCTGCCTTCCGAAGACCAGAGAATTCGAACGGACGCACCGCACCGTTGATGGCAAGGTCCGGCATAGTTAAGGCAGTCACTCGCAAGGTACTACCAAAAATGCCCGCCTTAACGTGTGCGGACTTGATGTCCTGCCAACGGATGTCAACCGGCGTAAATCCACCGATCAAGCCACGGCTAACACCGATCAAACGGCCCGTTGTGGCTGCGACAAGTGAACGACGGTGCAGCAAAGCGAATAGTCTGCGTTGCACAGCCGTCGATTGAATTTTCTCGCCGGTCACAAGCATTGAGTCCAGCGGCGCATACGCTTTTTCGAGTCCCGCTTCACGCGGGTTGGCCTGTTGTTCGCTCATTTATATTCCCCGTAGGTCTAGCTGTTGGTTTGGCATCCCCGTTATGCATGGACTTCGGACGGGTGCGTAAGTGTATAGGTAGGTTCCCCCGCGTTGTTGTGCTTCTTCTGGTCCTCGATATGGACGCGCCACCGCCCCATCACGGACGTAGGTCCGAGACTTTCCCGAAAACCAAACTCAAAGTGTGTGATTTTTGACGAGCAACGCCGGAACACTTCCGGCATGGCAAACCAAACTCAAACATGTGATGCGCAGCGGCTGTTCGCGACGAACATGCGGCGCATTCGTAAAGAGGAAGGGTTGACGCAAGAGGAAGCGGCAGGACTTCATCCGAACTACATCAGTTCGGTCGAGCGTGCCGAGCGCAATATTTCGAATCTGTAATATCGAACGGATCGCCATCGCGCTCGATGTCACGATGGCCGAACTCGTTTCGCGGTGACGGAGCGGGCTTATTAGATAGCCGCCGCTTGCGCGGTTGCTGATTGACGCACCCGCATGATGGTTTGACGGCTAGTCTTCATGCATGGCGCGACTTGCGACGATCCGACCAATCGATCAAGGCGCAAGGCACGCCATCTGGTCCAACACCGGTCAGGTCAGGCTGCGGGGATTCCATCAACTGCCGCACGCGCATGATGGTTTGCCGACTGGTCTTCATGTCTCTGGCAATCTGGGCGACGGACACACCGGCATTCAGTTGTTCGATGACCGTTGCACGTTGTGCTTCCGTCAGTGCGGACGGACGCCCGAACGTCTTGCCTTCGGCCTTGGCACGTCGAAGACCCGCTTGCGTGCGTTCGATTAGAAGGTCGCGTTCGAACTCGGCAACCGCGTTGATAACGCCCATCGTCATCTTCCCTGCGGCACTCGTTAGGTCTACCCCGCCTAATGCAAGGCAATGAACCCGTACACCGGTTGCATCTAGCCGTTCGACTGTCGCCCGGACATCCATCGCGTTTCGGCCAAGACGGTCAAGCTTTGTGACAATCAGGACATCGCCTTCTTCCAGCCGATCCAGTAACTTCGCGAAGCCCTTGCGTTCCAACGCGGGCACTTAGACAGCGTCAAGCAGCATGGCCGGTCAGCGACAACTATCTTGGCCGGTCAACGGGGTAATTGTCGCTGCTTATAAGGTCATATTTGACGTTGC
>NZ_JACHDC010000050.1:0-1407 GCF_014200875.1 Paraburkholderia sp. HC6.4b
CGCGGGTCGAGACACACCTGTTATAGGATCAAGCCTTACGGGCAATTAGTATCAGTTAGCTCAGTACATTACTGTACGTGCACACCTGACCTATCAACGTCCTGGTCTTGAACGACCCTTCAAGGGGCTCGAAGCCCCGGGGATATCTCATCTTAAGGCGAGTTTCCCGCTTAGATGCTTTCAGCGGTTATCTCTTCCGAACATAGCTACCCGGCGATGCCACTGGCGTGACAACCGGTACACCAGAGGTTCGTCCACTCCGGTCCTCTCGTACTAGGAGCAGCCCCCTTCAAATATCCAGCGCCCACGGCAGATAGGGACCAAACTGTCTCACGACGTTTTAAACCCAGCTCACGTACCTCTTTAAATGGCGAACAGCCATACCCTTGGGACCGGCTACAGCCCCAGGATGAGATGAGCCGACATCGAGGTGCCAAACACCGCCGTCGATATGAACTCTTGGGCGGTATCAGCCTGTTATCCCCAGAGTACCTTTTATCCGTTGAGCGATGGCCCTTCCATACAGAACCACCGGATCACTATGACCTGCTTTCGCACCTGTTCGACTTGTCAGTCTCACAGTCAAGCACGCTTATGCCATTGCACTATCAGCACGATTTCCGACCGTACCTAGCGTACCTTCGTACTCCTCCGTTACACTTTGGGAGGAGACCGCCCCAGTCAAACTGCCTACCATGCACTGTCCCCGACCCGGATCACGGGCCAAGGTTAGAACCTCAAACAGATCAGGGTGGTATTTCAAGGACGGCTCCATTGAGACTGGCGTCCCAACTTCATAGCCTCCCACCTATCCTACACAGACCGGTTCAAAGTCCAATGCAAAGCTGCAGTAAAGGTTCATGGGGTCTTTCCGTCTAGCCGCGGGGAGATTGCATCATCACAAACACTTCAACTTCGCTGAGTCTCGGGAGGAGACAGTGTGGCCATCGTTACGCCATTCGTGCAGGTCGGAACTTACCCGACAAGGAATTTCGCTACCTTAGGACCGTTATAGTTACGGCCGCCGTTTACCGGGACTTCAATCAGGAGCTTGCACCCCATCATTTAATCTTCCGGCACCGGGCAGGCGTCACACCCTATACGTCCACTTTCGTGTTTGCAGAGTGCTGTGTTTTTATTAAACAGTCGCAGCCACCAGTTTATTGCAACCCTTTCACCCTTCTGGCGCAGGCCAGTCAGGCTATGAGGGCGTACCTTATCCCGAAGTTACGGTACCAATTTGCCGAGTTCCTTCTCCCGAGTTCTCTCAAGCGCCTTAGAATACTCATCTCGCCCACCTGTGTCGGTTTGCGGTACGGTCACTGTGAAACTGAAGCTTAGAGGCTTTTCCTGGAACCCCTTCCAGTTGCTTCGCCACCGAAGTGGCTCGCCTCGCACCCTTGAATC
>NZ_JACHDC010000050.1:1505-3128 GCF_014200875.1 Paraburkholderia sp. HC6.4b
CGCGCCCGGATTTGCCAAAGCGCCTTCTCCAATGCAAGGACCGGGACTTCCAACACCCGGACAACCTTCCGCGATCCGTCCCCCCATCGCATTTCACAATGGTGCAGAAATATTAATCTGCTTCCCATCAGCTACGCATTTCTGCCTCGCCTTAGGGGCCGACTCACCCTACGCCGATGAACGTTGCGTAGGAAACCTTGGGCTTACGGCGAGGGGGCCTTTCACCCCCTTTATCGCTACTCATGTCAGCATTCGCACTTCCGATACCTCCAGCACACTTTCCAGTGCACCTTCGCAGGCTTACGGAACGCTCTCCTACCATGCACATTACTGTGCATCCGCAGCTTCGGTATATGGCTTAGCCCCGTTACATCTTCCGCGCAGGACGACTCGATCAGTGAGCTATTACGCTTTCTTTAAAGGGTGGCTGCTTCTAAGCCAACCTCCTGACTGTTTTAGCCTTCCCACTTCGTTTCCCACTTAGCCATATTTGGGGACCTTAGCTGGCGGTCTGGGTTGTTTCCCTCTTGACACCGGACGTTAGCACCCGATGTCTGTCTCCCGTGATTGCACTCTTCGGTATTCGGAGTTTGCTATGGCGTAGTAATCCGCAATGGACCCCACAACCATGACAGTGCTCTACCCCCGAAGGTGAGACACGAGGCACTACCTAAATAGTTTTCGGAGAGAACCAGCTATTTCCAGGTTTGTTTAGCCTTTCACCCCTATCCACAGCTCATCCCCTAACTTTTCAACGTTAGTGGGTTCGGTCCTCCAGCACGTGTTACCGTGCCTTCAACCTGGCCATGGATAGATCACCTGGTTTCGGGTCTACACCCAGCGACTGGACGCCCTGTTCGGACTCGCTTTCGCTACGCCTGCCCTAATCGGTTAAGCTCGCCACTGAATGTAAGTCGCTGACCCATTATACAAAAGGTACGCCGTCACCCCTTCGCAGAGGCTCCGACTGTTTGTATGCATGCGGTTTCAGGATCTGTTTCACTCCCCTCCCGGGGTTCTTTTCGCCTTTCCCTCACGGTACTGGTTCACTATCGGTCGATCACGAGTATTTAGCCTTGGAGGATGGTCCCCCCATCTTCAGACAGGATTTCACGTGTCCCGCCCTACTTCTCGTACACCCAGTTCTTCCATGCTGTTTTCGTCTACAGGGCTATCACCTGCTATGGCCGCACTTTCCAGAGCGTTCGACTAACAATACAGATAACGTGTACCGGCTGATCCCATTTCGCTCGCCACTACTCTGGGAATCTCGGTTGATTTCTTTTCCTGCGGTTACTTAGATGTTTCAGTTCACCGCGTTCGCCTCACGCAGCCTATGGATTCAGCTACGGATACTCCATTAGGAGTGGGTTTCCCCATTCGGACATCTCCGGATCAATGCTCGTTTGCCAGCTCCCCGGAGCTTTTCGCAGGCTACCGCGTCCTTCATCGCCTGTGATCGCCAAGGCATCCACCACATGCACTTGTTCGCTTGACCCTATAACGGGTGTGTCTCTGTGTCGACCCACGTTAGCGCTTTAGCGCTTACGTGGGTCCCATCCCCGGAGGGGATAGACGCACTCGCTACAGGTTGAGTATTCGTGTTGCGCCGTATTCCAAAGC
>NZ_JACHDC010000051.1:0-2957 GCF_014200875.1 Paraburkholderia sp. HC6.4b
TAGACAGCGTCAAGCAGCATGGCCGGTCAGCGACAACTATCTTGGCCGGTCAACGGGGTAATTGTCGCTGCTTATAAGGTCATATTTGACGTTGCTCCTTCGTAGTTGTCGGTGGGTAATCGCGTAGTTGACGCTCATCGTTACTGCGTAACAATGGGCTGTCGAAGTACTCCTGCCACTGCGCTGAATCGCAATCGATCCCCGCGAGAACACGCTCCTCTTCCGCGATGATCAGTTTCTCGATCAATTCCTGTTTCGTTACTGCGTAACGGCGCGCTACCCTGGCAAGCGCGAGGAAGGCGCGGGTGTCAATCCAGGCGTTCAGGCGACGCTGACCGTTATCGTCCGAGCCCGAATGAGGGCGCCGGGCCCGATATTCGGCTTGCCGTTGTGCTGCTGTTTTTGCCATTTTCTTGTCCAGATCCAGTCGATTGCGTGACCCGTTACCGGGTCACGGATGCGTTACTGCGTAACGTTGCCGTCCTCAGGTGGCGGGCCACTGAACGGGTCGGCAGGGTTGTCGTCGTGTAATTGACGCCGCCGTGCGTTCTGTTTGTCGCCGGCCTTGCGGCGGCGGTAGCTTTCGACGTTGAGCTCGAAGATCGTCGAATGATGCACAAGCCGGTCGATGGCGGCGACCGTCATGCCGGGGTCAGGGAACACGTCATTCCAGCCCGAGAACGGTTGATTAGCTGTTATGAGAAGACTTTTACGCTCGTACCTCTCGGCAATCAGTTCGAACAGCACGCTGGTCTCGGCCTGGTCCTTGCGCGCGTACGACAGGTCATCGAGGACGATGAGGTCGAAGCGGTCGAGCTTGGCCAGTGCGGAAGGCAACTGCAGGCTCTGGCGTGCCGCCTGCAGCTTCTGGACGAGTTCGCTGGTGCGCGTGAACAGCACGCGGTATCCGGCATCGATCAGGGCATGCCCGATGGCCGATCCGAGATGGCTCTTGCCGACGCCAGGTGGCCCGAACAGAAGGACCGTGGCGCCTTTCTCCAGCCATGACTCGCCGGTGGCCAGCGCCGTGACATGGGCCTTCGAGACCATTGGCACGGCGCTAAAGTCGAAGGTGGCGAGCGTCTTGGTCGGGTCCATCTGCGACTCGGTGCGGTGCCGCTCGATGCGTCGTTTGGCGCGCTCAGCCAGCTCGTGCTCAAGCAGTGCGCCAAGCAGTCGCGTGGCCTGCCAGCCTTCCTTGTCCGAGCGCTCGGCGAACTCGGGCCACAACCTGCCGATCGTTGGCAAGCGCAGCTCGTTGAGCATCAGGGCCAGGCGGCCACCATCATGTGCGGGCGCGTTCATGCTGCCATCTCCTCGAGCAGTTCGTCATAGACGGCAACGGGCGGCATCTGAACCTCCACTTCAGGACACGAGGCCTCACGGGGTGCGTACTGCTCGCGCAGCGCCTTGAGATCGGGCAGCTTGCCGGCTTCCAGCAGCGCGTCAAGCTGTCCGGCCAGTACGGCCTCCACGCCGTGCAGGCCTGCGAGTTCAAGCAGGCCAACCATCGTCTTGCATGCTTCGCGTTGCGACAGGCGCGCATCGAGTTGCTCCCAGGTCCGGCGGTAGGCCTCGCGCGGGAACAGTGCGTCACGAAACGCGAGCCCCTTGAATGCCTGCGGCTTGCGCTTCAGGGAGCCAATGAAGTGGCGGTAATCAAGCGCGTGACGGTTGTCGTGCGCACGGGAGCCCCGTGCGGTGCTGTGCACCAGCACGCCGGACAGGTAACAGTCGAGCCGGTCGCCGTAGACGCGCACCTTCAGCCGGTGACCAATCAGGCGCGACGGCGCACTGTAGAGGATGCCGCGCACCGTGAACGTACTGCAGCGGGTCACAGGAGCCTCCTCCTCGACGAAGTCGGTGGTACGGTACTGCGGCAGATCCTGAAGCTGCTGGCGCTCGATACGGAACGCGGCGGCGTTGCGCCGGTTTCGACGCATCACCTGCTCGCGGATGAATTCATCGTAGGCAGAACGATCAGCGAAGTCGCGATGGCCACGAAGCATCAAGGCCTGATCGACCGCGTCCTTCAGATACCGGTGCGAGGATTCGACACTCCCGTTCTCGTGACCCAGACCGCGATTGTTGCGCGTGCCCTGCATCTCGTAATGATCGAGCAGCGCCTTGTAACGGGTCGTGAAGTCCTCCTTCTCGCTCAGGTTCTTGAAGGCGGCCGACAGGCTGTCAGTGCGATGCTCGCGAGGGCAACCTCCCGCCTGCCACAGGGCGTTCTGCAATCCGGTTGCGAGGGCCTCGAAACTCTCGCCGCCCTCGACTACGCAGGCATACTCCCAGCGCGAGAACGCCAGCACGAAGTGGTACAGCCGGTGCTCGAACGGTGCGCCGCCAATCGTCACGCACAGCTTGCTCATATCGGTGAAGTCCGACAGCCCACGCACGCCTGGCTGATGCCCCTGGGGGAAGAAGATCTCCTGACTGGGGCCTTCAAGCGCCCGCCATTGATGAATGCGTCGCTCCAGCGTGCGGCGCACGCTGTCGGGATAGCGCTCCGGATGATCCTCCTGCAGCTTGCGCAGGATCGTAACGCCCATCAGATGGGGAGCGTTACGCAGTAGCGGTAAAACTTCGCTATCCCAGACATCGGCGAACGGATCGGGACGGGTGCGCCAGGAGCGCCGAGGCTTCTGGGATGGCAGAGTCGCGTCACGCTCGATGCGGCGTGCGGAACGCACGCTTATTCCGGCCTTGGCGGCCGCGACTTCCTGCGGATGATGTTTGCGCTTGGTCATGTAAAGACGAACCTGTTGGTCGGTAATGCGGGTTCCAGACATGAGCTGACAGCTTCTTCTTAAAGCTTCGATCAGCCCATCCTAAAGCCCCGCCGACGCGGCGCCGCCGGTGGTTCGTCGTCTCCGGCGGCTACGCCGCCTCCGACTCCTCACCACCGGCCAAAACAATCGTCAACGACCGGCCAAGATAATTGTCGCCGCCCA
>NZ_JACHDC010000052.1:0-2717 GCF_014200875.1 Paraburkholderia sp. HC6.4b
CACTGTCAAGCGCGGCGAGCTCGCCGAGCATCTGGCCAGCGGTTGTGAACAGCGCGGTGTGCCCGTTGACGAGCGCCTGGTAGGCGAGGTTCAGCGCCAGGGTCGACTTGCCCACGCCGTTCGGGCCGATCAGTACGACGTTGGCGGTGTCCCTGACGAACTCGAGCGACATCAGTTCTTCAACGGTGGCCCGGTCGCAGCGCGTGGGCCAGGCCCAGTCGAAGTCGCACAGCGGTTTGAAGCTACCCAGATGGGCATCCCGGATGCGTCGCTCGAGCGAACGGCGGGCACGCTCGTCTTCTTCCCACTGCAGCAGCGGCGCAACCCAGCCGGCGTCCGTGAGATCCGGCCAGTGTGCCAGCAGCCCGTACAGGCGCAGGGCGTTCGCGCGCTCCTGCAGGTTCTCAGGCGAGCTCATCAGCACCTCCCGTTATCTGGTCGTAGATGTCGAGCCGGTGAGGGGTCACCAGCGTGTCCTTGCTACGCACGTGCTCGGGCAGGTTCACCGTCACCGGCGGCGGTATCTGCCGCGACTCGCGCCGACGCTCCAGCGCCAGACGCACCGGATTCTGGTGAGGCGCGGCATCGCTGGCGAGCGTTTCCTCGATCGCTGCCTGCAGTTCGGCTGCACCATAACGGTCGAGCAGCCGCAGCAGGTGGGCGGTGATATTGCCCAGATTGGCGCCGCGTTCCGCCGCGCGCAGCATGAGCGTGTGACTGGCCGGCGCCGCGCGGGCGAGATGGTCGAGGCCGCGATGGTGACGGGCTTCGCGTTTGCGTGCAACGAGGGCGTCGATGTGCGCGACAATCTCGATCTGCGCGCCGCGATCGTAACTGCGCACATGAGTTGCAAGCAGATCGGCGCCGTCGAGAATGCGCACCTGCCGGGGATCGGCCCGGACCGTGAGTACGCGCCGCACGTGGGTATGCGGGATCGTGTAATCGTTCAGATCGAAGCGCACATACGGCTGCTTGCCGACCTTCACGGCCAGTTGCAGCTCGCACGGGTACGGATTCGCCGGCAACGCAAGCAGGCTGGGCTGTTCGCGGGCGAAGGCTTCGCGCACCGTGATCGTGGGCTCTTCCCGGCAGGGACGATCGGCGGCGGGACCGGCGCACCAGAGCGCGGCCTGGGCATTCAGGTCGTCGAGGTCAACGAACTTGCGCGCGGCAAAGAAATTCTCACGTACATACCTGATAGCTCTTTCGACGCGTCCCTTCTCGTTGCCTCTGGCCACTGCCACTGGACGGGGCTCGAAGCGATGATGAGCGGCGAACGCAAGAAGCGTCGGGTTGAAGCGGATCGCATCACCCTGACGCTCGAGCACAGCGCTCCTGAGATTGTCGTAGAGGAGGATCCTTGGCAATCCGGACCACGCCGCGAACGCGCCGGCGTGGCCCGCCAGGAAGCTGTCCATGCGGGCATCGAGGAAGAAGCGCAGATAGATCTGCCGCGACCACGACAGCACCATGACGAAGGCCATGAGCGGCCGGCGCGCGCGCCCGATCTGCAGATGATCGAAATGGGCCCAGTCAACCTGGCCCTGCTCTCCAGGCAAGGTGCGCAGCCGCAGATAAGCCTCTGGTGTAGGACGCGGACGGTGTACCGCGATCAGGTGCCGGAAATGATGAGGGTTGCCACGGTAGCCGCGCTCGGTGACCATCGCATACAGCCGGCTGGCCGTGAGCGACGGAAACCTCTTGAGCGTGTCATGAATAAACGGCAGGTAGGCATCGATCTGCGAAGGTCTGAGCATCCCGCCGACGCGGGGCAGACCGGCCTGCGCCAGCACGCGCTGGACCGTGCCACGGTGCACGTGCAACTGCCGTGCGATGGTGCCGCAGCGCCACTTCTCGACGTGGTAGTAGCGCAGGATCTGCGCCTCGAGTTCAACTCCAATGGTCATGGGTCACTTCCTGTGTAGTAGGTAGTAGTAGTACGAACATCACGGAAGACCCGACGGCGTAGTGGCCCGAGGCGCACGGAGTCCGGACAGACGCAGTGGCAGAAATGGCAACGCTCAGGCACAGCTGGGGCGGTGGCGGACACCGCTGCTGTTGCCGCCGACGTCGTCGAAGTCGGTGCCAGTAGAGCATCGGCGGCAGGTACAGCGGAACCCTGATGCGTCACTTTATTCTGGCGGTTGCGATAGCGGCGCATCCGTTCGGCATGCGCGAAGCGGCCGTGACGACTGCGCTGATAGCGCTGGCCGGCCACGCGCATGCTGGCCTGGCGTGCGACCTCAGAACAGTCACCGTCGCAGTAGATCTGGCCGCGGTCGCAACGGCGGCAAACGACGACCTGCGCCCGGCAACGGGCGCACACGAACAGACGGCCTGTGTCCGGCATCGGCAATCCCCGTCAATGCCGCAACGGTATCGACGGGAATAATGGGTCGTGCCATACTGGCCCGGCACCCGTGCCCCGTGCGCGTGTGGGGCTCGACATCGGAGTGAACTTGGCGGTTTGAGCCGGTGTCGAGCCTGTTTCTTCGGCGGTAAGCCTTCTTCTACCGCATCCCGACTTCAGCGTCACCTCTTCCTGAAGCAAGCCGAATCGGCTGCGTCTGCACGCGCCCTACGGGCTCCTTCCGACGCAGCCGGTGCCGCCTCCTGCACTTCACACAAACCATTACCAAACCGCTCAGCAGACCTGGACCATTCGGTATCTCTGATCGATGCCGCCGTCTAGTGTCGGTTTCTCACAGCCGTTCACA
>NZ_JACHDC010000053.1:0-2658 GCF_014200875.1 Paraburkholderia sp. HC6.4b
GAGGTCAGTGGTTGTTCAGCACCGTCTCGACACCGTGCTGCACCAGCAGTTCGGCGTTCAGACCCGAATGGTAGAAGACGTCATACTCGATGCCACCCACAGTCGTGTTGCCAGACTGTTGCGTCCAGTCGCCGATGTCGCCTCCGTCCGGCAGCAGATCGGACAGTTCGACCCTGTCGCCCGCATCGCCCTTGACCATCACCTGCGTGCGGCCGTCAGCAATGAACAGGTCCTTGCCACCCTGCTCGAGCACATCGCCCAGCGACAGCTTGAGCGTGTTGTTGCCCGTGCCGGTGATGTCGAACACTTCGATCGACGACACCACAAGGCTGACCTTGCCCAAGTCCAAGGTCTGGCCAGCGCCTGCCAGCTTCAGCGTGTCTAGACCGCCGTTGCCAAAGATGAACCCGGCGTCCATCACTTCATTAACGTCGTCCACCGTAAAGACGGTATTTGCATCGGTGCCGACGTAGGTGTCGAAGGGCACGCCATCCGAGAGGAGCGCTCCCGGATTAACGACATGTAGCTGTTCCGTCTCGATAGAGGTACCGCTTTCCCCAACGATATAGTTAGAGCTATTGCCAGCAGCATCCATAACCGCAACCCCATATGCAGCACCTGACTCAATCGCTGCTATAGCACCGGACGGCAACTCCACGCTGGCCGATCCGCGAGCTATATCCGAACTAGTCAGGTAGAAGTGGAATCGCACGTCACCCACTGCAACCAGTAGGGTATCGCCCGCCATGGCACTCGGAGAAAGCGTCACGGTGAGGCGGGCAATCTCATCCACCATGTCATGCGAGACCCCGAGTATCGACGACGGGGCAATCGTATCCAGCGTTACATTTTGTGACGCCACCTTGCCAATATTGCCAGCCGTATCGACCACGCGCGTCTGGATCGTCCAGGAGGCGTTGTGCGCCGTATTGTCCTGGAATACCCAACTTCCCTTGTTGTCGACCATCGCATCCTGCCAGGTCTTGCCGCCATCCACTGACACCTGAACCCTCTCGTTGGCCGCGAGTTCTGTCGTCAGCTCGCCCATAATCAAACGGCCTGCTGAGCCATCATTGGTCAGGAAGTCGCCGCTGTCCATTCCGCTGTCCTTGCCCATGTATGTGATGGACGCCTCAGCAGTCGGCGCTACCGTATCCACGATCACCACGTGCGGATCCGACGGCTTGCTTTCGTTGCCCGCGGGATCACGCTCCACCACCGTGAATTCGTGCTCGCCTTCGCCCAGCGGCGTATCAGGCGTGAAGCTCCAGTTTCCGTCCTCGTCGACCTCCGTCTCGCCAACCGGCGTGCCGTTGTCGATCACGATGATCGTGTCACCCGGTTCGCCCTTGCCCACCAGCGTCGGCGTCGTGTCGTCCGTGCTCTCCCCATTGTCCACCGGACCCTGAACCGGACCCACGTCGTCAATGACTTCGTCAATTTCTGGCTTGTCCGGTCCCATCGTGTAAATCCTCACATGGGTAGTCGGGCTCGGCGATGAGACGTGGCCCGCTGCGTCCGTCACCGTATAGGAGATGTCGAACGCCGTGTCCTGCCCGATCAGATCGTCTGCCGGGATCTTCACCTTGATCCCGGTGAGTACGTCGACCGCCCCCACCACGTGCTCGTAGCTCTTGCCGTTCCAGTCAATCGTGATCACGTCACCCGCGACCATGCCCGTATAGGCAGGGATCAACACCCACGTGCCATCGCTGGCCTCTGCCGCGTCGATTACACCGTCAGCCATCTCCGGTACTTCAGGTGCCTTCAGTACCAGTGCTGGCACTGTCGTATCGATGATCACCACGTGCGGCTCCGAGGGCCTGCTTTCGTTACCCGCGGGATCACGCTCCACCACCGTGAACTCATGCTCGCCCTCTTCCAGCGGCGTCTCAGGCGTGAAGCTCCAGTTGCCCTCCTCGTCGACCGTCGTCTCGCCAATCGGCGTGCCGTTGTCGATCACGATGATCGTGTTGCCCGGCTCACACCTGCCCCAGATGCCCTCCAGCGTCGGCGTCGTGTCGTCCGTGCTCGCACCATTGCCCACCGGACCCTGGATCGGACCCACGTCGTCAATGACCTCGTCAATCGACGGCTTGCCCGGCGGCGTCGTATCCACGATCACCGTCCACGGATCCGACGGCCCACTTTCGTTGCCCGCAGGATCGCGCTCCACCACCGTGAACTGATGCTCGCCCTCTTCCAGCGGCGTCTCAGGCGTGAAGCTCCAGTTGCCCTCCTCGTCGACCGTCGTCTCGCCGATCGGCGTGCCGTTGTCGATCACGATGATCGTGTCGCCCGGTTCACCCTCGCCCACCAGCGTCGGCGTCGTGTCGTCCGTGCTCTCACCATTGCCCACCGGACCCTGGATCGGACCTTCGTCGTCAATGACCTCGTCAATCGACGGCTTGCCCGGCGGCGTCGTATCCACGATCACCGTCCACGGGTCCGACGGCCCACTTTCGTTGCCCGCAGGATCACGCTCCACCACCGTGAACTCGTGCTCGCCTTCGTCCAGCGGCGTATCAGGCGTAAAGCTCCAGTTGCCGTCCTCGTCGACCTCCGTCTCGCCAACCGGCGTGCCGTTGTCGATCACGACGATCGTGTCACCCGGTTCGCCCTTGCCCACCAGCGTCGGCGTCGTGTCGTCCGTGCTCT
>NZ_JACHDC010000054.1:0-2641 GCF_014200875.1 Paraburkholderia sp. HC6.4b
GTTCGCCCTTGCCCACCAGCGTCGGCGTCGTGTCGTCCGTGCTCTCACCATTGCCCACCGGACCCTGAACCAGACCCACGTCGTCAATCACTTCGTCAATGACCGGCTGGTCCGGCGCATCAACATCGGCATCGGCATCGGCATCGGCATCGGCATCGGCATCGGCATCGGCATCGGCATCGGCATCGGCATCGGCATCGGCATCAGCATCAGCATCGGCATCCGCATCGGCATCCGCATCGGCATCCGCATCGGCATCCGCATCGGCGTCAGCATCCGCATCCGCGTCAGCGTCAGCGTCAGCGTCAGCATCGGCATCCGCATCCGCGTCAGCATCCGCATCAGCGTCCGCATCGGCATCCGCGTCAGCATCGGCATCGGCATCGGCATCGGCATCCGCGTCAGCATCGGCATCGGCATCCGCATCGGCGTCAGCATCCGCATCCGCATCCGCATCGGCATCCGCATCCGCATCGGCATCGGCATCCGCATCCGCATCCGCATCAGCATCCGCATCCGCATCCGCATCCGCATCGGCATCCGCATCAGCATCCGCATCAGCATCCGCATCAGCATCCGCATCAGCATCCGCATCAGCATCAGCATCGGCATCCGCATCGGCATCGGCATCGGCATCAGCATCAGCATCAGCATCCGCGTCAGCATCCGCATCGGCATCGGCATCGGCATCAGCATCGGCATCGGCATCGGCGTCAGCATCCGCGTCCGCATCGGCGTCAGCATCCGCGTCCGCATCGGCATCGGCATCAGCATCAGCATCAGCATCAGCATCCGCATCGGCATCGGCATCCGCATCGGCATCCGCATCCGCATCGGCATCCGCATCCGCATCCGCATCCGCATCCGCATCCGCATCGGCATCCGCATCCGCATCCGCATCCGCATCAGCATCCGCATCCGCATCAGCATCAGCATCAGCATCCGCATCAGCATCCGCATCCGCATCCGCATCCGCATCCGCATCCGCATCGGCGTCAGCATCCGCATCCGCGTCCGCGTCCGCGTCCGCATCGGCATCCGCGTCGGCATCGGCATCGGCATCAGCATCGGCATCCGCATCGGCATCCGCATCGGCATCCGCATCGGCATCCGCATCGGCATCGGCATCCGCATCCGCATCCGCATCCGCATCCGCATCGGCATCGGCATCCGCGTCAGCATCGGCATCCGCGTCAGCATCGGCATCCGCGTCGGCGTCAGCATCCGCATCCGCATCAGCGTCAGCATCCGCATCCGCATCCGCATCCGCATCGGCATCGGCATCCGCATCCGCATCCGCATCGGCATCGGCATCGGCATCGGCATCGGCATCGGCATCCGCATCCGCATCCGCATCCGCATCCGCATCGGCATCCGCATCCGCATCCGCATCCGCATCCGCATCCGCATCCGCATCCGCATCAGCATCCGCATCCGCATCCGCATCAGCATCAGCATCCGCATCAGCATCCGCATCAGCATCCGCATCCGCATCCGCATCGGCATCCGCATCGGCATCGGCATCGGCATCGGCATCGGCATCGGCATCGGCATCGGCATCGGCATCGGCATCGGCATCGGCATCGGCATCGGCATCAGCATCGGCATCAGCATCGGCATCAGCATCGGCGTCGGCGTCGGCGTCAGCATCGGCGTCAGCATCCGCATCCGCGTCGGCATCCGCATCGGCGTCAGCATCCGCATCCGCATCCGCGTCAGCATCCGCATCCGCATCCGCATCAGCATCAGCATCAGCATCAGCATCAGCATCAGCATCAGCATCCGCATCGGCATCCGCATCCGCATCCGCATCCGCATCCGCATCCGCATCCGCATCCGCATCCGCATCCGCATCGGCATCCGCATCCGCATCCGCATCCGCATCCGCATCGGCATCCGCATCCGCATCCGCATCCGCATCCGCATCCGCATCCGCATCCGCATCAGCATCCGCATCCGCATCCGCATCCGCATCCGCATCCGCATCAGCATCCGCATCCGCATCCGCATCCGCATCCGCATCGGCATCCGCATCGGCATCGGCATCGGCATCGGCATCGGCATCGGCATCGGCATCGGCATCGGCATCGGCATCGGCATCGGCATCGGCATCGGCATCAGCATCCGCATCAGCATCCGCATCAGCATCAGCATCCGCGTCAGCATCCGCATCCGCATCGGCATCGGCATCGGCATCGGCATCGGCATCGGCGTCAGCATCCGCATCCGCGTCCGCATCGGCGTCAGCATCCGCGTCCGCGTCCGCATCGGCATCGGCATCAGCATCAGCATCAGCATCAGCATCCGCGTCAGCATCCGCGTCAGCATCCGCATCCGCATCCGCATCGGCATCGGCATCGGCATCGGCATCGGCATCGGCATCCGCATCCGCATCCGCATCTGCATCGGCGTCCGCATCCGCATCAGCATCCGCGTCGGCATCGGAATCAGCGTCCGCATCCGTATCGTCGTCCACTGCACCCGGCGGCGTCTGTTCATCCACTACAGCAGGAGCGCTGCCGCCATTACCACCACCGCTCGCGGCAGCAATCCCCGCACCCAGCGCGGCAAGCGCACCCAGGCCCAGGAGGCCGAAGCCCACCAGACCGACACCCGGCGCGGCAACGAGATTCGCGCCGAA
>NZ_JACHDC010000055.1:0-2521 GCF_014200875.1 Paraburkholderia sp. HC6.4b
GAGGTCAGTGGTTGTTCAGCACCGTCTCGACACCGTGCTGCACCAGCAGTTCGGCGTTCAGACCCGAATGGTAGAAGACGTCATACTCGATGCCATCCACAGTCGTGTTGCCAGACTGTTGCGTCCAGTCGCCGATGTCCTCCCCGTCCGGCAACAGATCAGACAGCTCGACCCTGTCGCCCGCATCGCCCTTGACCATCACCTGCGTGCGGCCGTCAGCAATGAACAGGTCCTTGCCGCCCTGCTCGAGCACATCGCCCAGCGACAGCTTGAGCGTGTTGTTACCCGTGCCGGTGATGTCGAACACCTCGACCGACGACAACTTCTCCCCAACGTTCGCCAGATCCAGAACCAGACCTGAACCCATCAGTGCTGAACCCATCAGTGTCAATGTGTCCACGCCACTTTCAGTGTGAATATCACCATCCACACCAGCGGAAGGCTCGATGCCCTGAAGCCCGGAAACCGTATCCGGGTTTCCAGTCGAGGTCTCAACTACAGGCTGATCGTCACCATCGGGTGCAGGGTCTGAATCGTTCAGTTCCTGCACACCGACGTCACTATCAACCAGGACATCTCCATCAGATGACGTGTTGATTACGGGTTGATCGTCACCGTCGAGTGCCGGGTCTGAATCATTCAGTTCCTCCACACCAAAGATGTCAACGGGGACATCTGCATCAATTGACATACCGCTTGCGGATACACCTGCATCGGTTTGGTAAGACAGATTCGACGCCTCAAAATGCTCGGTAA
Organism: Paraburkholderia sp. HC6.4b; assembly: GCF_014200875.1. Classification (NCBI taxonomy): domain Bacteria; kingdom Pseudomonadati; phylum Pseudomonadota; class Betaproteobacteria; order Burkholderiales; family Burkholderiaceae; genus Paraburkholderia; species Paraburkholderia sp. HC6.4b. The sequence continues at coordinate 757 of NZ_JACHDC010000055.1, forward strand.
ATCTATCGCAGTGAAGCTCCCAGCGAAGAATGCCTTGGCCCTCTGGAGCGGTGTATTCAAAATGACTAGAACCATCCACCACCAAAGGCACCTTACCTATTTGCTGATTGTTCAAGTCGTAGATCACCACAAAAAAGTGATTGCTCACGTCGATAGCCCCGAAATCGACAGAAAACGAAAGTACTTTCTCGCCTGCTGGCGGTGTCAGAGATACATACCAGATTGTTTCGTCGTTTGGCATGTGGGGGTCCGCACCTGCGTAACGAACGTACTCGTAAACACCATCTTTTAGAACCGTATCACCTGTAGGGACACTTGCCCACGTACGGGCTCCAGAAGAAGGGGTAGCAATCCCGCTCCAGTCACCATCGGGATCGGCGGAATAGCTTCCGGACAGCGATAACGAAAAGTTAAATGCATCGCTCGACTCGCTGGTGTTCCCCGCCTGGCTTGTCGCCACAGCCGTCAGTTCGTGATCGCCCTTGCTCAGTGGCGTCGGCGGCGTAAAGCTCCAGTTACCGCTGCTGTCCGCCTCCGTCGTACCCAGCAGCTTGCCGTTGTCGTACACCGACACGGTCGAGCCCGCTTGGGCCGTGCCTTGGACGGTCGGCTGCGTATCGTCGGTTTCCCCACCGCTAGCCACTGGACCCTGGATCGGACCCACGTCGTCAATCACCGCGGTAATGACTGGCGCAGGCACTGTCGTATCGATGATCACCACGTGCGGATCCGAAGGCTTGCTTTCGTTGCCCGCGGGATCACGCTCCACCACCGTGAACTCGTGCTCGCCTTCGTCCAGCGGCGTATCAGGCGTGAAGCTCCAGTTGCCGTCCTCGTCGACCTCCGTCTCGCCAATCGGCGTGCCGTTGTCGATCACGACGATCGTGTCACCCGGTTCTCCCTTGCCCACCAGCGTCGGTGTCGTGTCATCCGTGCTCTCCCCATTGCCCACCGGACCCTGAACCAGACCCACGTCGTCAATGACTTCGCCAATTTCTGGCTTGTCCGGTCCCATCGTGTAAATCCTCACATGGGTAGTCGGGCTCGGCGATGAGACGTGGCCCGCTGCGTCCGTCACCGTATAGGAGATGTCGAACGCCGTGTCCTGCCCGATCAGATCGTCTGCCGGGATCTTCACCTTGATCCCGGTGAGTACGTCGACCGCCCCCACCACGTGCTCGTAGCTCTTGCCGTTCCAGTCAATCGTGATCACGTCACCCGCGACCATGCCCGTATAGGCAGGGATCAACACCCACGTGCCATCGCTGGCCTCTGCCGCGTCGATTACACCGTCTGCCATCTCCGGTACTTCAGGTGCCTTCAGTACCAGTGCTGGCACTGTCGTATCGATGATCACCACGTGCGGCTCCGACGGCCTGCTTTCGTTGCCCGCGGGATCACGCTCCACCACCGTGAACTCGTGCTCGCCTTCGTCCAGCGGCGTATCAGGCGTGAAGCTCCAGTTGCCGTCCTCGTCGACCTCCGTCTCGCCAACCGGCGTGCCGTTGTCGATCACGACGATCGTGTCACCCGGTTCGCCCTTGCCCACCAGCGTCGGCGTCGTGTCGTCCGTGCTCTCGCCATTGCCCACCGGTCCCTGGATCGGACCTTCGTCGTCAATCACTTCGTCAATGACCGGCTGGTCCGGCGCAGTCGTGTCCACGATCACCACGTGCGGCTCCGAGGGCCTGCTTTCGTTGCCCGCGGGATCACGCTCCACCACCGTGAACTCGTGCTCGCCTTCGTCCAGCGGCGTATCAGGCGT
>NZ_JACHDC010000056.1:0-1805 GCF_014200875.1 Paraburkholderia sp. HC6.4b
TTCGGCGCGAATCTCGTTGCCGCGCCGGGTGTCGGTCTGGTGGGCTTCGGCCTCCTGGGCCTGGGTGCGCTTGCCGCGCTGGGTGCGGGGATTGCCGCCGCGAGCGGTGGTGGTAATGGCGGCAGCGCTGCTGCTGTAGTGGATGAACAGACGCCGCCGGGTGCAGTTGACGACGATACGGACGCGGACGCCGACGCGGATGCCGACGCGGATGCAGATTCCGATGCGGATGCGGATGCGGATGCTGACGCCGATGCTGACGCCGATGCTGACGCGGATGCCGACGCGGATGCCGACGCGGATGCGGATGCGGATGCCGATGGTGACGCGGATGCGGATGCGGATGCCGATGCGGATGCGGATGCGGATGCGGATGCCGATGCGGACGCGGATGCCGATGCGGACGCGGACGCGGACGCGGATGCGGATGCGGATGCTGACGCCGATGCTGACGCCGATGCTGACGCGGATGCCGACGCGGATGCGGATGCGGATGCCGATGGTGACGCGGATGCGGATGCCGATGCGGACGCGGACGCGGACGCGGATGCGGATGCGGATGCGGATGCGGATGCGGATGCGGATGCGGATGCGGATGCCGATGCGGATGCGGATGCGGATGCGGATGCGGATGCCGACGCGGATGCGGATGCCGACGCGGATGCGGATGCCGATGCGGATGCGGATGCGGATGCCGATGCCGATGCCGATGCCGATGCCGATGCCGATGCCGATGCCGATGCGGATGCGGATGCTGATGCCGATGCCGATGCCGATGCCGATGCCGATGCCGATGCCGATGCTGATGCTGATGCTGATGCTGATGCTGATGCTGATGCTGATGCTGATGCTGATGCTGATGCGGACGCGGACGCGGATGCTGATGCTGATGCTGATGCTGATGCTGATGCTGATGCTGATGCTGATGCTGACGCGGATGCCGATGCCGATGCCGATGCTGACGCGGATGCCGATGCGGACGCGGATGCCGATGCGGACGCGGATGCCGATGCGGATGCGGATGCGGATGCTGACGCTGATGCCGATGCGGACGCGGATGCCGATGCGGATGCAGACGCCGATGCGGATGCGGATGCCGACGCGGATGCGGATGCCGATGCGGATGCGGATGCGGATGCGGATGCTGACGCGGATGCTGACGCGGATGCTGACGCGGATGCTGACGCTGATGCTGACGCTGATGCGGACGCGGATGCCGATGCCGATGCCGATGCCGATGCCGATGCCGATGCCGATGCGGACGCTGACGCTGATGCGGATGCGGATGCGGATGCGGATGCGGATGCGGATGCGGATGCGGATGCGGATGCGGATGCGGATGCGGATGCCGATGCCGATGCCGATGCCGATGCCGATGCCGATGCCGATGCCGATGCCGATGCCGATGCCGATGCGGATGCGGATGCGGACGCGGATGCCGACGCGGATGCCGACGCGGATGCCGATGCGGATGCCGATGCGGATGCCGATGCGGATGCTGATGCTGACGCTGATGCGGATGCTGATGCCGATGCCGATGCCGATGCCGATGCCGATGCCGATGCCGATGCCGATGCGGATGCGGATGCGGATGCGGATGCGGATGCGGATGCGGATGCGGACGCCGACGCCGACGCCGACGCCGACGCCGATGCCGATGCCGATGCCGATGCCGATGCCGATGCCGATGTTGATGTTGATGCGCCGGATCAGCCGGTTATTGGCGAAGTGATTGACGACGTGGGTCCGGTTCAGGGTCCGGTGGGCAATGGCGAGAGCACGGACGACACGACGCCGACGCTGGT
>NZ_JACHDC010000057.1:0-1686 GCF_014200875.1 Paraburkholderia sp. HC6.4b
TCGAGCAGGGTTCGTTTGCCCAGGTGGTACCACTGTTCGAAGAAGGCCTTGCGCACCTGATCGGTTTCAGCGGAGAGGCGTTTGTACTGCTCCGCGCGGTCGAGCCCTGATCCGCAGTGCGCGGCTCGTGATGACGCCCGCCGGGCACGGCTGCATTTGCCGAATGACAGGAACAGAGATCCCCCGGCCTGCATGGCAGGCGCGTAAATGCAAAGGCCGCTTGCTGTCCACCCCGATGGCGGCGTGAGCCACGTCCCCTGCGTAGCCGCCCCGATCAGGGAGGCGTTCCACCCCCGCGCCAGCGTGGCGAATATTGAATGCCGCTGCGATTCCAGATGGTTCAGATAGGCGACGAAACCCGATAAATAGTGCTCGACGTCGTCAATGCGGACCCGGAAGGCACGGTGGCGTATGAAGAAGCTGCCAATGATCCTGCCCGGATTGGCAAAGTACATGGCGAGTTCCGGCCAGAAATGTCATTTAACAGGCGCTGTGCTCGCGCACGCAGTGCATGGAAGAATTTAGCCCTGAATCAACCGCAACTAATCCGTTGCAGCCCGAAGATCTGACTGCGCCTGACAGTGCCCTTCATTTTGAAGATTCGTGTCTATCGGCGTTGTTCCGGTGGCCGCGAGCGCTCGCTGCCACTGCCTGATGAACTCACGTTTGCTCGATCGCGACGCAAACACGAACTCATTGAGCTTCCCGTTAAAAAATACCTGATCCCTGTCGCGCAACTCTGCATAGGCGAGCAGCACATTGATTGCAGGAATCCCTGTTTGTCTGGTCATCGCGACACTCCCGTTCTTGGAAGGCCCTCACCGTTTGCCCGGCATGCGGTGAAGGCCGGTAGGTACGCGACCTTCCCGATTCAGGAAGATCGCGCCTCAGGACTCAACATCAGGGCTCAGCATCCCCCCATGCCTTTATCGGGCCGGGCCCGACAGACTCAGTTGCACCACCACCCGGCGGTTGGGCTCATTGCAGGCAATCTTCTGCTGCATCGTGCCGCTGCAGCCGGCGACCACCGGATCGGAATTGCCCGCACTTTCCGCGGTGATCTTCTGCGCCGGAATACCCTGCTCGATCAGCATCCGGCGAACCGTCATCGCACGCTGCTCGCCAAGCTTCTGCGCCGCCGCCGCCGAGCCGATCAGGTCCGCGTGGCCGATCACCGTCACGGCTTGCAGCGAGGTGTTTTCCGCGCGAATCTGCTCAGCCAGATGTGCAATTGCCACATGGCCTTTGACAGTCATGTCACGATTGCCAGACTTGCCGAAGGCGAACAGCGTGTCGCCCTTGAGCGTGTATTCTTTCGCCGCGACAGGCTGCGCCACCGGGGCTGACGTCACGGGAATTGACGCAGGGTCACACGCCTCCACTGCCGATGCGCGCGAAAGCACGTGCATCTGGGCGCGCATGCCTTGCAACTGGGCTTCGGCTTCGTTGCGCGGCACCATGATCGGTGCGTCATTGCTGCCAGCCGGCCCGACCTTCACGAAGTAGGTCATCCCGCCCTTCAGTTCTGCGCCGGATCGCCCGGTGGTCTTGCCTTTGTACAGCGGTGCGTCCTGAATGTAGGCGCCCAGCATGTGCTGGCCCGGCTTGACGCAGAAGATGCTGTAGCCATTGGGCAGCAATGCGGTCTGCAGTTCGCCATCAACGTAGACGTCGGCAGCGGCCGAC
>NZ_JACHDC010000058.1:0-1537 GCF_014200875.1 Paraburkholderia sp. HC6.4b
CGTCATACTCGATGCCATCCACAGTCGTGTTGCCAGACTGTTGCGTCCAGTCGCCGATGTCCTCCCCGTCCGGCAACAGATCAGACAGCTCGACCTTGTCACCCGCATCGCCCTTGACCATCACCTGCGTGCGGCCATCAGCAATGAACAGGTCCTTGCCGCCCTGCTCGAGCACATCGCCCAGCGAAAGCTTGAGCGTGTTGTCGCCCGTGCCCGTCAGATCGATGACCTCGACGGACAACGGCGTCTGCCCAATGCGAGTCAGATCCAGAATCTCGCCTTCGCCGTCATGTTCGACGTGTACCTGACCGTCGTCTTGCACGGCGAGGACCGATTCTGCCGGGACGACCGGATCGGCCTCGGCGGTTGCTTCCTGGCTGTCCTGTGTGTCGTGATCCGCTACAGGGTTCTGACCAGAAGTAATGTCCTGGTCCAAAACCGCGTCCTGATCAACGACCGCGTCATCAGCAACGTCTTCAACAGACATTACAACTGCATCAGCACTCTGCTCTTCCTCGGTTATTGATAGACCGGTAACTCCCCCCCCAAAAGTCTCAAGCGTAATAGCGATGTCATCCACGAAGAAGTAGTCCTTGCCACCGGCCTGAGTGCCGTTGGAGCCAGAAACTAACTGGAACCCCGTAAAGACCATTCCTTCCGGCATAGTGAACGTGACCGTATGTGCCGTTTTCGATCCGAAGGTCCCAGTCAAGATTATCTTACCGTCGGTGCCGATGAACCTGATCACGTTGCCACTGGTGTCACTATCGCCCACAGTGAATGTAATGGAGCTTGCGGTGTAGCCATCTTCCAAACCGACATACACGGCTCCGCTCACACCCAACGCGTTGCTAGTGGGCTTAGTAATTGGCCCAACAAACCCGGCGGGGGATATCCCCTGCCAATCGCTCGCCTGATTGATAGTGCTGATGTGCAATAAGCCGAGGGTAAGTCCCTTACCAAGGGAACCAACCGGAGCCCCACTAAAGTCCTCATAAATTACGGTGGGGGTATCTGCCCCCAACGAGAAACCGAACGGTTCGCTCGGCTCGCTCTGGTTGCCCGCCGCGCCCGTCGCCACCGCCGTCAGTTCATGCGGGCCATAGGCCAGCGGCTGCTCCGGCGTGAAACTCCAATTGCCATCGTCATCAGCCGTCGTCTGTCCCAGGACCTGGTCACCGTCATACACCGTCACCGTGCTGCCCGGCTCCGCCGAGCCCCAGATTTTCGGCTGCGTGTCGTCGCTCGTCCCGCCCGGGGAGATCACCCCCTTCAGCGGGCCCACGTCGTCGATCACCGCCCAGATCACCGGCCTGATCACCGGCGGGGTCGTGTCCACGATCACCACGTGCGACTCCGAAGGCTTGCTTTCGTTGCCCGCCTCGTCACGCTCCACCACCGTGAACTGGTGCTCGCCTTCGTCCAGCGGCGTATCAGGCGTGAAGCTCCAGTTGCCGTCCTCGTCGACCTCCGTCTCGCCAACCGGCGTGCCGTTGTCGATCACGATGATCGTGTCGCCCGGTTCACCCTTGCCCAC
>NZ_JACHDC010000059.1:0-1513 GCF_014200875.1 Paraburkholderia sp. HC6.4b
CTAGACATAATGGTCGCTGCTGAGTGAAGACCGCAGGGGCCCGTCTCGGGTATCGTGGGTTGCGCACCGAAGTGTGCCGAGCCACATACGCCTGGGTGGGCCAGGCGCAGAACTTCAGGAGACGGGCCATGGACAAGATTATCAAGTTTTTTGTCGGATTGGACGTGCACAAGGACACCATCTCGATTGCGGTGTGCGAACCCGGTCGGGAGCCTGCCCGGTTTGTCGGAACCATCCGTCACGACGTGGCGGCCGTGTTGAAGGTTCTGCGCAAGTACGGCGAAGCTGCACAGGTCAGTGTGGTATACGAGGCCGGGCCAACCGGCTATGGCTTGTATCGCGAGCTCACTGATCGTGGTTATCAGGTCGAGGTGATCGCTCCGTCGCTGATCCCACATCGAGGCGCAGACCGGATCAAGAACGACCGGCGCGACTGCCTGCGCCTGGCTGAACTGTCGCGTGCCGGCGAACTCAAGGCGATCTGGGTACCCGATGCCGCGCACGAAGCACTGCGCAATCTGTGGCGTGCCCGCGAAGATGCCGTGAACATGCGGCTCAAGGCGCGTCAGCAACTGAAGGCATTCCTCCTGCGCCATGGACGTGCCTATCCCGGCAAGACAGCATGGAGCCGCATGCATCTGCGCTGGATTGCCGATCAGCGGTTTGAGCAATGCGCCGACCAACTGGCGTTTGCCGAATATCAGCATGCCGTCGAGGACACCCACGCTCGCGTGGAACGCCTCAGCGGTGCACTGGAGCACAGCGCACTAAGTGAACAGGTCGCATCGGTAGTAGCTGCACTACGCGCCCTGCGCGGCATCGACACCGTCAGTGCCATCGGACTGGTAGCCGAGATCGGCGATATCGGGCGTTTTGCTACTGCCCGCCAGCTCATGGGCTACCTCGGACTGGTGCCCTCCGAGCATTCCAGCGGCGCCAGTGTGCGACGCGGTGCGATTACCAAGACCGGCAACGCGCACGCGCGTCGACTGCTTACCGAATCAGCCTGGAACTACCGGTTCGCACCACGCTTGAGCAACGAGCTGCGCACACGCCAGCGAGCGCTCGCGCAGCCAATCCGTGAACACGCCTGGAAGGCGCAGGTTCGCCTGTGCGCGAGGTTCCAGCGACTGCGTAGCCGCGGCGTCCAGGCCAACAAGGTATGCGTCGCCGTAGCGCGCGAACTGGCCGGCTTCGTCTGGGCGATCGCCCGCATGGCACCGTCTTGCGCGCCGCACTGAATGACAGCAGGGCATCAAATAAAAGGGTAATCCGGCGATGCGGTACGGCTCACGATAGGAAGAATCCTCGTCGACACTACGTACAGAAGGCCTGCGGGCAACCTGCGTCACTAGAGCGAGGCAGCTTCCCTGACGGATCGATGCACGGTGGTAACCAACCCACGGATATCAGTCTGATCCATCGTCGCTGCAACGGACTTGTGCCGCATCGTCCGATTACCCTTGGGATTCAATAACTGTTTCTCTTATTGACACGCAGCGACCATATCAGT
>NZ_JACHDC010000060.1:0-1329 GCF_014200875.1 Paraburkholderia sp. HC6.4b
GTCGAATTCGACCACGCCGTAGCGTTCCGGATCCTGCACGTGATACGCGAACACGGTGGCGCCGTCGGTCTGATCGTCGGCGCGTTCGAGTTGCTTCGCGAGATCGTGGCCGTAGAAGATGTTGTCGCCGAGAATCAACGCCGACGGATCATTGTTCACGAACTCGCGGCCGATGATGAAGGCCTGCGCGAGTCCATCCGGCGACGGCTGCACCGCGTACTGGATGTTCATGCCCCACTGGCTGCCGTCACCGAGCATCGCCTCGAAGCGCGGCGTGTCCTGCGGCGTGGAGATGATCAGCACGTCGCGAATACCCGCCACCATCAGCGTGGACAGCGGGTAGTAGATCATCGGCTTGTCGTACACCGGCAGCAGCTGCTTGGAGACGACGTGCGTGATCGGATACAGGCGGGTGCCCGAGCCGCCCGCGAGAATAATGCCTTTGCGCGCCATTGCCGTGCCTTTACGCGCGCTGCGCGTAGTTGGTCTCGACCCACTTCCGGTATTCGCCCGAAGCGACTTCGTCGACCCATTGCTGGTTGTCGAGATACCACTGGACCGTTTTGGCGAGCCCCGTCTCGAACGTTTCCGCCGGCTTCCAGCCGAGTTCGCGCTCGAGCTTGCGGGCGTCGATCGCGTAACGGCGGTCGTGACCCGGACGATCTTTCACATAGGTGATCTGGTCGCGATACGAGCCGGCCGCCTTCGGGCGCTGCTTATCGAGCAGGTCGCACAGCGTGTGCACGACCTCGAGATTCTTCTTCTCGTTCCAGCCGCCGACGTTGTACGTCTCGCCCGGCGTGCCGCGCGCGAGCACTTCACGGATCGCGCTGCAGTGGTCGCCGACGTACAGCCAGTCGCGCACGTTCTGCCCGTCGCCATACACGGGCAGCGGCTTGCCGCCGAGCGCGTTGGCGATCATCAGCGGAATCAGCTTTTCGGGGAACTGGTACGGGCCGTAGTTGTTCGAGCAGTTGGTGGTCAGCACCGGCAGGCCGTACGTGTGGTGGTAGGCGCGCACGAGGTGATCCGAACCGGCCTTGGTCGCCGAATAGGGGCTATTCGGCGCATAAGGCGTCGTTTCGGAGAACTGCGGATCGGTTGCCGACAGCGAGCCGAACACTTCGTCGGTCGACACGTGCAGGAAGCGAAACGCGGCGCGCTCCGCAACGCCCAGCGTGTTCCAGTAGCTGCGCGTCGCTTCGAGCAGCGTGAAGGTGCCGACGACGTTGGTTTGCACGAAATCGGCCGGACCGTGGATCGAGCGATCCACATGGCTCTCGGCCGCGAAATGCAGCACGGCGCGCGGCTTGTGCTCGGCCAATAGCG
>NZ_JACHDC010000061.1:0-1304 GCF_014200875.1 Paraburkholderia sp. HC6.4b
GGGATTGCCGCCGCGAGCGGTGGTGGTAATGGCGGCAGCGCTGCTGCTGTAGTGGATGAACAGACGCCGCCGGGTGCAGTTGACGACGATACGGATGCGGACGCGGATGCTGATGCTGACGCCGATGCGGATGCAGATGCCGATGCGGATGCAGATGCTGACGCGGATGCAGATGCTGACGCGGATGCAGATGCTGACGCGGATGCTGACGCCGATGCGGATGCCGATGCAGATGCAGATGCAGATGCAGATGCGGATGCGGATGCGGATGCGGATGCTGATGCCGATGCCGATGCGGACGCTGACGCTGACGCTGACGCCGATGCGGATGCGGATGCGGATGCGGATGCGGATGCCGATGCGGACGCGGACGCGGACGCGGACGCGGATGCCGATGCCGATGCCGATGCCGATGCCGATGCCGATGCCGATGCCGATGCCGATGCCGATGTTGATGTTGATGCGCCGGACCAGCCGGTTATTGGCGAAGTGATTGACGACGTGGGTCCGGTTCAGGGTCCGGTGGGCAATGGCGAGAGCACGGACGACACGACGCCGACGCTGGTGGGCAAGGGTGAACCGGGCGACACGATCGTCGTGATCGACAACGGCACGCCGATTGGCGAGACGCAGGTCGACGAGGACGGCAACTGGAGCTTCACGCCTGATACGCCGCTGGACGAAGGCGAGCACGAGTTCACGGTGGTGGAGCGTGATCCCGCGGGCAACGAAAGCAGGCCGTCGGAGCCGCACGTGGTGATCGTGGACACGACTGCGCCGGACCAGCCAGTCATTGGCGAAGTGATTGACGACGTGGGTCCGGTTCAGGGTCCGGTGGGCAATGGCGAGAGCACGGACGACACGACACCGACGCTGGTGGGCAAGGGCGAACCGGGTGACACGATCGTCGTGATCGACAACGGCACGCCGGTTGGCGAGACGCAGGTCGACGAGGATGGCAACTGGAGCTTCACGCCTGATACGCCGCTGGACGAAGGCGAGCACGAGTTCACGGTGGTGGAGCGAGATCCCGCGGGCAACGAAAGCAGGCCCTCGGAGCCGCACGTGGTGATCGTGGACACGACTGCGCCGGACCAGCCAGTCATTGGCGAAGTGATTGACGACGAAGGTCCGATCCAGGGTCCTGTGGACAATGGCGGCAGCACGGACGACACGACGCCGACGCTGGAAGGCAAGGGTGAACCGGGCGACACGATCGTCGTGATCGACAACGGCACGCCGGTTGGCGAGACGGAAGTCGACGAGGACGGCAACTGGAGCTTCACGCCTGATACGCCGCTGGA
>NZ_JACHDC010000062.1:0-1212 GCF_014200875.1 Paraburkholderia sp. HC6.4b
AGGGAAGCGCTGATTTATTCAGCTCGGTGGTCATCGTTGGCGTAGCTGAGGACGTTATAGAAGGCAACTCACGGAACAGACTCACACTGATGAAGAGGCAGATCGGCTTCGCCGAAGCGGAAATTGCAGGCAAGAAGCGAGTGACGAGGCGCCAACGCTTCCTCGCCGAGATGGAGAAGGTCGTTCCGTGGCAGCGCTTGCTGTCGGCAATCGAGCCGCACTATCCGAAGGGCACGCGAGGCCGCCCGCCGATTGGCCTGGAGCGAATGCTGCGAATCTACTTCCTGCAACAGTGGTACGGGCTGTCGGACGAAGGACTGGAAGACGCGCTGTATGACAGCATCGCGCTGCGAGCCTTCGCCGGCATCGATCTGGCAGTTGAGAACGTGCCTGATGCGACCACGCTGTTGAAATTCCGGCGCCTGCTGATCGAACACGAACTGACACGGAAGTTGTTCGACGAGATTGGCATCTCGCTGTGCGAGCGTGGGCTGATGATGAAGGAAGGCACGCTGGTTGACGCAACGATCATTGAAGCGCCGCCGTCGACCAAGAACGCCGGGAAGAGTCGTGACCCGGAAATGCATCAGACGAAGAAGGGAAACGAATGGCACTTTGGAATGAAAGCCCACATTGGCGTCGATGCCGATTCGGGCCTGATCCACAGTGTGGTTGGCACATCGGCCAACGTGTCGGATGTATCGCAAGCGCATGCCCTGCTGCACGGACATGAAGAGCAGGCGTTCGCCGACGCGGGCTACATTGGCGTAGACAAGCGCGAGGAAATGGCGGGCAAGACCGTGAAGTGGCACGTCGCTGCCAAGCGGGGAAAGATCAAGGCGATGCAGGACGGGGCGCTGAAGAACCTGGTGATCGCGGTCGAGCGAACCAAGGCGCAGATCCGGTCGCGGGTTGAGCATCCATTCCATATCGTCAAGAACCTGTTTCACCATCGCAAGACGCGATACAAGGGCTTGGCCAAGAACACCGCGCAACTGTTCAGCCTGTTCGCTCTTGCGAATCTGGTGATTGCGCGAAATCTGTCGCGATCGGTCCATGGGAGCAATCCGTCATGCGTATAAAAAATGCGAGCAGGGAGCCTCGTTTGCGCGTCCAATTCACCGAGTTGAGCATCGATTCGCTTCGTCATCCGGAAAATTCGACGGCATCTCGTCTGCAACTTGGGCAGTTGGTCCATTGATCAGCGCTTCC